>CAYOWJ010000020.1:0-10704 GCA_964407625.1 uncultured Lentimicrobiaceae bacterium
CGACATAACCGAAAGAAAACGTATCGAAGATGAATTAAAACAAAGAGAACATTCCTACCGGCAAATTCAGGAACTGCTCAGAAATGTGGCAGATATCATGCCCGACATGCTTTGGGCCAAGGACATGGAAAAGAAGTTCATTTTCGTAAATAAATCGGTTTGCGAAAATCTGCTCATGGCCAGTGATATTGACGAACCCATTGGCAAAACAGATTTATTCTTTGCCCGCCGGGAGCGTGAAAACCATGCAGATAACCCTCACTGGCACACCTTTGGCGAGAACTGCCGCAATTCGGATGACATTGTCATGGAAACCGGAAAAAGCGGCCACTTTGAAGAATTTGGAAATGTGAAAGGGAAATTCCTGTTTCTGGAGGCGATAAAAACACCCTTGCGAAATGAGCAGGGGGAAATGATCGGAACCGTGGGCGCCGCAAGAGACATCACCGATCGCAAGCTCGCCGAAGAAATCCTGAGAGATAGTGAAGAGAAATTCAGAGGTGTTGTCGAAAAATCCACCGACGGAATCGTAATAGCCGATGAAACTGGTAAAATCATCGTTTGGAACCAAAGTGAAGAAATCATTACCGGGATTAAGAAGGACGAATTCTTAGGCAAACCTATCTGGGACGCTCAGCTTAAAATCGCTTTAATGGACCGAAGAACCCCGGAAAATTATGATTATCTGAAAAAAACAATTCAAAATATACTTCAAACACGTCAGTCCGACTTTTTCGGTAAGGTAATTGAAACCGAAATTCAAAGATCAGACGGAAGTATCAGAAGCATCGAAACCACAGCCTATCCAATCAACACCGGCAAAAGCTTTATGATAGGCAGCCTCACGCGCGACATTACCGAACGCAAACAAACCCAGGAAACATTAGCGCAAAGCCGGCAAAGCTATTTTGATATTTTCAACTCCGTTTCCGAGGCCATTTACATTCAGGATGCCACAACAGGCAAGTTTATTGATGTAAACAATGGTGCCGAAAAGATGTATGGTTGTCAACGCGAAGAAATCATCGGACAAACACCTGTTCAACTTTCAGCACCCGGTCTAAACGATCTTGATGCCATTAACGAAATGTCACATCAGGTTTTCGATACGGGTATAAGCGCACGTTTCGATTTTTGGGCCTTACGAAAAAATGGCGAAATATTCCCAAAAGAGGTGATTGTTAACAAGGGTAGATATTTTGGAAAAGATGTTTTGATTGCTACTGCCCGTGATATTTCTGAAAAAAAACGTGCGGAAGCCGAACTTGAAGAAAGCAGGGAAAAATATCGGGGATTAAGTGAAGCTTCTTTTGAAGCCATTTTTATCTCTGAAAAAGGGATTTGCATCGAGCAAAACCTGTCAGCAGAAAAGATGTTCGGCTATACTTCCGAAGAGGCAACCGGCAAATTTGGCACCGAATGGATCGCCCCTGCCTATAGGGAAATTGTAATGAAGAATATGCTTTCGGGTTATGAAAAGCCATACGAAGCGGTTGCATTAAGAAAAGACAGCACCACTTTTCCGTGCGTTTTACATGGGAAAATGACGCACTATAAAGGAAGAAATGTCAGGATTACTTCACTAACCAACATCTCCGACCGCAAGTTTGCTGAAGATGCACTGCGTGAAAGCGAGGAACGATTTCGTGTGCTTTTCGAAGGTGCGCCGGATGCCATTATCCTTACCGATCCGGAATCCGGGAAAATTCTGGATATCAACAACGCAGCCTGCAGGCTCTTGCTCAAAAAACCTGACGAAATAATAGGAATGTCTCAACACGAATTACACCAGTTAACAGATGATGAACATGTAGAAAGCACACTTGACCACTTTGTAAAAGAATCCAAAAATCAAGGCTTTGCCCATCCTGTCGAAGGCATTGTGATTCGTGCTGATGGCGTTAAAGTTCCTGTTGAAATGCTGGCTCAGTTGATCCGGATACAAGATAAAACGATTATCATGGCTACTTTGCGCGATATCACCTTACGCAAGCAAGTAGAGGCTGAATTAATTGAGGCTAAAGAAAAAGCACAGGAATCTGATCGGTTAAAGAGTGCTTTTCTTACAAATATGTCGCACGAAATACGCACACCAATGAACGCTATTCTTGGTTTTTCGGGACTGCTGGAAGATGATTCCATTACTCCTGCAGAACGTTTGGAATACCTTTCGATTATCAGCACCAAAGGTTACCACCTGATGACAATCCTGAACGACATTATCGATCTCTCCATCATCCACAGCAACCAACTCTCCATTAACAAAGCCACATTTAACCTGAACCTTTTGCTCAACACCTTGCTGATGACCTTTGAAAAGGAAAAAGCACAAATGAATAAGGACCATATCAGGCTTGAATTGGAAACAACCATCAGCGATTCATTTTCCAATATTTTTACCGACAAAGTAAGGTTATCTCAAATCCTGAATAATCTCATTGCGAATGCTTTAAAATTTACCACCGCCGGTTTTATCAAATTTGGTTACCGCCAGGAGGGAGAACTGTTGCTGTTTTTTGTACAGGACACGGGTAAAGGCATAGCCAGGGATAAACACCAGGTTATTTTTGAACGCTTTCGCCAGGTGGAAGAATCAAATGTCAGGACGCATGGAGGCGCAGGATTAGGGTTATCGATCTCGAAAGAATTAGTCGAATTACTGGGAGGTGAAATATGGATAACCTCAGAAGAAGGCCAGGGGTCAACTTTCTTTTTCACTTTACCGGCATCCATCCTTTCGCATCATAAAAATGTGATTGAAGCTCAACAACCCAAATATGAAAGCTATGATTTCAGCGGCAAAACAATCCTTGTTGCCGAGGATGTTTTTTCAAATTTCCAGTTGGTCAAGATGATTCTGCGCCATTACAAACCTACTATTCTGCACGCCACCAATGGTTTAAGTGCGGTTGAAATCTGCCAGACAAATCACGATGTAGCTATTGTCCTGATGGACGTTCGGATGCCGGTTATGGATGGTTACGAGGCTACCCGTGAAATACGGAAAAACCGGCCCAAATTGCCAATCATTGCGCTTACCGCCCACGCTTTATCTGATGAAAAAGACAAGTGTATTGAGGCAGGTTGTAACGATTATATCTCAAAACCAGTTGATTATCAAAAGCTGACAAAAATGATTGATCATTATTTAAGTCTGAACGAATAAAAATTATCCGAATAAAATTTTGAGCTACAGTGGTTATTAAAACCAAGGATTTAAACCAAATTCAGAAGCAAAACCCTGTTATCATTATTGTGATTGAAAAAAAATACTCATCACATCATGGCAAACATAAAAACATAATGTCTATTTTTGGAAACAATCAGAAAACACTTTCAAGGCTTAACCACTAAAGTTAAGCCCGAAAGTAAAACTAAAAATACCTGTTGCAGGGTGAAGAGTTAAAATTCTAGGAGAAACCGGATGTCGTTATTTTTTACAGAAAATCTTGATTACGTGCTGTTTGTCGAAGGGATGGGATTTCTGCTTTTTGGCGGGGTTTGTTTTGCCCTGAATAAAATGCAGAAATATTCGCTTCCCTGGTTCTGGATTGGATTGTTTGGCACTTTTTACGGATTAAGCCAATGGCTCGGAATAGTTACACTATTTTCGGGAAACACCTCCCTTCTTAGGATTCTCAACCTTGCCTTGCTGGCAATTTCTTTATTTTCACTATTACAATTTGGATTACAAGGTTTAAAATCATTAAGCAAAGCCTTCCCTTACCGCTGGCTAACCGCAGCATTGCTCGTGGCAGGTTGTTCGGGCATCTGGTACGGTTTAACCGGCCTCGAAATCTCATGCCGTTATGCTTTTGGGTTGGTCGGTGGATTTTATTCGGCATACACCGTAGTGCTTATCAGGCGGACAGACCCACAAATTGCAGCAGATAAATGGCTCGCAGGGTTTGGAATTTTCATGCTTGTTTTCGCTTTATCAGCAGGATTAATCGTCCCAAAAGCTGCCTTTTTTCCATCATCATATCTCAACTTCGGATTCTTTGAAGCAGCCTTCGGTTTTTCGCTGCAATTCCTGCTTGGAATAGTGGCATGGGCAATTTTGGTTTGTGTGTGGTTTATTCATCAAAACGGGCCATCGCATGAAAAGCGGATTTATGTGATCATGTTTACCATCTCAACTTTTGTGATCCTTGCAGGTGGTTGGTGGGCCGTAAAAAATACAGGTTATATCAGGCTTTCCGACGAAACCGAACAGGTTATGGCTGCTGCAAGGCTTTCGTCCGCATCAATCGATGCTGAACTTGTAATAAAATTATCAGGTTCAGCCAGCGACTTAAGTACACCCAATTATCATCTTTTGAAGGAACGTCTCATCGAAATGCGAAATGCTTACCCCGGATTCAGTTTTATTTACCTGATGTATCAAAAAGGCGACAGCATCGTGTTTTTTGCCGATTCGGAACCAGCGACATCTGAAGACTATTCAGCGCCTGGCGATGTTTATTCCGGAGCACCTCCGGAACTTACAAATGTATTCAGCGGTCACCTGCAGCAACTTACAGTGGCTTTTACTGACGATTGGGGCGACTGGCTCTCGGCTTTTGTGCCCATAAGAGATAAAACCAACGGAAAAATTGTAGCGGTGCTTGGTATCGATCGTTCGCTGGCTTTGATAAAACAAGCTGTCTCCTTCGACCGGGTTAAAATAATTTTTATCATCACGCTTCTCATAATGCTTTTGGTGTTTTTTTATGTGTACAACGAAATTCAGCAGAAAGCTTTTAAACGAATGCTGGAATCAAAAAACGAATTGCGGGCAAGTGAAGAGAAGCTCAGCACGCTGATCAGCCATCTTCATGCCGGCGTTGTGGTGCACGATCGGGATACCAGGATCATTCTGAGCAATGAACAAGCCTCGGTTTTGCTTGGTTTCTCGTCAGATCAGCTTCAGGGAAAAACCGCCAATGACCCCGATTTTAAGTTTATCAGCGATGATGGCGCCCCTTTGCCGTTGGATCAATATCCGGTAAACTTGGTTATTGCCGACCATGTGCCGGTACGCAATTACGTTATGGGTGTTGTTCATCGGCTGGATAACACCCGTGTATGGCTCCTTGTTAATGCTTTTCCCGAATTTAACAACGGGCAACTAGCCCGGATTGTGATTACGCTGAGCGATATTACCGAACTTAAACAAGCTGAAGAAGCGCTAATCGATAGTGAAAACCTTAACAGGTTGGTCATCGAAAACCAGGGTGAGGGAATTGGAATTGTTGACCGCAATGAAATTTTCACCTTTGCCAACCCCGCTGCCGATCAAATGTTTGGTTTGCCTGTTGGTGGACTGGTCGGAAAAAATTTGCTGGATTTTATTGTTCCGGGATATTTTCAGGTCATCCGCAAGGAAACACAAAAACGGGCGCAATCGCTCAAGTCGTCGTATGAACTTGAAATTATTGCCCAAACCGGGGAGCAAAAAAGTATTTTGGTAACTGCCACTCCCAAATACGACAACAAAGGAGTTCAAAGTGGAACCTTTGGTGTTTTCAGGGATATCACCGACCGCAAAATGGCTGAAAACGCCCTTCGCGAAAGTGAAGAGCGCTACAAAGCTGCCTTCAGGACAATCCCGGAAGCCATCACCATTACTGATGAAAATGGCACCTTTGTCGACGTAAACGAAGGATTTATTTCGCTATCAGGCTTTCTGAAAGATGAAGTCATCGGTGCTACCACAGTTGGATTAAACATCTGGACAAACCCGGAAGACAGGACAAAAATTATTGAAACCGTCAGCAAACAAGGTCTTATCGAAAATCTGGAAACTGTTTTCCGCTCCAAAAACGGCACTTTACTTACCACCCTGGTTTCGGCCTGTTTGATCAACATCGGCAATAAACCCCATATTTTATCGATAACCCGGGATATTACCGACCGAAAACAAATCGAAAACGACCTCATTAAAGCCAAAGAAAATGCCGAAGAAAGCGACCGGCTCAAAAGTGCATTTTTAGCCAATATGTCGCACGAAATCCGAACACCCATGAACATTATCCTCGGGTTTTTGTCGCACCTCGAAGAGGATAATCTGCCCCCGGCCGAACGAAAAGAGTTTATTTCGATCATTAACCGAAAAGGCAAAGATCTGATAACCATTATCAACGATATTATTGATATTTCGATGATCGACAGCCACCAGCTTACCATCAGCAAAACAACGGTTAACCTCAACGCACTGCTCGATACCATGCTCCTGGCGTTTGAAAACGAAAAAGTCATCCTCGAAAAATCCAACATCAAAATAAGCCTCGAAAAGGCGCTGAATAATGACAACAGCAATATTATTACCGATGAAGTGAGGCTCTCCCAGGTTTTAAATAATCTCATCGGCAATGCGCTGAAATTCACCGCTGATGGATACATAAAATTTGGCTATCGTGTCGAAAAAGAAAACCTTTTGTTTTTTGTTGAAGATACCGGAAAAGGCATCGCAAAAGAAAAACACGGTATTATCTGGGAACGTTTCAGGCAGGAAGAAGAATCGAACTCCCGCACTTTTGGAGGTGTAGGACTTGGTTTATCCATCTCCCGGGAACTTGCCGGGTTGTTAGGTGGCAAATTATGGTTTACCTCACACGAAAAAAGCCAGGGCGAGGATGCTGCAAGTGGATCAATTTTCTATTTCACCCTACCGGTTTCGGTTTTGATAAATAAACCAATTCCTGCGGTAAAACCTGTTGTGGCAGAGCTCAACTACGATTTTACAAATAAAACAATTTTGATTGCCGAGGATGTTACCGATAATTTTGATGTGTTAAAAATTATCCTTCGCAAATCCAATCCTTCGCTAATTCACGTCGAAAACGGGCTCAAAGCTATTGAACTGTGCAAAACAAATCAGGATATCAATCTCATTCTCATGGACATTCAGATGCCAGTGATGGATGGTTTAACGGCTACCGTCGAAATCAAAAAATTCAGACCCGGCTTACCCATTATTGCTTTGACTGCACACGCCTTTTTGGCTGACAAAGCTCAAAGCATTGCTGCCGGCTGCAATAATTTCATCACCAAACCGGTGGATCGGCAAAAATTGCTTAAGATGATTGATCATTATTTAAGATTGGAATGATGGAAGAGTGGAAGATTGGAAGAATTCGACCCCCGATAGCTATCGGGGCGACAATTTGAAAATTCAACAATTGGAAAAATGGAAAAATGGAATGATGGACAAATGTTACAAATTGACTGCTACCGACTGCCGACCCCCTGTAGCCATCGGGGCTGGCAATTGCCGTCTGCCAACTGCCAACTGCCAACTTCTTGATAGTAACTTTGAAAATGTGAAATGTGAAAAAGGTTAACAAATTTAGCGGAATCAGTCTTATCGCCGTTTTTATGGCCTTAAGCATGATTTTTTGTGCCGGAGGTTTAATCTTTTACAACCATCAAAAAAAGATAGTCGTCAGCGAAAAGCATAACAATTTAATTGCCATCAGCCAGCTCAAGGTTGATCAGATCGTTAACTGGCGCAACGAACGTTTGGGCAACGCCAGCACAATTTTTAATAACCTGCTTGCCATCGATGCTGTTCATGAAATGATCACAGGAACCAGGCCCGATGAAAACTACCGAAAATTATCTGCATGGCTTTTTTCAATTCAAAAATCCTATGATTACTCCTCGGTACTTTTATTGGATACAAACCTTCAAATCCTGATAAGTTCATCCCCGGTTGAGCCTGTTGGAGTGTTTGGCAAAAAAATGGCGTTACAGGCGATGATGGAAAAAAAAATCATCTTCACCGATCTGAATAAATCCGACAATTCCGGTCCGCACATCGGTTTAATAATTCCTCTGTTCAGCTCACACGCCGACACTACAGGGTTAATCGGTGTCATTTTTTTCCGGATTGACGCCGAAAGATTTCTTTTCCCGCTGATCCAAACCTGGCCCACACCCAGCCGGACCTCCGAAACGATACTCATTCGGAAAGAAGGAAACAATGTTTTATACCTTAACGAATTACGCCATCGAAAAAACACTGCGTTAAATTTAGTGTTCCCCCTCACCGATACACTTTTACCGGCAACAAAAGCTGCCTTGGGAATTACCGGAATTGTTGAAGGAAGAGATTACAGGGGTAAGCGGGTGCTGGCCAACATCGAAAAAATTCCGGGAACAAACTGGTCCATGGTCGCAAAAGTTGATGCCGATGAAATCTTCTATCCTCTCCGGGAACAGGCTTTATCGATATTTTTGTTGATTGTTTTACTGATTTTAGTTGGTGCGCTGATTATCTATGTTCTATGGAGACGTCATGCACTTGCAGCAGAAATTGAGCAAACAGCTTTGCTGCGTCATTTTGATAACTTTTTTAAATATGCCAGCGATGCCATCATTCTTACTGATGCAAATGGAAATATTACCCAGATCAACGAAAAAGCCTGCAGCATTTATGGTTATTACAGTGAAGAACTGATGAAATTAAATTTCAGCACTTTAGTTCTTCCCAAAACAAAAAATCAAACCGAAGTAATATTTAGTTTGCCAAACAAATCAGCTGAAGGAACCATTTTTGAAACGCGGCACATCCGTAAAAACGGTGAAATATTTCCTGTCGAAATCAGCAGCAGAAGTATCCGTGTAAATGATTCTGAATTTTTCCAGGCCATCATCCGCGATATTACCGAACGAAAAGCTGCCGAGGAAACCATCCTGATTAACGAAGCAAGATTAAGCAGTTTGCTGCGCCTTTCGCAACATCAGACTAAAACAATCCAGGAATTTCTCGATTTTGCGCTCGAAGAGGCCATAACTTTAACGCAGAGCAAAATTGGCTACATTTATTTTTATGATGAAGATAAGCAGGAATTTACACTCAATTCATGGTCAGGAAAAGTTTTGGATGAGTGCACCATTATTGATCCTCAAACGATTTACGAATTAGAAAAAACCGGAATCTGGGGAGAAGCTGTCAGGCAGCGTAAACCCATCATGCTTAACGATTTTCAGGCCGAACATCCACTAAAAAAAGGCTATCCCGAAGGACACGCCCCTTTGCATAAATATCTCACCATACCCGTAATAATCGAAAACAAAATTGTTGCTGTTGTGGCTGTAGCCAATAAAGAAACCAATTATACCGATGCCGACGTCAACCAGCTCACGCTCATGATGGATTCGGTGTGGCGCATCACTGAGCGCAAAAAAGCCGAAACCGAATTAATAAAAAACCGCAGGTTTCTTTCAGATTTAATCGAAAACAGCGGAACCATCATTTATGTAAAAGATATTGACGGAAAGTATGTGCTGGTCAATCGGAAATGGGAGGCGGTATCTGATTTAAGCCGCGAATTTGCAATCGGCAAAACGGATAAAGAACTTTTTCCGGGAGAAAAAGGACAACAATTTTACCTCGACGACCAGGAAGCCATCAAATCAGGTATTTTAATCGAAAAAGAAGAAATGCTTTTAGATAGCTCAGGAATCCGGTATTTTATTTCGATAAAATTTCCTATGCTCGACGAAAATAATCTTATCAACGGCATTTGCGTAATTTCGATGGATATCACCGGGCGAAAACAAGCCGAAGAGGATATCATCAAGATTAACGAAAACCTCGAAAAAATCATCAGTGAGCGAACTTCCGAACTGCTCGATCTTTACAATAATGCCCCTTGTGGCTATCACTCGTTAAACAATGACGCATTTTTTGAACTCATCAACGATACCGAACTAAAATGGCTTGGTTATGAACGTGAAGAAATCGTCGGGAAATTGAAATTCTCCGATGTCATTTCTATCGAAAGTAAAAAAACCTTTGCAAAAAACTTCCCCATATTTAAGCAACAAGGGTGGATAACTGATCTCGAATTTGACATGATCCGTAAAGACGGCACTGTTCTTCCGGTTTTATTAAGTGCTACAGCACTCTACGACCAGCAAGGAAATTACCTGCGAAGCCGCATGACAATCATCGATCACACCCATCGCAAAAAAGCCGCCGATTTACTTAATGAAGCACATCACAAACTCGAAAATACAAACAAGGAACTCGAGGCCTTTGCATATTCTGTTTCACACGATCTCAGGGCACCGTTACGGGGAATCGATGGATGGAGCCTGGCATTACTCGAGGATTTTGGTCATTTGTTCGACGAAAAAGCTCAGCAATACCTTGGCCGCGTGCGCAGCGAGACTCAGCGAATGGGCCACCTGATTGACGATATGCTTAAACTGTCGCGCGTAAACCGTTCTGAAATGAAATTGGAAATTGTTGAGTTTTCTGCATTAATCAGCTCCATCACCCAACGCATACAGGAAGCCAATCCCCAACGCAGATTCGAGTTTACAATCCAACCCGGACTGATGGTGATAGGTGATCCTCAATTGCTCGAAATTGCCCTCACAAACCTGCTCGACAATGCTGTTAAGTTTACCGGAATGAGGGAAATTACACGTATCGAATTCGGGGCAATTGTTATTGGTGACGAATTAAATTATTACATTCGTGACAACGGGGTGGGCTTTGACATGAATTATTCGAAAAAATTATTTGGGGCTTTTCAGCGGATGCACAAACAAACCGATTTTCCGGGAACTGGGATTGGCCTTGCAACAGTGCAGCGGATCATCCACCGTCATTCAGGCCAAATCTGGGCTGAAGCGAAAGTTGATGAAGGAGCGGCATTTTATTTTACAATTGGAACAAGGTTATAATGGAAGAATGGAAAAATGGAA
>CAYOWJ010000020.1:10804-24380 GCA_964407625.1 uncultured Lentimicrobiaceae bacterium
AACAAATTAACACAGCAAGAAAAATGAAAAACACTAACAAAACGATTCTGCTGGTTGAGGATAATCCCAGCGACATTGACCTTACAAAACGGGCTTTCGAAAAAGAACATATCAACAACAATATCGTTGTTGCAGAAGACGGACAGGAAGCACTCGATTATTTGTTTGCCACCGGAAAATATGCCGGAAGAGATGTTTCCGACCTGCCTGTACTGGTACTTCTCGACCTTAAATTACCTAAAATCGAAGGGCTTGAAGTACTTCGGCAAATTCGTGCCAACGAGCTGACGCATCGCCTCCTGGTTATCATCCTAACCTCATCCAAAGAAGACCAGGACCTCGCCGCCGGTTATGACCTGGGAGTGAACAGCTACATCCGAAAGCCCGTCGATTTTCATCAATTCGCTGAAGCAATTAAACTTCTCGGCCTGTATTGGCTCGTCATCAATGAGCCCCCACCTTTTAAATAACCTGTCAATTACTAAACAAAAACTATTTTTTACTATGGAAACGACATTACGTGTCCTGATAATCGAAGATAACGAAACCGACGCCGAACTTGTTCTAAGGCAAATATCCAGATCGGGTTTTACCATAATTTCCGAACGGGTTGAAATAATGCAACAAATGCAGGATGCATTGTCGGAAAAAGTCTGGGATCTGGTAATTTCGGATTATAGCCTTCCCCAGTTTGATGCTCATATAGCCTTGAATGTGTTGAAAGAAACCGGGCTTGACATTCCGTTTATCGTGGTTTCGGGAAATATTGGTGAAGAAACGGCTGTTGCTCTGATGAAAGCTGGCGCCAACGACTACCTGATGAAAGATAATCTGGCACGCTTAGGACCTGCGGTACAACGCGAACTCGCGGAAACCAAAAATCGCCGCGACCGGAAAAAAGCCGAAGAATTGCTCCGCGAAAGCGAAAATAAGTATCGTAAAATTTTTGAAAGCATTCAGGATGTTTTTTACCAGATTGACGCTTCCGGAAAAATTCTCGAAATAAGCCCGTCAATCATCAGGTATTCGGGCTATTTACGGGAAGAATTGATAGGAAGACAAGCTGAAGAATTGTATTATGACCCCGCCGACCGTGAAACATTGCTTAAGATTATTGCCGAGAAGGGTGATGTTTTTGATTTCGATGTCCGGTTAAAATCAAAAACCAACGAAATTAAGTGGACTTCGATCAATGCTAAATTCTTTTTTGATGCTGAAGGCAAACCAGCCGGGGTTGAAGGTTCATTACGCGATATTACCCAGCGCCGTCAATCCGAAGAGAATTTAAAAAGCAGCGAAACAAAATTCCGTGCGATATTCCAAAATTCAGTTGACGCCATTGGTGTGGCACTGAGGGGAGAGCTTATTTTTGTAAATCCGGCTTTTGTAACCATATTTGGATACAATGATGAAAATGAGTTTATCAGCAAACCCATCCTTGACCTCATTGCACTAACCCAACGCCCAAAAATTACCGAATACATCAGGCTGCGGACTACAAACCAGCCGGCACCTGCCAATTACGAAACGCAAGGATTACGAAAAGATGGCTCCGGGTTCGACATGGAGGTTAATGTGTCGCTGTACGAGTTGGGTGGTGATTTATTCACTTTATTCATTCTCCGCGACATTACTGAAAAAAAACAAGCCGAAATTGCATTAGCCACAAAAGAACAACAACTCTCGACCTTAATTAACACCACCACCGATATCATTTGTTTTAAAGATGGCGAAGGCAGGTGGCTTCAGGCCAATAAAGCCGATCTTGAGCTTTTCGGTCTAACCGGCGTGGATTATCATCATAAAAAGGATTCCGAACTGGCCGAATTTACAAACCCAATTTACCGAAATGCATTTTTATCCTGTGAGGTTTCTGATGAAAAGTCCTGGAATGAAGGTAAAATCATTAATACCGACGAAATTATTCCTACGATCGATGGTGTTGATAAAACTTTCTCGGTCGCAAAAACACCGGTTTTCAATCCCGATGGCAGCCGTAAAGGCCTGGTGGTTTTTGCAAGAGACATTTCCGAACGCAAAAAAATCGAAGAAGCTGTTATCGAATCCAGGCAGCAGCTTTTAGACATCATCGACTTCCTGCCCGATGCAACCTTTGTAATTGATAACGACATGAAGGTTATCGCATGGAACAAGGCCATGGAAGAAATGACCGGAATCACCAAAGAAACCATGATCGGCCAGGGTGATCATGCCTATACCGTTCCTTTTTATGGCGACCGGCGGCTTCAATTGCTCGATCTTCTCGATGTTGAAAATGAAGAACTCAAAGCCAGGTACCAAAATGTCCAGCGAAAAGGGAATAAATTGATCGGCGAAATATTTGCACCGGCACTATACGGAGGAAAAGGAGCCTATATCTGGAACACAGGTGCTCCGCTGTTCGATTCAAATGGAAACCGTATTGGAAGCATCGAATCGATCCGCGATGTTACCGATCGCAAACACATCGAAAAAAACCTTCAGGAAAATGAAGAAAAATACCACAAAATAGTTGATCTGTCACCGGATGCAATAATAATTCACACCCAGGGAAAAATTGTATTTGCCAACCCGGCCACCCTGAAAATGATTGGGGCTACTTCTCCCGATCAGATCATTAACAAACCTGCCATTAATTTTGTACATCCCGATTACAGGGAAAGTACAAAGGAACGAATTAACAAAATATTTGAATCAGGATTGCCTGCCGAATTAAACCAGGAAAAATTTATTAAGCTCAATGGCGAAATTATTGATGTTGATGTAATTGGAATCCCAATAAATTATGAAGGAAAACCTGCTATACAAACGGTAATCAGAGACATTACTGCACGCAAAATTGCCGAAGAAGCCATACTCAATGCCGAAAAACGATTCAGGGCAATCATCGAAAATGCCCCTGATGGCGTCGTTTTAATTGATTTTGATGGGAAAATAAAATTTGCCAGCCCCGCAGCAAGAACGATGTTCGGTTATACCACCGATGATCCGGGTCAGATCGATCCAATTACCGCTACCCATCCTGAAGATACTCCAGTGGTTCTGGCTGCTTTGAGCGAACTCATCCAAAATCCATCCAAAATTTTAACCCTCCAATATCGCTTCCAGCACAAGCAGGGTTCATGGAGATGGATCGAAAGCACCTTTAGCAATCTTTACGCCGAGCCAGGTGTGGAGGCTATCATCATCAATTTCCGAGATATAACCGACCGAAAGAATGCCGAGCAGGTTATCCGCGAAAATGAGGAAAAATTCAGGCTCACCATCGAAAACTCTCCGCTCGGTATTTCAATTACCAAAATTACTGGCGAATTAACGGTCAATAAAGCATTTTGTTCGATGTTAGGTTATGAAGTTGAAGAACTTTCCAATAAAACCTGGCAGGAAATAACCCACCATGACGATATTGAATACAGTCTGGAATTCTTTAATTCGTTGATTGAAGATAGAAAAAAGACTGCTCGTTTTGAAAAGAGATATCTTAAAAAGGATGGAAGTATTGTTTTAACTGAAGTGAATACAGTTTTACAACGGGACACGGAGGGTAAACCCATGTTCTTTATCACCTCAGTTACCGACATTACCGAACGCCGTTCAAAGGAGGAAAAACTTCGTCAGCTCTCAAAAGCCACCGAGCAAAGTCCGGCGAGTATTGTAATTACCAATATTCACGGAGATATTGAATACGTCAATCCCAAATTTACCCAAATAACAGGGTACACCCTTGAAGAAGCCATCGGAAATACACCGCGCATCTTAAAATCAGGCCAGACAACAGATACAGAATATGCACATCTGTGGGAAACCATTACCTCGGGCAAGGAATGGTACGGCGAATTCAAAAATAAAAAAAAGAATGGCGAATTTTATTACGAATCCGCCGTATTATCGCCCATCACCAACGACAGTGGGACGATCACGCATTTTATTGCAGTAAAAAGCGACATCACCGAACGGAAACTTACCGAAAAAACTTTAAGAGAAAGTGAAGAACGTTTCAGGCATATTTCCTCGAGTATCTCCGATATTTCATATTCCTGCACCGAAAGTGACGGAACATTACAGATTGATTGGATGCTGGGTGCAACCGAACACATCCTGGGTTACTCGATTCCGGAACTGATAGCTTTAAAATGCTGGGGCAAGTTGGTTTATGATGAAGATTATCCACTGTTCAGAGAACACATCCTGAACGTAAAGCCCGATGAATCGGATTATTGTCATTTGAGGATGAACCATAAAAACGGCAGCATTGTATGGGTGCTTGCAACTGCCGAATGTATTATTAAACACGAAGGTAATTCGCCTAAATACCTTTTTGGAGGTCTGGTTGATATTACCGAAAGTAAACAGGCCGAAGACGCCATCCTTCAGGAACGGATTTTACTTCGAACCCTCATCGATAACCTGCCGGATACCATCTATGTGAAAGATAGCAGTTGCCGGAAACTTATTGCAAACCGGGCAGATATTGAAATTATCGGTTGTGAATCGGAAAATGATATCCTCGGCAAAACCGATTTGGAAATTTTTAATAACGAAATCGGCCAGCGTGGTTATGCCGATGATCTGGAAGTTATTACTTCCCGAAAACCAGTGATTAACCGGGAGGAGAATTTTTTCGACGCCCAGGGAAATCAACGCTGGCTGCTTACTTCAAAGATTCCTTTGCTTGATAAGCAGGGGCAGGTATATGGTCTGGTCGGACTGGGCCACGACATCACCGGCCGGAAACTGGCCGAACAGGCGCGCCAGGAAAGTGAACATAATTATCAGCAACTTTTCGAGAACATCACACAAAGTTTTGCACTTCACCAGATCATCCTCGATGCAGCAGGCCAGCCGGTCGATTACCGCTACCTTTCGGTAAACCCTGCCTTCGAGAAATTGCTCAACGTCAAAGCCAGTGAAATCATCGGAAAAACTGTAAAAGAAATAATGCCCCATACCGAACAATTTTGGATCGACAGATACGGCAAAGTGGCATTAACAGGCGAAGCTGTTCATTTTGAAGACTTTTCGGCTGAATTGGGTAAGTATTTCGAAGTCTGGGCATTCAGCCCCGGAGAATCGCAATTTGCCGTAGTATTTACGGATATCAGTGAAAGAAAACGATCAGAACAGATCCAGAAAGTACTTTACAATATCTCAAATGCAATGGTTTCGACAAGCCATCTCGAAGAATTGATCGGAATTATCCGCGAACAGTTGGGAACCCTGCTCGACACCACCAACTTTTTTATCGCGCTTTACGACGAAAATACCGGAATGCTTAAATCGCCTTTTACAAGCGATCAAAAGGACACCATCACCACCTGGTCTGCCGAAAAATCGTTAACAGGTTTTGTGATAAAAAATAACAAATCACTTTTGGTGACAAGAGCAAAAAAAGAAGAAATGCGGCTTGCAGGCGAAATCGAACTCATCGGAACACCTTCAGAAGTCTGGCTTGGTGTGCCATTACATCTGGATGGCAAAGTAATCGGTGCCTTCGCAGTCCAGAGTTATGATAACCCGAATGCCTATAACGAAAGAGATGTCGAGATGCTCGAATTTGTCTCCCACCAGATCAGCATTTCGATCCAGCGCAAAAAAACTGAAGACGACATAAAAGATGCGCTCATAAAAGCCGAGGAAAGCGACAAACTTAAGACTGCTTTCCTTAACAATATGTCTCACGAAATACGCACACCACTCAACGGAATCATGGGTTTCAGCGGCTTGCTCGACGAGTCTGGCATTACCAGTGAAGAACGTCAGTATTACACACGTATCATCCACCAGAATGGCAACCAGCTCACTTCCATTATCGAAGCCATCATCAATATTGCAACCATCGAAGCCGGGCTTGACGAAATCCATGAAAATCCCATCAATGTAAACTCGCTGCTAAACAGTCTTTTCAACAGTTTCAGCATGCTTGTCGACCAGCAATCGGTGTTACTCAATTACAAAACCAACTTAACCTATGTCGAGGCAGCCATCTTTACCGACGAAAACAAACTCAGGCAAATTCTATCCAACCTTATCGGGAATTCGGTAAAATTTACCAATTCAGGCAAAATCGAATTTGGCTGTTACCTCAAAAATGGCTTCCTCGAATTTTATGTTTCCGATACCGGAATAGGCATAAAGCCCGAAGACCATGAGGTTATTTTTGAAAGGTTCCGTAAAATCAATCCCGACCGAAGCCGGGAATATGGCGGCAACGGACTGGGATTGACCATTTCGAAAGCCTACATTGAGTTACTGGGTGGTAAAATCTGGCTTGAATCGACGCCGGGAAAAGGATCTACATTTTACTTTACCACGCCGTACAGACCTCAGGCAACCATTGTAGTTAAAGATCAGCCGGTTATCGAAGTGCCTGTTGAAAAAACAAAAATCAAAACCTTGCTTGTTGCTGAAGACGAATACAGCAACTACCAGTTGCTTGAGGTCATCCTTTTGCGCGAAAAACACCGCATCATCCATGTTGTAAATGGTATTGAGGCAGTGGAAGCGTGTCGCGAAAATCCTGCTATCGACATGGTCCTGATGGATTTGAAGATGCCCGAAATGGATGGATTCCAGGCAACGACAATTATCAAGTCCGAAAGACCTGACCTCCCGATAATCGCCGTTA
Source organism: uncultured Lentimicrobiaceae bacterium (assembly GCA_964407625.1). Taxonomy (GTDB): domain Bacteria; phylum Bacteroidota; class Bacteroidia; order Bacteroidales; family 4484-276; genus CAJATL01. The sequence goes on from CAYOWJ010000020.1 coordinate 17,430, forward strand.
CGGCCTTTGCCCTGAGTGGTGATAAAGAAAAAGCGCTGGCCGCCGGCTGTAACGAGTACATCTCCAAACCGATAAAAAGAAGTGATCTGGTGGAAATTATCAATAAATATTAAAAATGAAGATTGATGATTTATGATTTTAGATTTATGATTTATGATTGAATGTCGTTTAGTGTAGGATTGGAACGCTGATAACGCAGATGCAAGCATCGCTGATTTTCGCTGATTTCTTGTAACATAAGCAGTTTTAATCCGCGTTTGAAAATCCGTTTGATCCGCGTTCCATTTTACATTTATTAACTAAACGACAATGATTTGTGATTTTGGACACTGAGAACAGGCAAAGTGTAGATTTTTGAATTTTGAATTTTGAAAAAGGTGCAGCGCACCGTAATATTGATAGAAAAATGTTCACCGTTGAATTGAAAGGTGCAATGCACCGTAATATTTTTAGTTGGCAAAACTTTATCATTTTAATAATTATTGATGTTTGGAGCTTATCAAAATAACACATGAAATATTTCCCCATCGAACCTTAAATTTTTGAAGATGAAAACACGCTTTCGTCATATTTTACGGTCATTCAGCTTGGTGCTTTTATGCCACGCTTTTTTCATTGCTCCGGTTCATGCCCAGGAAAAAGTGACCCTGCAACTCAAATGGACGCATGCCTTTCAGTTTGCTGGCTATTATGCTGCACTCGAAAAAGGCTACTACCACGATGCCGGGCTGGATGTTACCATCATCGAAGCTAATCCCGACACCGATCCCGTAAATGAAGTACTCGAAGGCAAAGCGCAATACGCAGTGGGCAGCAGTGGCCTTTTGCTGTCGCGGGCAGCAGGTAAACCGGTGGTTGTTCTGGCTGTGATATTTCAGCATTCGCCTTACGAAATTTATGCTACACCCGATATCCACCATCTTCACGATCTTATCGGCAAGCGCATGATGCTCGAACCCCAATCCGAAGAAATTATCGCTTTTCTTAAAAAAGAAGGAATTCCACTCGACAGCCTCAAACTGTTACCTCACACCTTTTCAGCCGACGCACTGATCAATGGCCAGACCGAAGCCATGTCAGGTTACATATCGAGCGAACCGTATTTTTTCGGACTGGCAAAATATCCTTACCAGACCTTCAGCCCACAATCGGCAGGAATTGATTTTTATGGCGACAACCTTTTTACTTCAGCACAGGAACTTGCCAAATTCCCTGAGCGGGTTAAGGCATTTCGTAAGGCATCCTTAAAAGGCTGGCTTTACGCCAAAGATCATCGGGATGAAATAATCGACCTGATTTACACCAAATATCCTAAATCGAACACGCTGGATTATTTACAGTTCGAATCGAAACGGATGATTCCCTTGCTGCAGCCCGATTTGGTTGATATTGGCTACATGAATCAAAACCGCTGGAAACATATCGCCAAAACTTACACAGGCATCGGACTGCTAAAAGCTGATTTTTCGCTTGAGGGCTTTATCTACAACCCTGATGAACGAAATCTTACAGGACTTTATCTTACGCTGGGATTGGCGTTTCTGATCATTTTCGTGGTTAGCGCGGTAGCACTCTATATTTTTAGGGTAAAGCAGAGATTGGCTCAGAGCATTAAAAAAATCAGACAAACTGATGAATTTTTGGCTGAGAGTGAAGCGAGTTATCATGGATTGTTTAATTCGGTTACCGATGCAATTTATATCCAGGACGAAAATGGCTACTTTATTAACGTGAATGTGGGCGTCGAAAAAATGTATGGTTATTCGCGCGATGAAATAATCGGACACACGCCCGAAATCCTGTCAGCACCGGATTTAAACGATCTCCCAAAAATTAACGAACTGATTAAAAAAACCTTCATTACCGGCGAGCCACAGGTATTTGAATTTTGGGGAAAACGAAAAAACGGAGAAATTTTCCCTAAAGAGGTTATTTGCAACAAAGGGCGGCATTTCGGCAAAGATGTGATTATTACTACCGCCCGTGATGTTACCGAACGGAAAAAAACGGAAGCTGCACTGCACGAAACCAACACCATGTACAATGACCTGGTCCGGCTTATTCCGGTTGGAATTTACAGGATACGCATCAAAGCCGACGAAACAGTGAACTTTGAGTATGGCAGTGAGAAATTCTGCAAAATGCTAAACCTCGGCAAACAAGAGGTAATCAATAATCCTGAAGCAGTTTTCGGCACCATTCATCCCGACGACCGTGCTTCGCTGGATGAGGCAAACCGGCAGGCGGCAAAATACCTGCAACCATTTCGCTGGGAGGGCCGCTGCAGGATAAATGGTGAAAACGGCTGGCTTCGAATCGAAGCCGAACCAACCATTTTGCCAAATGGCGACAGCTTGTGGAACGGCGTTATCATCGATATCACCAACCGCAAGCGTACCGAAGGTACCCTTCGTGAAACCAACGCTTATCTCGAAAATCTGATCAATTATGCCAATGCTCCGATAATTGTATGGGATGCCCATTTCCGGATAACACGTTTTAATCATGCTTTTGAACATATCACCGGCCGCACTGAAGCCGAAGTAATTGGTCATTCGCTGGAGTTGCTTTTTCCACCAAATCTTGCCGGTGAAACGATGGCTCAGATTCACAAAACACTTACCGGCGAACGCTGGGAAACCGTGGAAATTGAAATTTTGCATCGCGACAATTCAATAAGAACCGTGTTGTGGAACTCGGCTACAATATTTGCAACCGACGGCAAAACACCAATCGCAACAATAGCCCAGGGTCAGGATATCACCGGTCGGAAACAAACCGAAGAAAAACTCCGCAACCTCTTCGAAAATGCACCTATCGGGATTTTCCACTCCTTACCTGGTGGAACGTTTATTACGACAAATCCTCCTTTAGCAAAAATGCTGGGATATTCATCTCCCGAAGAATTGGTTGAACTGACCAGCGACATAACCACCCAAATTTACGCCGATCCCGATTTCCGTCAGCATATTTTGAAGCAACTCTTAAAAACAGATGGATGGGTTCATCTCGACGAAGTTTTATGGCGCCGGAAAGATGGCAGTTTTATTAATGTTGATATGACTGGCCGGAGAGTGCTTAACCCGGATGGATCAATCGCCTACCTGGAAGGCTTCATCAAAGATATTACCGAACAAAAACAGGCCGAAATGCTGCTTCGCGATAGTGAGGAAAAATTCCGCGAAATGGCCAACCTTTTACCCCAGATCATCTTTGAAACCGATCTTCAGGGTAAACTGACCTACGTAAATAAGCAGGCTTACAAAATTATGGGATATGATGAAAATGATCAGGTTATAGGATTATCCTCACTTGAATTTCATATTCCTGAAGAACGACCAAGGGCCATCAGCAACATCCAGCAAAAAATTACAGGCAAAACGCTTGAAACAAGTGAATTTTCGATGCAACGAAAAGATGGTTCAACTTTTCCGGCAATAGTCTATTCCAACCATTATCTGATTAATGGTAAAACTGCCGGACTGAGAGGACTTATTGTCGACATCTCGGATATTAAAAAAGCGCAGAACTCATTAAAGGAAACCAACGCCTATCTCGAAAACCTGATCAACTACGCCAACGCGCCTATCATCGTGTGGGACCCGCAATTCCGCATAACACGTTTTAATCATGCTTTCGAATATTTAACAGGCCTCAAAGAAGCTGAAATAATCGGACAATCGCTCGAACTGCTTTTCCCTCCCAACCATGCCAGTAAAGCCATGGAGCAAATTCGCAAAACCCTTACCGGTGAACGATGGGAAACTGTGGAGATAGAAATTTTGCATCGCAACAATTCGACAAGAACCGTGTTGTGGAACTCGGCCACCATCTTTGCAGGCGATGGCAAAACACCGGTCGCAACAATTGCCCAGGGGCAGGATATCACCGAACGAAAAAAGGCTGAACAGGAGATCAAGCTCAAAAACGAAGAACTTAGCGAGCTCAATGCCACAAAAGACAAATTCTTCTCCATCATCGCCCACGACCTCAAAAATCCTTTCAACAGTATTTTGGGATTTAGCGAATTATTAAAAGACGAAGCCCGCGACCTTGATTACAATTCGATCATTCAATATTCGGGCATCATTCATTCATCGGCACAACATACGTACGAGTTGTTGGAAAGCCTGCTCGAATGGGCAAGGATGCAACAAGGCCGGATTCCCTTTGAACCCCGTACGCTTTTACTGAACGACCTCATTGATTTTGAATTTGAAGGTCAGAAAATTTATGCCGATCAAAAAAACATCCGGCTAATAAATGCGGTTCACGAAAATCTGATTGTTTCGGTCGATGAAAACATGATCAGCACCGTGGTGCGCAACCTGATTTCGAATGCCATAAAATTCACGCACAAAAACGGAAAAGTGGAGCTCACAGCCACAACAAAGGATAAGGTGATCGAAATCTCGGTGACGGATTCCGGCGTCGGGATATCAGCTGATGCGCTTGACAAGCTTTTCAAAATCGAAACCAGCTTTTCGACCCGTGGCACCGAGAACGAAAAAGGCACCGGCCTTGGATTGTTGCTCTGCAAGGAATTTGTCGAAATACACGGTGGGAGGATTTGGGCTGAAAGCCCCGACAGCTATCGGGGTGACGGTAGTACGTTTTATTTTACAATTCCTTTTGGCGATAAATCTTAAAAAATGACCAACGACACCAGACAAATAAGAGCGTCATTGATGACACAAAGGAACATCGTGGATTTCATCATAAGTTCCGGTGTTTTCGAGGCATGTGTGGTCATAAACCTAAGGGTGCTGATGATAAATCTGATGTATTCAGTTACTCATGAAGGTTTAATTTGGAATAAATGATTGCTTCTAATAAAAATATAGTGACTATAATATTTATCTATTATGGAAAATCATAACAAGCATATGCGCAGTAAGGCTACACTCCGTCAACAGGCTGAAGACCTCCTGAAAAAAAAGTCATTGGAAAATCCTCATCCACTTTCGGAAGCTGATTCTCTGAAACTCATTAACGAACTCGAAGTGCACCAGATTGAGCTGGAAATGCAGAATGAAGAACTTTTGCTGGCAAAACAACAGGCAGAAGAAGCTATCGAAAAATACACGAATTTGTATGATTTTGCGCCTACCGGGTATTTCACGCTTTCCAATACCAACGAAATTATCGTACTAAACCTTACTGGTGCAAAGATGCTTGGGAAGGACCGTTCCAAGTTAATAAAAAGCCGGTTTGGATTTTTTGTTTCTGATGAAACAAAACCTGTCTTTAATGCCTTTTTAGACCGTACTTTTACTAACAATGGTATCGAAACCTGCGAGGTGGTACTTTTGGCAGATGATAATCGGTCAACTTATGTTCATCTTTCGGGCACCATTAACGGAAAAGGAGAACAATGCCTTTTAACTGTAACCGACTTCACCGAACGCAAAAAAGCTGACATTCAACTTGCTTTTCAATCCTCGCTGCTCGAACAAGTGCACAATGGAGTTATTGTAATTGATTTTAACAACACTATTCTTTACTGGAACAAATTCGCCGAACATCTCTACCAGTGGAATAGTAGTGAAGCTATTGGGGAAAATATAATTGCGTTGTTGTCGCCCGAAGAGATGAAAGAAACGATGCAAAGCAATTTTAAGAATCTTAATCAGGATGGCCACTGGGAAGGCGATTTTAATGTCAGACGAAAAGATGGGACTACTATTTCAGTACATATTATAAATTCCTATATTACAGATGAAAATGGTAACAAGGTAGGTTTTGCCGGCATCAGCACCGATATCACCGACCGCAGGCGTATCGAAGGTACCCTTCGTGAAACCAACGCTTATCTCGAAAACCTGATCAACTGCGCCAATGCTCCGATAATTGTATGGGATGCCCACTTCCGGATAACACGTTTTAATCATGCTTTTGAACATATCACCGGCCGCACTGAAGCCGAAGTAATTGGTCATTCGCTGGAGTTGCTTTTTCCACCAAATCTTGCCGGTGAAACGATGGCTCAGATTCACAAAACACTTACCGGCGAACGCTGGGAAACCGTGGAAATTGAAATTTTGCATCGCGACAATTCAATAAGAACCGTGTTGTGGAACTCGGCTACAATTTTTGAAACCGACGGCAAAACACCCATCGCAACAATAGCCCAGGGTCAGGATATCACCCAACGAAAAAAGGCTGAACAGGAGATCAAGCTCAAAAACGAAGAACTTAGCGAACTCAATGCCCAAAAGGACAGATTCTTCTCCATCATTGCCCACGACCTGAAAAGCCCTTTCAATTCGATTATGGGTTTTAGCGAAATTCTTGTCGGGCAAATCAACGAAAACGACTACGACGGAATTAAAAGATACGCCGAAATTATCCTGGTGTCATCGCAACGCGCAATGGATTTGCTGATGAATCTGATGGATTGGACACGCGCGCAAACCGGCCGGATGGAATTTAATCCTGAGTATTTCGAAATGGTCGATCTGATCGATGAAAATATCCTTTTATTTGATGACATTGCAGCCCAAAAGGGGGTTACCATCAATCGGATATTATCGCCAAATATCCCTGTTTTTGCAGATAAAGAAATGCTCAATACAGTTTGTAGAAACCTGATTTCGAACGCCATAAAATTTACTAAACCAGACGGCGAAATCGTCATTTCGGCAATCGAAAAACAAACCGAAATTATGGTGTCGGTAAGCGATAACGGTGTTGGAATATCAAAAACCAATATCGAAAAATTGTTCCGTATCGACCAGAAATATACAACGTCCGGCACCAACAGGGAGCAGGGAACCGGCCTGGGATTGCTGCTCTGTAAGGAATTTATCGAAAAACACGGCGGGCATATCCGGGTGGAAAGCCTGGAAGGCATTGGGAGCACGTTTAGTTTTACACTTCCCCTGAATGCAATTACTTAAAATAATTCGAAATGAATTATGAACACATGGACACGGAGAACATGGCTAAAAA
>CAYOWJ010000021.1:0-12645 GCA_964407625.1 uncultured Lentimicrobiaceae bacterium
ACCTGTACCGGATTTCCGATTTCAAGGTTAAATAATCCAAGGCTGTTTGTTGCTGTGCTGTGCAACTCGCTGTAAACCATTGTACCGGAAGTGCTTCCGGCAAGGATGACGATTTTTACCGAAACATTCTGGCTCATTACAGGATTGCCGTTTAAATCGCGGGCCACCGCCTGGTATTTGAAAGCTTGCGGAGCCTGGGCGAAAATGCCGGGGCTAAGGTAAAACCAAAAAAGTGTCAAAAAAAGTAATGTGTTTTTCATAGGCATAGTAATGTGTTTTTCTTAAAAAAGATATTTTACAATAGATTAAGTAAGAATTTTTTAAATGGGATTTCGTGTTATAAGGATTTCGATTTAGCAATTTTGAAGAATGTTATAACACATTAACAGCGTTTGTGTTCAATCCAAAATATCAATAGTATTTTTCAAAATCCGTTTACGAAAATCGAAACCAAAATTTATAAAAGCAGAGGTCAAAAAGTGATGTTTGATTTTGACCTTACCAGGCAATATAAAGTTGAAACCAGGGCTTTAAAGCAACCTATGAAACCTGGTATTGACCGATTTCCAAATGATTTTATTTTTCAACCCTCAAAACCGGAATGGCAGAGCTTATCACAAATTGTGATGACATATTCAGTAAAACATCTAAAAACCTCATTACAATTAGCTTTTACCAAAGGTGGGATTTCAATGTTTGCCAGTGTTTTCAAAAGTAAAATAGCGAGACTAACCAGCATCGCTACAATGAGTGCGTTTTATGTCTTATTATTTACCAGCTATGAAAAGCAGTTTTAATCAAAACTCCCTTAAAATTCTTACGGTTTATTTTTGAAAGGGTAAAAGCGATTTACCTACTTTTGGCAGGTCTATCGAAAAAGTAAAGTTTCGATTCAATTTCAAAAAAAATGATTGGAAAAAAAATTCTGAATTACCGCATAAGCCGTCTCATTGGCGAAGGCGGGATGGCAACGGTTTACGAAGCCATCCACGAAAAATTAGATACAAAAGTAGCCATCAAGGTGCTAAACCCGGTTTTGACTGCCAATGCGAATATTCGCCAGCGTTTCCTTCAGGAAGCTAAAATGATCGCCAGCCTGAATCATCAGAACATTGTTAAAGTCATCGATTACGAAGAGCGGAGCGACTTATTGGCCATTGTGATGGAATATCTTGATGGTTCCGATTTGAGCGATTACATCAAAGAAAACGGGAAACTGCCGCTGCAGGAATCTGTCCGGTTATTTATGAAAGTCCTGGATGCTTTTAGCTATGCCCACAGCAAGGGCATTGTGCACCGCGACGTGAAGCCATCAAACATCTTTTTGGTGGGAACATTTGAACCAAAAATCCTGGATTTTGGAATTGCAAAAATGCTCGAAACCGATGCTGCACTTACGCATACAGGCACACAAATGGGAACACCCGTTTACATGAGCCCCGAATTGGTAAATGCCGACAAAAACATCGACCACCGCAGCGATATTTATTCGCTTGGCGTAACCCTTTTTTATATACTGCAGGGCCAGCCGCCCTACGACGCAACAACGATTTCTAATTTCCAGATATTTAATAAGATTTATGCCGAACCGCTGCCTATTTTGAGCGGCATCCCCGATATCTTTAACCAGATTATTCAAAAAGCCACCGCCAAGAAACCCGACGACCGGTTTCAATCGTGCAATGAATTTGGAGCGGCGTTAGCTGATCTGGAACTTGAACAGGATAAAAGCAAGCATGTTGATGACAGGAAAATTTCAAAAATTCCTGCACCTTCAACTACCATCAGCGATGATAGGACGCTGATTGACGAAGTTCCTTCAAAGCCCGAACTTAAAGCGAAAACGCCTCAGCCAAAAAAAGAAGAAAAAGCTAAAACCCAGGCATCAGTTTCGAAACCGGTTGAAAATAAAGATATTCCTGAAAATAAGCCCAAATCTAAAATCTTTACTTACCTGATTTTGGCGTTCGTAATTATTTCGATAGGGATTTTTGCACTCATGAAATTTGCAGGTGGACCATCCGAAGAAGAAAAGTGGCAAAAACTCGTTCAGGATAGCACCCGGTATGCTGATAGCCTTGCAAACCTAAAAAACAAAGCCGAAGCCGACAGTATTGCCAATGCTGAAAGCCTGAAACTTGCATCAATCCGGCAAAATACCGCCGATAGCCTGGAACAGGAAAAAGCTTCGGCAATTGTTTGGACCGACAAAAAGCATGGTTATTTTACCGATGTCCGCGATGGTCAAAAGTATAATGTCATCAAAATTGGCGGACAAACCTGGATGGCACAGAATTTTAATCTGGCAACGCCAAACGGAAGTTGGTGCTACGAAAACAACCAGTCAAATTGCGGAACTTACGGAAGGCTTTATAACTGGGAAACTGCCCGGAAATCGGCTCCTTTGGGGTGGCATCTGCCAACCACAGGAGAACAGGAAACTTTAATACAAGGCCTTTACGAGGTCCACAAAGATGGGCTTTACCAGGAATTATTACCCGGAGGCAGTATAGGTTTTAATGCTCCTTTAGCAGGCCAGCGAACCGAAACCGGAGAATTTGGCGGAATAAATAGTGCTACTTTTTTCTGGAGTAGTTCGCCAAGTGCAAATTATGCCACCTGGGCTTATTACATCGAATTAACGAGTTACAACAAGGAAATTTCTTACACTTCCGGTGAGCGAAAATGCGGGTATAGCGTGAGATATGTAAAAAATTAGCAATGACCAACGCATCTGCAAATCAATTTTTCCTCAAAAAAAAATTGTTTCAATCGATAAACTGCCGAGGTTAAAGTTACGTTTCATTAAAAAAAACAATGACATTTAAGGATCAAAATAATTTTTCGGAAAGGCTTTTTGAGCTTGAATTTGTGTTTAGCTCCTCGCGAAGCAGCGGTCCTGGTGGTCAAAATGTAAACAAGGTCAATACTAAAATTGAGCTACGGTTTAACATTCCTGCATCAGTGTTGTTAAGTGATGTCGAAAAAGAACTTCTGAATGAAAAGTTAAAAAACCGGATCAACAGCGAAGGCGATCTGATCATTGTTTCGCAGGATGAGCGCTCCCAGCTTAAAAATAAGGAAAACGCCATCAGCAAATTTTACCAGCTTTTACAACACGCTTTAACTCCGCAAAAAATGCGTAAACCCACCAAACCTTCGATGGCATCGCGTCACCGGCGATTAGAGAGTAAACGAAGGCTTTCGGAAAAGAAACAAGATCGTAAACCTCCTGAACTATAAATTATGGATAGTGAAATTCTTAAAAAACTCGTCACCGAAAAAATGCCTTATGGCAAATACAAAGGCACGTTTATCTGTAATCTGCCGGAGTTTTACCTGGTTTGGTATCATCGTACGGGATTCCCAAAAGGCAATCTGGGCATGCTTCTAAATACCATGTACGAAATTAAACTCAATGGGCTGGAATACCTGTTGAAACCCTTAAAATAGATCGGAAAGAGCTTATCTCCAATCGTCGAAACCATAAAATATTTTCGGCATCAGGCATCATTTTACAGCTTAATTATCAGGATTTTTTTGGTGAAGACCAGCCAATCATTTAAAAATGAACTCATTTAAATCTGATCCTTTAAAAAAAAAGACCATAAATTGATTCATTTTAGTAATTTTGCCTACTAAATTTTAACCTATGAAATTTCTACAAAATCATGCAGGAACTGCATTAGCTTATCGGGATAAATTATTCACTTACACCGATCTCCTGCGCAGCATCAATAGTTACAAAGAAATAGTCAGCAAGTTCCGGCCTCAGAAAGTGATGATATTTTCGGAAAACCGACCGGAATACATTTACGCTTTTTATGGTGCCTGGATGGAAGGTTCAATCTTTGTCCCGGTTGACATCATGGCCTCAGCACCTGAGCTTAAATACATGATCGAAGATTGTACACCCGAATTGATTTTCTGCTCTGCCGAAAAAAAAGCCATGGTCGAAGGCATCATTAAATCAGTCAAAAATGCTCCGGAACTTATTGTTTTGGATGATCTTCAAAACCTGCAACTTAAAAATGAGGTTAATGAAGTTGAGATTAAAGACCTGCAAAAAACTGCAGTGATTATTTATACTTCGGGCACCACCGGAAGTCCAAAGGGCGTAATGCTGTCTTTCGAAAACCTTTTCGTAAATATAAGAGCCGTTACTGAGGATATCAAAATTTATGGAGCCAGCGAAACAACCATGTTGCTTCTGCCGCTTCATCATATTTTTCCACTCATCGGATCAATGGCTGCACCGCTTTTTGCAGGCGGAAAAGTAGCCATGTCGCCATCTCTGGCAACCGAAGATATTCTCAACACACTTCAAAGGCATAAAGTAAGCATTATCATTGGCGTTCCAAGGCTGTATGCTGCAATACGCAAAGGTGTTATGGATAAAATAAACGCCAAAAAGGCTGCCAGGGTTCTTTTTTCGCTTGCTTCAAAACTTAAATCACGATCATTTTCGAAAAAAATCTTTAAAGCCGTTCATCAAAAATTTGGCGGGAACGTTAAATACATGGTTTGTGGCGGTGCGCCACTCGAAATCGACGTTGCCAGCGATTACAAAACCCTGGGCTTCGAAATGCTCGAAGGTTACGGAATGACCGAGGCTGCTCCGATGATTTCGTTTACACGGCCTGACCATTGGGTAATTGGCGCTGCCGGACAAGTGATGCCAGGGACTACGATCGAAATCCGGGATGGCGAAATTGTTGCTTCAGGCAAAAATATTATGCAGGGCTATTATAACCGCCCCGAAGAAACCCTGGAAGTACTGCGTGATGGCTGGCTCTACACCGGTGACCTGGGAGAAGTTGACAAAGATAATTTTGTGAGAATTACTGGCCGGAAAAAAGAGATTATCATCTTATCGAACGGGAAAAACATCAATCCTGTTCCACTCGAAGCCATGCTCATCGAAAAAATTGAAGGCATTTCAGAAGTTGGAATCATGATGCATCACGATAAACTTCATGCCTTAATCCTTCCTGATAAAGCTGCATTGGCTGCAAAACAAATTACCGACCCATCGGCATATTTCAGAAACGAGTTAAACGAAAAGATCAATAAAGAGGTTTCATCTTCACGAAAAATCACAGCCTTCACATTGGTAAATATCGAATTACCCCGCACCAGGCTTGGGAAAATCCAGCGCTTTAAATTAGCGGAAATGCTGGTAGCTCCAGAGAAAGAAGCTGCCAAAAAATATGAAAAATCATTTGAAGAATACGACATTCTAAGCTCTTATCTAAAAGAGCAAAAATCGGTTGAGGTGTTGCCTGATGACAACCTCGAATTTGACCTTGGCCTCGATTCATTGGATAAAGTCGGTCTTCAGACCTGGCTCGAAAAATCGTTTGGTGTTGAGATGAAAGTGGAGAATATGATGAATTTTCCATCGGTTGTAAAACTCGCCGAATATATCCGCGAAAAGAAAAACAAATTGCATCTTGAAAAAATTAACTGGTCGGATATTCTTAAAGAAAAGGTTACCTTCCGTTATCCAACTTCCTGGTACTTCAGTCAGATGACCTTGAAATTATCGAAATATATTTTCAAGGTTTATTTCAGGATGAAATACGACGGGTTGCAAAACATTCCAACCACTTCCTGCATTATTGCCCCCAACCATCAAAGTTCGTTCGACGGTTTTTTCATTGCTTCATTGCTCAATCGTAAAACTTTTAGCCGGACCTATTTTTATGCCAAGGAAAAACATATCCGTCAGCGTTGGCTTAAATTCCTTGCAACCCGTAATAATATCATCATTGTTGATCTTAACAACGATTTGCGCCTCTCGATCCAGAAAATGGCCATGGCTTTGCAAAATAACAAGAACATCATCATTTTCCCGGAAGGCACACGCAGCAAAGATGGTTCAATGGGTCAGTTTAAAGAAACCTTTGCAATCCTGAGCCGTGAACTGGGTGTTCCGGTTGTTCCTGTTGCTATCGATGGCGCCTGGCGCGCTCTTCCTTCAGGAAGTATTTTCCCCAGGCCATTCAGGCAAGTGACCGTTAATTTTTTAACTCCGATACAACCTGGCATACAAACCTATAAATCGCTTAGCGAAAATGTTCGCAACAGCATTCAGACCCGGCTTGCCTCGTAATACAAAAGAAAATTGCCTAATTATAGGACAGAATCGTTCCGTAAAAAAACACAAAAACCCGCTCATAATCTGGCGGGTTTTTATATTTTGGTGATATCCGGTATTTTCTAAACGAATTCTTTCTTTAAACCTTCAACCCAGCTTGTAACACGCTGAACAGTGAGTTTTGTCTGATTATCTTCGTCAATAATCAAACCTACAAATTTCCCATCTTTCAAAGCTTCCGACTCATCAAACAAATAATCCTGATTGGGCCAGCTGCCAACAATGGTGGTTTTTCCTGCAATTCTCCTATAAATTTTCGCCACGCCATCAGCAAAGCTATCGGTATAAATTTCCTGGTCTCCCAAACCAAAAAGGGCGACTTTTTTTCCGCTGAGGTCTGCGTTTTCGACTACCTCGATAAAATCGTCCCAGTCATCCTGCAAATCACCAATCCCCCAGGTTGAGGTTCCAAAAATCAGATACGGGAATTTTTCGAGATCTTTAGGTTCAGCATCTTCAACATTTATCGTGGTTGCGTTTTCGCTACCAAAAGCATTCTTGATCAAATCAGCAATTTTTTCGGTATTGCCGGTCGAAGAGCCATAAAATATTCCAATTTTTAACATACTATTAGTTTTTACTTATTGTTGAACAGGTCGATGTGATATGTTGCTTTTACCGGCAACAAAATTAATTATTATTTTTACAACAACTGTAAACGTTAAGCAATTCAGCTTTGTTCATGCCTAAGCGCTTTTTAAGTAGTCCTTTTTGCAAAGTTTGAAAAATTGAACAGTAAAAATCCTTATGTTTGCAATTTTAGAGAATCTTGTGATTTGATTTTTAACGATGATTTGGATTTGGGCTTTTAGATTGTTAATACCATTTTTTTGAAGAATATTGATTTCTTAACTAAACAAACATCACACAAATTACTAAACACAAACACTGATTTTGGAGAATTTAAGTAAAAACTGGTATGATCGGCTTTTGGCAGTAATCCTAAAAAGTCAAAATCAAATTTTGTCCAATAAATTCCACAGATATGCTATTCCTGTAATTTTGTGGTTTATGATTACAGGTTTCTTTTGGTTCCGGATGGTCGATAAGCAGCGTTTTTATATAACATCCAAAACTTACAAGATCGCTCAATACTATCAAAATCTGATAAAAAACAACCTGAATTTAGGAGATTTCGCAATCAATTACAACGAATATCTTTTAAAAAACAAAAACCAGGTAATTGAAAATCAATCCGCTGATAGCACAAAACTCAACCTGGATTACCTTTTACTCAATCCGATTTACAAACAATTAAAGATTAGCGAAAAGATTTTTAAGGAGAAACCTGTCGACATCAACCAACCCGGGTTCAGGTTTAATCTCGGGGCAAATCAAATTGAAAATCCTGTAAATGATTTTACCAAAACCTTTCGTCTTGCTTCACAGGATGCCTTCATTATTCCTTTGGACAATAAAAACAACCAGTTTGATACAATTATTATCACCTATTCGATACACGAAATTGTAAACGAACTAAACCACCTTTACGAAGAATTATATTTTTTTGTTCCAGCCGAAACCATTAGCTCAAAATTTGAAATCAGTACGCCTCATCCAGAAAACACTCATTTTGTGAAAAAGATTTCACCGCAGGAATGCAGTCTGATCAGCGACAAAGTAAATCAGATTTATTCCCGAAAACACCCTGGAACAGCCTATTTCAGGGAATTAATCAAATTAGAAAATAATTACATCAACACTATTTTTATACCTGCTTACGACCTTAACCAGAAGTTTACCGGCTTTGTTTTTACTTATTCTTATGACGGCTACTACAGATTTTATATTAACGAATTTATTAAAAGATCACTCGCTGCAACTATCAGTCTGGTGATCATACTCTTGCTGTATTATCGGAATTACGACGATCGCATCAAATTGAGTATTCAGAATAAAGCAATCCTCGAAGACCAGGAAAATCTTAGAAAAGCAAAAGAACTGGCCGAGCAGGCCAATATGATTAAAAGCGAATTCCTGGCTAATATGAGTCATGAAATCCGGACTCCTATGAATACAGTTCTTGGCTTTAGCGATCTGCTCGCAAACCAGATAACCAATGAACAGCATAAAAAATATTTAGCAGCAATAAGTGCAGGAACAAAAAGCCTGCTCGTGCTGATTAATGACATCCTGGATTTGTCGAGAATTGAGGCAGGAAAGCTTCAAATCCTTTATCAGCCAACCGATCCACGAATCGTTTTTAAGGAAATTGAAGGGATATTTTCGGACAAGGTCAAAGAAAAAAACCTAAGTTTCATTTTCGACATCCAATACGAACCCCCGGTAATCCTGCTTATTGACGAAATCAGATTCAGGCAGATTTTATTTAATCTCATCGGCAATGCTGTTAAGTTTACCGACACCGGGTTTGTTAAAATTACCTCCCGTGCATTGCCATCTTCAGAAAATAACGAACTCGTTGATTTGATAATAGATGTAGAAGATTCAGGAATTGGGATTGAAGCGGAACACCAGGAGGACATTTTTAATGCCTTTCAACAACAGGATGGGAAACTGAACAAAAAATATGGTGGCAGCGGGCTTGGATTATCCATTTCGAAAAAACTTGCAACCCTTATGAATGGCAGCATCTCGCTGATAAGCACCAAAGAAAAAGGCAGCACCTTTACTTTAAGTTTAAAAGGTATCGAAGTAGTTGAAACTGCACAAAGCTACCAAAATGAAATTCAAGACAAAAAAGCCCTTCGAAAGGGCGAAATTATTTTTCATGAAGCAACAGTTTTAATCGTTGATGATGTTGACTACAACAGGTATTTATTGAAAGAGTTTTTAAAAAACACGAAAATAACAATCCATGAAGCAATTAACGGAAAACAGGCCGTTGAGCTTGCCCAGGCCATCACACCCGACCTGATTTTAATGGATATCAGAATGCCTGTAATGGATGGATTTGAAGCAACTAAAATCCTTAAAAGCGACCCTAAGACATCGTCAATAAAAATCGTTGCATTAACAGCATCATTATTGGAAGAAGAAATAAAAAGGATCAAAATCACCGGTTTTGACCACTTCCTGCGAAAACCAATCAAATACGGCGAACTTAACGAAGCGCTTGCAAAATACATCAGCCATGAGAGAAAATCAGTACCAGAAAACCTGAAAACAAAAGATTTAGCCTCAGTTCACATTTCAGCAGACACCTCACCACACATCGAAAAAATTATCAAATTACTCGAAAAAGACTTTGTTGTGAAGTGGCAAAAAGTTAAAAGTGGTGGGTTTATAGATGAAATTGCTATTTTTGGTGGTCAAATTATGGAAATAGGTAAAAAATTCGAATTTGAATACCTGATTAGTTTTGGCAGGGAACTGATCGAATCGACAGAAAGTTTTGATGTTAATACTATGAAAAAAACACTCAACGCTTTTCCTGAACTGGTTGAATCGATAAAAAATGTAGCCGAAAAACAGAAAGCCGATGGATCGAAATAATTTTAAAATATTAATTGTTGACGACATTCCCACCAACATCCAGGTTCTTGGTAGTGTTTTGAGGAAAGCTGGTTATGAAGTTGCCTTTACCGACAACGGTCAGGACGCCATAAATAAGGCAAAATCCAACCATTACGACCTGATCCTTTTGGATATTATGATGCCAACTATGGATGGCTTTGAGGCTTGCCGAATTTTAAAGAAAACACCCGAATCAAAAGATATTCCTATAATTTTTCTCACGGCAAAAACTGATTCCGAAAGCCTGATCAAAGGTTTTGAACTTGGTGCCGTTGATTACCTGACCAAACCTTTTAAAGCAGCCGAATTACTGGCCCGCGTAAAAACCCACATTGCCCTCAAATACACCACCGAAGAGCTGGTTAAATCAAATGCAATGAAGGATAAACTCTTCTCGATCATTGCACACGATTTGAGAGGCCCGGTTGGAAATTTTGGCGCAGCACTCGCCGTTTTAATCGAAAACCTCGATACCTTCGACAAGGATACTTTATCAGAAATACTTGTTGACCTCAAAAATTCAGCATCACGATCGTACGAGCTTTTGCAAAATCTGCTCAAATGGGCACGAAGCCAAAACAACACCATCGAATTTTCACCAAATGTTCATCATCTGAATCAAATTATTCAGGAAAACATTGATCTTTTGCAGAGCTCTGCCTCACAAAAGCAAATCATCATAAAAGCCGACATACAGGGTGATTTATTCGTTTATGCAGATATTAACATGCTTAAAACGATACTTCGAAACTTGTTGTCAAACGCAATCAAGTTTTCATTTCCAAAAGGCATGGTAATCATAAATGCCAATAAATCAGGTAATTTCGCCGAAATTGTTGTCGAAGATTTTGGTGTTGGGATCAAAAGCGAAAACCTTGACAAACTTTTAACTTCACATGAACATTTTTCGACTTACGGAACAGCCAACGAAAAAGGTACAGGCCTTGGATTAAGCCTTTGTAAAGATTTTATTGAACGCAATGGAGGCAAGATTAATATTGATAGTGAGGAAGGCAAAGGAACAAAAATTCATTTTACGTTGCCGGTTCAATGAAATGATTTTTTCAGTTCACCATAATTTTTTCTAAATGTATTCTAATTTGAAGCTTCGGTTATGAAAATTAAAAAATGTATGTTCATTTTTTTGATGCTTCCTGTTTACCTTTTTGCTGATTACAACATCGACAGCCTTTGGCAGATCGCAAAAAATGCTCCGGATACAGCCAGGCTCAATGCCTACGAGCGTTTGTCAAACATTTACATGAGCAAAGATTTCGATACTTCCAATCTGATCTATGAAGAAGGCAAAGCTCTTGCCGAAAAGCTTCAAAAAGCACCGCAGATAAACCTGTTTCTTACCAACCTTGCAACGATTTATTATCAGAAAAGTGAATTTGAAAAAGCCGTTTTTTATTTTCTTGAGGCTTTAAAAGTTTCTGAAAAATTCAAAGATACCGCCCGCATCGCACAAACGCTCAACAACCTGGGCATCATAAATATGTACGCCGGTGAAAACGATAAGGCCCTTGAGTACCTTCAGCAATCTAAAATAATAAAACAACAACTCAAAAACAATGAATTAACGGTTGCAATCACAAACATGAATATTGGTATTATCCATAAAAACCTCGAAAATTATGACCTGGCCTACGAATATTTTATGATGGCATTACCTGAAATCGAAAAACAGGACAAAAAAAGTGCACTCGCTCCAATTTACAATAACATCGGAATAGTTTTCCTTTTCCGCAAGCAGTACGACAAAGCGTTAGAATACTATCTAAAAGCAGAAATCTATGCTGATAACTATTTGCCAGCCTACAGCCGAGCAGTTTTGATGCAGAATATCGGTGAATGTTATATGTTTTTAAAAAAACCTCAAAAAGCATTTACTTATCTGAACAAAGGCCTTGAACTCGCTTTGGAGAAGGGAAACCTTCACGTTCAAAAGAATATTTACAATGTTTTGTGCGATTATTACCTCGATGAAGGCGACTATCACTCGGCCTATAAATACCGCGAAAAGTACGACGCGGTAAGAGATTCGGTGCTTAATCTCGAAAAGAAAACAATGATCGAGGAACTTCAAACCAAATATGAAACCGAAAAAAAAGACCAGGAAAACCTGCTTCTCAACGAACAAATTCATGTTAAAGAATTGGAAACGCTCAAACAGAAAAACATCAATAAACTACTGATCCTGGTTGTTGTATTAATTATGTCAGTGATAATCCTGTTGACTTACTTTATCCGGCGTATCAACAAAATTAATATCCAGTTAAAGAAAACCGGTGAGGATCTTCAAAAATTAAACGTTGACCTGAATATTTCTAAAAACGAAATTGAAGCAGCATTAGGTTTTAAAACACAGTTTATTGCAAACATGAGCCACGAAATCCGAACGCCGCTCAATATTATCATTGGATTTAACTCGATGTTAAAAAAAAATATCAGCGACTCCAAACTCCTGTCGTTTGTTGATGCCATTGATGTAAGCAGCAACAACCTGCTTCAACTGCTCAACGATATTCTCGATCTTTCGAAAATGGAGGCTGGAAAAATGGTTCTTTCGCCCGATAGCATCAATCTGTCGGTGATGCTTGATGATATCCGGAAACTTTTTAGCTTGAGGGCCGAGGAAAAAGCACTCGACTTTTCGATAGAATTAGACCCGGCAGTGCCGACCGGACTGATGATCGATGAAGTAAGGTTACGACAGGTATTGGTAAACCTGATTGGTAATGCCATTAAGTTTACCGAATCGGGGTTTGTAAAACTTCGCGTTCTTAAGTGGCCTTCAAAACCAGGACAGATTTTTTCGTCCAATGTCACCGATCTTATCTTTGAGGTCGAGGATAGCGGCACCGGAATAGCTGCAAAAGATCAATCCGAAATTTTTGAATCGTTTAGACAACTCAAGACCCATAATCAAAAAAAACTTGGTGGAACAGGGCTTGGTCTTCCGATTTCAAAAAGGCTCACCGAAATGATGGGCGGGAAAATTCTGG
>CAYOWJ010000021.1:12745-20355 GCA_964407625.1 uncultured Lentimicrobiaceae bacterium
CTTGGTCTTCCGATTTCAAAAAGGCTCACCGAAATGATGGGCGGGAAAATTCTGGTAACCAGCGAAGTTGGAAGAGGCAGCAAGTTCACAGTAAAGCTAAATAATGTTCCAATATTGCCACGAGAATCCAATATCCAAAAAAACCATAAAAATCTTTCGGTATTCACTGATATTATTTTTTCGAAAGGATGCATTGTAGTTGCCGACGATGAAGACTTAAACAGAAGCCTGATAAAAGCCTATTTCGAAAATACACCGATTGAGATTATTGAAGCAGATAGTGGAGAAGAAGCCATCATCCTGACACAAAAACACCATCCCGATCTTGTATTGATGGATCTTAAAATGCCAGATAAAAATGGATTTGAAGCTGCAAGAGAAATTAAAAACGACCTGACCACCAAACATATTCCAATCATTGCTATTACGGCCTCACATCTCCTCGATGATCAGAATAAAGAGGACAGAGAACTTTTCGTCGGTTTCATTTCAAAACCTGTATTTATTACAGAGCTTTTTAATGAAACCTCTCGTTTTATCACACACACCCATAAATTTAATCATGAGGATGTTTTAAATCAGGAAACCGAATTTGAAAGAATGATAAAAAACGACCGGTTGACCATTTCTGCTGACGCCGTTTATTTACTCGAAAATGAATTCATGCCTCAGTGGACAAAGGTTTTCCAGTCGAATTCAATGAATAAAATATTAGAATTTTCGGATACAGTAAAAGCTTTTGCTGGACGAAATAAAATCCTTGTGTTACAAAACTATGCCGATGAGATTTCGTACAACGGAAAATCGTTCGACATCGACAAAATTATGATTCTTATTAAAAAATTCCCTGAAATTATTCAGTCACTCAAATTAACTAATTAAACATGTTGAACAGGATCGAGAACAAAAACTGCAGAATTCTGGTTGTTGATGACGTTTCACAAAACATCCAGGTAATCGGAAATATTCTCTACGAAAATAACTACCAGGTTTCGTTCGCATTAAGCGGGCCTGAAGCTTTATCATTGCTCAATCATGAGTATTACGATCTTATTTTATTAGACATTCTGATGCCAGGAATGGATGGCTACGAGGTTTGTAAAATCGTTAAGGCCAACGAAAAAATCAGTCATATTCCAATTATATTCTTAACGGCGAAATCGGATACCGACAGTATTCTTAAAGGTTTTGAGCTTGGAGCCGTTGATTACCTGTCGAAGCCATTCAACACCAAGGAACTTTTAGCGCGCGTTAAAACCCAGATAGAATTAAAAAAACAAAAAGAACAACTTGAAAACATCAATGAACTTCTCGAAGAAAAAGTAAAAATCCGAACTACTGAGCTTCAAAAAGCAAACGAACAGCTCCAAATACTCGAACAGGCAAAAGGAAAGTTTTTAAACCTGATTAGTCATGAACTTCGCACTCCACTGAACGTAATTAATGGTTTTATCGAAATACTCTATCCTTCGCTTAAAAACACTGAGCACGAACAGACGATAGAAACCCTGATGAGCGTAACTGACAAGCTCATCAGTCTGTCAGAAACAGCCCTTTTAATTACCGAACTTCAATTGGGGGAGTACCTCATCGAGTTTACTGATGTGGATATCTCAGAAGTTTCACTCAAAGTTGCAACCACCTATGTTGCTGCAATGAAAGAAAAGGATATCCAGCTTATCGCAAATTTCGATGAAAACGCCAGATTAATTCATGGTGACGTTGAATTAATCAGCAACTCGGTAAATAAAATTCTGCAAAATGCCATAAAGTTTACTCCTAAATATGGTCTCATTCAAATACAGAGTACAAAAAATGATTTGTTTGTTGAATTAATTGTTACAAACAGCGGGGATGGATTTTCGGCAGAAACGCTTGAAAAGCTCTTCGAAATTTTTGCCATTGATAAAATGACCAACTTTAGTGATGGTTTCGGACTGGGGCTTGCATCGGTAAAACTGGCCATGGAAGTGCAATCCGGAAGAATTGAAGTTAAAAACCATTCAGAGGGAGGCGCCTCCGTTACTTTGATGTTTCCTGCCTAATCAAATCTTAAAAATGGTGGTTTAGATAAATTTTATTTTTAAAGCCATTATTTATGGATAATAAAAACTACTTTTGCCGCCTTCAAAAGGTGCTGGAATTATTTTTTTTTGATAGATTTGGTTATCTAAAATAATAATTCTACTTTTGCAGCCCCATTTTTGGGGAGGTGTAATAATTGGAATTGAAATAACTGATAAATAGATGGATACCTTAAGTTACAAAACGATAAGCGCTAATAAAGAAACCGTAACCAAGAATTGGGTTATTATTGATGCTGAAAATGAGATTCTGGGCAGATTAGCTTCTAAAGTAGCATTACTTCTCAGAGGGAAACTGAAAACCAACTTCACACCTCATGCTGATTGCGGTGACAATGTTGTGATTATTAATGCTGCAAAAGTTCGTCTTACCGGCAACAAGATGATGGATAAAGAATATTTCCGTCACTCACAGTATCCTGGTGGACAAACAGTGCTTAACACCAAGCAGATGATGCTTAAAAAGCCAACGTCAATAGTCGAAAAAGCCATTAAAGGCATGTTGCCAAAAAACAGGCTCAGTAGCCAGATTTTCGGTAATCTTTATGTTTATGAAGGCCCGGAGCACAAACAGGAAGCTCAAAAACCAAAGAAAATTAACTTAACAGAAATTAAATAAGCGATGGAAATTATTAATGCCTTAGGCAGAAGAAAGACTGCAATTGCCCGTGTTTATGTTAAACCCGGTAATGGTACAATAACCGTAAACAAAAGAACGATAGAAAATTATTTTCCAGTTGCTACCTTACAATACGTTGTACGCCAACCTCTGAATCTCACCAATAACATTGATAAATATGATGTTGATGCAAGATTATCCGGAGGCGGAACCAATGGCCAGGCCGAAGCACTTCGCTTAGGCATCTCAAGAGCACTTATTGAAATTGACCCATCCTATCGTCCGGTTTTAAAAGCTTTAGGCTTACTTCGCAGAGACCCACGTATGGTTGAGCGTAAAAAACCAGGACAGAAAAAGGCTCGTAAGAAATTCCAGTTTAGTAAACGTTAATCATCGGATATTAAAGTGTTTAGTATCTAAATCAGCAAGACTTCGGGAATTCCTGAACTACTTGCTGATTGCATTAAACAGAATGTAAACATAAATTTTAAATTAAATGCCAAGAACAAGTTTTGAAGAATTACTGGATGCCGGAGTACACTTTGGGCACCTTAAAAGAAAATGGAATCCTAACATGGCTCCTTACATATTCATGGAGCGCAACGGAATCCACATTATCGACCTTTATAAAACCGCTGCCAAAATCGAAGAAGCTGCATCAGCTTTGAAACAAATTGCCAGATCTGGCAAGAAAGTACTTTTCGTTGCGACAAAAAAGCAGGCTAAGGAAATTGTTTCCGAAAAAATGAAAGCTGTTGGAATGCCTTACGTTACTGAGCGTTGGCCTGGTGGAATGTTAACCAATTTTGCAACCATCCGCAAAGCAGTCCGCAAAATGGCTTCTATCGACAAGATGATTACCGACCAGACTTTCACCAACATCTCCAAAAGAGAAAGACTTCAAATCACCCGTGAAAGAGCTAAACTCGAAAAACAATTAGGCAGTATTGCCGACTTGAACCGCCTGCCTTCAGCACTTTTTATTATTGATATTTTAAAAGAACACATTGCTGTTGCAGAAGCCAAAAAGTTGAATATTCCAACTTTTGCTATTGTCGATACAAACTCAAATCCTAAACTGGTCGATTTCCCGATTCCAGCTAATGATGACGCTTCAAAATCGATTACATTAATCATCGACATCATGGTAAAAGCCATGGAAGAAGGTTTAATGGAAAGGAAAGTTGATAAAGACAAACGTGCTAAGGAAGAAGAACTCGAAAGAGAAGAAGCTATCAGAATCAAGACACGCACAAAACAGGATATTGAAGCTGAAACAGATGAAAACGAAGACGAAGATTCTGTTGCTGCACGCAGAGAAGAAGCTAAGCGATTGAAAAAACTTGAAGAGGAAGAACAACAAAATAAAGAAAAACGTCCTCGTAAAGGTGTTGCAATCCGTAAAAAGTAATCATCACTCATTGATTCGATAAAAAATCTCAAAGAGAAAAAGAACATTGTTTCTGATTCTCTTTTTTTTAATCAAAAAGTTTATTTAATTAATAACAATCAAAATATTTTATAATGGCAAATATCACTGCTTCAGACGTTGCAAAACTTCGTAGACAAACCGGTGCAGGTATGATGGACTGCAAACAGGCACTTCAGGAAACTGACTGTGACTTTGAAAAAGCAATCGAATACCTCCGTAAAAAAGGTGCTAAAGTAGCTGCAAAAAGAGCTGATAAAGATGCTACCGAAGGCTTGGTTATCGCTAAAACTACTGATGACAAGACTTTTGGAGTTTTATTAATGGTCAACTGCGAAACCGACTTTGTTGGAAAAAGCGAAGACTTTGTAAAATTTGTATATGGCCTGGCTGACCTTGCTATCGAAAAAAGAGCAAAAAATCTTCAGGAAATGATGACTTTGAGCCTTGGTGGAATTTCTGTTGAACAAGCTTTAAACGAACTTGTTGGAAAAACCGGTGAAAAAATGGAATTCGATTCCTATGAAGCTATCGAAGCACCTAAGGTTTTTGGATACAACCACATTGGAAACAAAATCGGAACATTGGTTTCATTAAATAAAGCTGATGCTAAAAATGTTGATGAAATCGGACACGACATTGCCATGCAAATTGCAGCAATGAACCCGATTGCACTTGACAAAGATTTTGTTACCGCTGAGGTTATCGAAAAAGAACTCGAAATTGGCCGTGAACTTGCCCGTCAGGAAGGAAAACCAGAAGCGATGCTTGATAAAATTTCACAAGGCCGTCTTGTTAAATTCTTTAAAGAAAATACCTTGCTCAACCAGGATTTCATTAAAGATTCAAAGAAAACTGTTGACCAATACATGAAAGATTCAGATAAAGATCTTACGGTTACCAAATTCTATCGTTTTGCTTTAGGAGCATAATCAGATTACAAAAAAGCATTTGCAATAAAAAAAGAGAATGTCCGGCTGGAGATTCTCTTTTTTGTTTTTATAGATTTTATACTTCTAATCCAATTTTAACACGGCAAGGAAGGCCGATTGCGGCACTTCAACATTGCCAACCTGGCGCATCCGTTTCTTGCCTTTCTTTTGCTTTTCGAGCAGTTTCCGTTTACGGCTAATATCGCCACCATAACATTTTGCAGTAACATCTTTACGAAGTGCTTTTACCGTTTCACGGGCAATAACTTTCGCACCAATTGCAGCCTGGATCGCCACATCATATTGCTGACGCGGGATAAGTTCACGAAGCTTTTCGCACATCCGCCGTCCAAAATTGTAGGCATTATCAAAATGAATAAGTGTTGAAAGTGCATCAACAGGCTCGCCGTTCAATAAAATATCCAGCCTCACGAGTTTAGCGGGTTTATATCCCGAAATGTGATAATCGAAGGAAGCGTAACCTCTGGAAATGCTCTTTAGTTTATCGTAAAAATCAAAAACAATCTCGGCCAGAGGCAATTCAAAGGTAACCTCTACCCTATCGCTGGTAAGATAAACCTGGTTTTTAAGTGTTCCTCGCCTTTCGATGCAAAGCCGCATTACCGATCCCAGATATTCAGTTTTGGAAATTACCTGCGCTATGATGTAAGGTTCTTCGATGCGGTCGAGGTGATTTGGCTCAGGCAAGCCTGAAGGGTTGTGAACCTCGATCAGATCGCCTTTTACGCCATAAGCTTTGTATGAAACGTTGGGAACTGTTGTAATCACGTCCATGTCGAATTCACGGTCGAGGCGTTCCTGGATGATTTCCATGTGCAGCAGTCCAAGAAAACCGCAACGGAAGCCAAAACCCAATGCCGCCGATGATTCGGGTTCAAAGGTTAATGAAGCATCGTTTAACTGCAATTTTTCCATCGAAGCACGCAATTCTTCATAATCGTCGGCATCAACAGGATAAATGCCAGCAAAAACCATCGGTTTAACGTGTTCAAAACCTTCAACAGCTTTGCCGCATGGATTTGCTACCTGCGTGATGGTATCGCCAACTTTAACTTCCTTTGAGGTTTTAATTCCAGAAATAATGTACCCCACATCGCCGGCCTCCATGGTTTGACGAGGAAAAAGCCCCAATTTGAGTACCCCGATTTCGTCGGCATAATATTCTTTTCCGGTGGCAACAAATTTTACAAAATCATTTTGCTTAACAGAGCCATTGAATATCCGGAAGTAAGCGATAATTCCACGGTAGGAGTTATACACCGAATCGAAGATCAGTGCCTGAAGCGGAGCCTGGGGATCACCTTTTGGAGCAGAGATTCGTGTAATAATTGCTTCGAGAATTTTATCAACGCCAAAGCCGGTTTTGCCGCTGGCTTCGATAATATCATCCCGTTTACAGCCAATCAAATCAACAATCTGATCTTTCACTTCCTCGGGCATAGCATTTTCGAGGTCCATTTTATTTAGGACGGGAATAATCTGAAGATCGTGCTCGAGTGCCAGGTAAAGATTCGAAATGGTTTGCGCCTGGATTCCCTGGGTGGCATCAACAATTAAAAGGGCGCCTTCGCAGGCAGCAATTGAACGGGAGACTTCATACGAAAAATCAACGTGGCCGGGGGTATCAATCAGGTTGAGGACGTAAACCTCTTCGCCCTGGTGATAAATCATTTGAATGGCGTGGCTTTTAATAGTGATGCCACGTTCGCGCTCAAGGTCCATGCTGTCGAGCACCTGCTCTTTTTTTTCGCGCTGCGAAAGTGTGTCGGTAAAATCGAGTAAACGGTCGGCCAGGGTACTTTTACCGTGGTCGATATGTGCTATAATACAGAAGTTTCGGTT
This sequence comes from uncultured Lentimicrobiaceae bacterium, assembly GCA_964407625.1. GTDB lineage: Bacteria > Bacteroidota > Bacteroidia > Bacteroidales > 4484-276 > CAJATL01. The sequence continues at coordinate 19,673 of CAYOWJ010000021.1, forward strand.
ATTTTTCATAAAGTGCAAAAGTAGAAAAATATCGGATATGAAATGCTGCTCTTTTACAATTTGAAAATGTACCTCCATAAATGGAAGTTCATCGACCGGCAAATCCCGGAAAAAGCCTGTTTTAGTGCTTCAAAAAGATGAACAATTTATTTTAAAAATCCCTCTAAAAAAGAGGAAGACTTTGTCGATAAAGAAAATCTTAAAATAGTCAGGTCTTTACCTGACATCAACCACCGGAAATTCGGCAATCCGAAGGGTGGTGCAACCATACGGAATAAGGATGATTTCTTCGGTTGGTGTGCCCAGATCACGGTGTGGATAAGGCGACCAGGGGATTTTCCCTGCCGAATTTTCATACAAACTCCAATATGGAATTTTTTTTCCTTTTGTAATGATTTGAATGGGTGCATTTTTAACATTCCAGGGCATCAGATCGACCGTATTTCCGACCTTGACAACAAAATCAAGGCTATCGATAGTTTTTTTTGGGATTCCATAATTCCAGTCCGAAAGCGGCGTCACCTCCCAGAAAGTATCATCACGGTCAGGTGCTGTTTTTTCCTTCCAGTCTTCTTCCATTTTTAGCGCGTAAACCAGCGGGCCTCGCTCGATGCCCAATGAATTTTCATACCATCGCGACATCCGGATTTTCATCGGCAACAAAAGCGTCACCACATCACCGG
>CAYOWJ010000021.1:20455-23781 GCA_964407625.1 uncultured Lentimicrobiaceae bacterium
GCAGCCAGGCCATTGTCGGCGGTGGCATACCAGAGGTTTTGAACAAACTTAGGCCAACCCTGGTGCATGTTGGTCAGGCAACACGGATAACCGGAGGTGGTTCCAAAAACGTTACTGCTGATGTAGTCGCAATCGAAATGGCGGTGATCATCGGTAACCAGCACCTGATTTACCTGCTGATAATATTGTTTTCGGAGGAAATGATCATCGGCCTGAGTTGGCAATACGTTGTACGCGATTTTTTCGAGATAATCGGCATAAAAAAGATCACCGGTAACGGGCAGCATACTTTCGAAGGAATACATCATTTCGACAGCAGAGCAAAACTCAGAACCCTGGGTGGGGTCGTTTCCATGAAGCACTTCATCGCCACCATACATGCCATTTACAAAACCATGAACATCGTGCAACGCAGCCAGGCCTTCACGGACAGCGTTTTTATATTTTTCGTCGCCACTTAACTGGTAATACATCACCGGGGCTTTGAGTCCCTGGGCAACATTTACGCAATGGAAATCAGCATAAGGATTTGCTTTTCTGAACGAATTGTCGGTAAAAGTGGTTGTCCAGTCATAAGTCTGCTGATGTATCACTTCGGCAAGTTCCAGAAGAAAAGCTTCACCAGTGACATTGTACAACCACAAAACCACCTGCAGATTATCACCACCGCGTTGTTGTCCCCACCAGGTCCAGTTGTTCAATGGAAACTGTGGGAGCATTTTCGACTGGTATTTAAAATAATCTGTCATCAGCTTGATGATGCGTTCATCGCCGGTGGCGGTGTAATATTGCATCAGGGCTTTCAGCATCACCATTTTAGGCCACCAGTCTTCACTGCGGGTTTGCTGTGTTCCTTTGATTTTCGTAAATCCCTCCTTTAAAGGATAAGGCCCGAAATATCCGTCAGGGCGCTGGTTTTTGATGGCCCATTCAATCCAAACCTGAGCTTTGGCTTTAAGGTTTTGATCATCGAGAATATACGCCAGCGGTATTAAGCCATCAACCCAGTAAGGACCGCGTTCCCAGCAGTCGCCACCTCCACCGAGCCAGCCATTATCAGGTCCACAAACCAGTTTGTAGATGCTGTCGAGATTTCCGGTAAGGCCATCACGCTGAAGTTCCAGCATTTTTAGTAAATGACCTTCCGGTTTTATTGCTCCAAGCGGCAGCGGGATGAATTTTTGCTGAACAAGCGGGGTACGGTTACTTGTGTATAAACCTGCTGATTTTTGAGCTATTCCTGGTAAACAGGAGATCAGCAACATGAATAGAACGGATAAGATTTTTCCTTGCAATTTCATAATTTCGATTATTTAGAGAGCGAATTACAAACTTCCTGATTTGCCTTTCTTATTCGCGATTCATCTAACTTTACAACTTTGCGGTCATACGTCATCAGGCCATTTATTTCAATTTCAACATCGGTGGTTTGCGTGTAAATGGCAGCTGAAAACCCTTGATTGATCAGCTTTTTCAATTGTTCGATAAATGTGAGATAGGCGTCTGTGGCTTCCTGAGAGTTTTTGTATTTCACATAGCCCCAGTTGCGCTCTTTAATCCAGAGATGATCGTCGAGGACGAGGCCAATTCCGCCAAATTCGCCCAAAACATTGGCACGGCCGCCATCATAAAGTGTCATTTCAGGTTCGGGATAATGATGGATGTCGAGCATATCGCCAACCGGGAAAAAGTTCCCGCCACTGGCCGGATTTACCAGCCTGGATGGATCATAACCTTTGGTAAACTGGCAGATTTCGATGGTTTTAAACTGACCCCAGGCTTCGTTAAAAGGAACCCAGGTTACCACACAGGGATTGGAAATCAGCAAATCGATAATTTCCATCCATTCTCTTTTAAAATTCTCCTCCGATTCCGGTGAACGGACAAGTTCGTCACCGGTGAAATATTTATCGGTTTGCCAACCGACCCAACCATCACCGCTGGGCATGTCCTGCCAAACCAAAATTCCTTCGCGGTCGCAGTGATAATACCAGCGGGCAGGTTCAACTTTAACGTGTTTGCGAATCAGGTTAAAACCCATTTCTTTGGTTTTGATGATATCAAACTTCAGCGCTTCATCGGTTGGCGCGGTGTAAAGTCCGTCGGGCCACCAGCCCTGATCGAGCGGTCCAAACTGGAAATAATCCTTGTTGTTGAGTTGAATGCGGACAATTCCATTCTGATCTTTTTGGGTTGAGATTTTCCGCATCCCAAAATAACTCTTTACCTGATCGATGGATTTTCTATTTTGCAGCAGGCTTATTTCGATATCATATAAAAAAGGTGATTCAGGGCTCCAAAGTTTTGCATCAGGCACCGACAGCAGAACTTCGTGACCGTTAATACCTTTTCCGGAGGAAATCACTGTGTTTCCATCCAGTATTTTTACTACAATCAAATCGGTATTGTTGGTTACAGAGGTAAAGGCAGTTACCGAAACGGTGTTTCCATCAATGTTTGGGATGGTTTTTATTTGTGTAAGATGATTGCTTTCAACGGGTTCAATCCAGACGGTTTGCCATATCCCGGTAACGGAGGTGTACCAGATTCCACCGGGTTTTGTTACCTGCTTACCGCGCGGCTGAAACCCTTCATCAGCAGGATCCCAGACTCTTACGGTCAATTTTTGTAATTTATCCTGGTTTAGAAAAGAGGTAATATCTAAACTAAAAGGTGTGTAACCACCTTTGTGCGACCCGATCTGAATATCATTGATCCAGATATCCGCTTTCCAGTCAACGGCGCCAAAATTGAGGATAATCTGTTTATCCTTCCACGAAGCCGGAACCTCGAAATCACAGTTGTACCAAAGCTCTTTATCCGCTCCCACCGGTTTCTGAACTCCTGATAATGACGATTCAACCGCAAAAGGAACGAGGATTTTCCCATCAAAAGTTGCAGGCATTGCACTTCCTTTCGGAAGGATGGCGTAATCCCAAAGCCCGTTGAGGTTTTTCCACTGTTCACGAACCATCATGGGGCGTGGATATTCGGGCAGCGGGTTTGTCGGATCGACCTTTTCAGCCCATTGGGTTTTTAGTTTATCTCCTGCCGGTTGCCAGCCCTGGGCAAAGCTAAAGAGATTCAAAACAACAAGACAGATCACAAAATATTTCCGTGCAGTCATCATAATCCAATACTTAAAACAACATTATTACGAAACAAAGTTTTGTCACAAATTTAGTATTTATTCAAAACCAATACATTTCAAAACCCTTGCATTTAAACAACTTTCGTTATCTTTGAAATTGTGTTTTGCAGGATGACGGAACATAAAATACCCAGCCCGCAAATTCAAGCATTGTTTGGAAATTATATCTTTTTAT
>CAYOWJ010000022.1:0-1463 GCA_964407625.1 uncultured Lentimicrobiaceae bacterium
TTGGGCTATCAGCAGTGCCGCTGGAGCTACACACCCGACACCGAAGTTTTAAGTATCGCCCGCACTTTCCGTGAAAAAAACATCCCAATCGACGTAATTTATCTCGACATCGATTACATGGATGCCTATAAAATTTTTACCTGGAATCCGAAAACTTTCTCTAATCCTCAAAAACTCTTAACCGATTTAAAGGCTTTGAATTTCAGGATGGCCGTGATTGTTGATCCGGGAATTAAGGTCGAAAAAGGATACCAGGCTTATGAAGAAGGCACTAAAAACGATTATTTCGTAAAATATCCGGATGGGAAATTCTGGACTGCCCAGGTTTGGCCGGGCTGGTGTCATTTTCCGGATTTCACAAAACCAACGGTGCGCACCTGGTGGGGCGAAAAATTTAAAGGTTACGTTGATTTGGGTGTGGAAGGTTTCTGGAACGACATGAACGAGATTGCCACCTGGGGCCAGCAACCGCCCAGTTTGATCGAATTTGACCGGGAAGGAAACAAAACCACATACCGGCAGGCTAAAAATATTTATGGGATGCAGATGGCCCGCAGTACCTTCGAAGGCACCAAAAAGCTGATGAATGGCCGCCGCCCGCTCATTATCACAAGAGCCGGATTTGCCGGTTTGCAGCGCTACACCTCCATCTGGACAGGCGATAATCACGCTACCGACCATCACATGATGCTTGGGGTGCGGCTTGTTAACAGCCTGGGTTTGTCGGGCGTTTCGTTTACTGGCAGCGATGTTGGAGGATTCCAGGGAAATGCCACACCTGAACTTTTTGCCCGCTGGATAACGCTGGGCGCTTTTACACCGTTTTATCGCAGCCATTCGTCGATGAACACCCTAAGTGCCGAACCCTGGGTTTTTGGAGAAAACGTTGAAGCGATTTCACGAAATTATATCCAGCTCCGCTACAACCTGTTGCCTTATGTTTATTGCGGGATGCGCGGGTCGACCATCAACGGCCTGCCGATGAACCGCAGCCTGGCCATCGGTTACACTTTTGATGATAAAGTTTATGATCCTGCTTTCCAGAATCAGTTCCTCTTTGGGCCATCAATGCTGGTTATCCCGGTCGAAAGCGACAAACAACTTGTGAAGGCTTATCTGCCGGAAGGCAATTGGTTCGATTTTTATACGGATGAAAAGTTTGCAGGCAAAAAAGTTATCAATGCCGAATGCCCGGTAGAGAAGCTGCCGGTTTATGTGAAGTCAGGAAGCATCATTCCGATGCAATCGCCGGTGATGTTTGCCGATCAGAAACCTTCGGATACGCTGTTTGTTCATCTTTATAAAGATGACGGGAAGGTTGATTTATCATTTGATTATTATGAAGATGACGGAAAGACTTATCAATTCGAGGCTGGAGATTTTTACCTGAGAGAAATCATTTACAAAGCCGCGATAAATGAGGTTGTTTTCAAAGCTAAAGAAGGGAAATCGGAAAGTAAGTT
>CAYOWJ010000022.1:1563-23734 GCA_964407625.1 uncultured Lentimicrobiaceae bacterium
GGCTTTGTCAAATAGTCGGTAGCACCCGCTTTCATCAATTTCTCAATCCGAAACTGCATGGCATCTGCACTGAGGATGATTATCGGAATTGTTTTTGTGTAGGAATCGCTCATGAGTTGTTCCAATACCTCTATTCCCTTCATGTCGGGCAAATCGAGATCGAGCAGTATCAAACCGGGTTTGTGTGCCTTTGCCAGTTTAAGGGTTTCTTTTCCGTACACAGAAGTTTCCAGACGGATATCAGGACGATGGTCAGCCAAAATGTCCTCAACCAGTTCGATGTTCGAAAGGTTGTCTTCGATGTATAAAATAATATTACCTTCTTTGGTTGCCGGCACTTTAAGTGATGGAAATCCATTTGTTTCCAAGGTGACTTGTTTGGGGTTTTGAGTGAGCGGAAATTCGACCCAAAAGGTGCTTCCTATACCCACAACACTTTCAATCCCCACCTTACCACCCATGGCTTCGGTAAGTTTTTTCACCACCATCAGGCCAAGCCCGGTACCTTCAGTTTCGGTTTTATTAGCTCCCAGGCGCTCGAAAGACTGAAAGAGTTTGCCAATATCCTCAGGCTTGATCCCATCGCCTGTGTCGCAGATTGAAATCCTGACAAGGTTATTGCCCAGGTGATCAGTTGGTTGCAGAACAGTGGTAATTGTTATCGAACCACCTTGGTTGTTGTATTTAATGGCGTTGTTGAGCAAGTTTATCAAAACCTGCTTTAATCTAAGCCTGTCGGCAAGTACAAAATAACTTCCTGGGGGAGAATCGACAAGTGTAATAGATACTTTTCTTTTATTTGCTGCAACCTGGATGCTGTCGGCTATTTCGTTGATAATGCCGGACAATTTTATTGGTTCCGGTGTAATGACTTGTCTTCCGGCTTCAATCCCTGAAATATCAAGAACTTCATTGATTAACTCGAGAAGGTGTTTTCCGTTGGTTAAAATATGAGTCAGGCCTTTTTTTTGTTTTGGGTTGACCTCTCCCATTTCCATCAACTGAGCAAAGCCCAGTATTGAATTCATGGGAGTACGCAATTCGTGGCTCATACGTGAGAGGAATTCGCTCTTGGCAAGGTTTGCTTTCTCAGCTTCGTTTTTTGCTTTAATGAGGTCTTCCTGTATTTGTTTGCGTACGGTAATGTCGTGATAATTAAGCAAAACTCCATTTATAACACGATTATTTACCAGATTGGCTGCCGTAAGTTCGATGGGTTTAAAGCTACCATCTTTGCATTTGTATCTATATTCAACTGTTTTAGAAGCGTTATCCTTTTGTAAAAGATCAAAGAATTCTTTTTGAATTCGTTCCAGATCATCAGGATGTATTGTCAACCAACCATTTGTGCCAACCAAATCTTCAGGTTTCCAGCCAAAGTATTTTTCGATATTAGGGCTTTTATATTGCATTATCCCGTCGGCGCTCATTATCCCGATTACATCTGAGATATTGGATATCATCGAATTAAGTTTCCTGTCGCTTTCGAGTAAAGCCATTTCGGCCCGTTTTTGTTCAGTGATGTCCTGATGTGTTCCGGACATGAGCAAAGGATTACCCTCCTGATCCCACTCATGCACCCTTCCCCGGTCCAAAACCCAAATCCAATCACCGTTTTTATGCTTCATCCGCGATTCGAATGAATAATAATCAAGTTCACTTTTAAAGTGCTTTTCCAATAATTCGCCGGAAGATTTTAAATCGTCGGGATGGCTAAATTTTATCCAGGTTTGGATGCTAACCGGTGAGATTTCATCCAATGTATAACCAAGCATTCCGGCCCAAAGATCGTTAAATATGGTTTCGCCCGTTTGTATATTCCATTCCCAGGTTCCTGCATTGGTTCCTTTGATAATATCTGCCAACCTCAGTTTTTCATGTGCAAGATCCTGATAAAGCTTTTTACGTTCGGTGATATCAATTTTGACGGCAATAAAGCTCGAAATATTACCCTGGGAATCCAAAACAGGGGTGATGGTTTCTTCTTCATAATACATGCTGCCATCTTTCCTCCGGTTTATCAGTTCGCCGCTCCAAACTTCTTTGTTTAGTAACTTGTCCCAGAATCTCTTGTAAAAATCTTTATCCTGTCTGCCTGATTTTATCAATTCCCCCGGCATTTTTCCGATAGCTTCGTCAACAGAATACCCGGTAAGTTGTGTGAAAGCTGAATTTACCCACCGAATACGGCCGGCAATATCGGTTATGATGATGGTTAATGCAAACGATTCGAAGGCAGCGCTTTGCATTTTAAGGGCAGTTTCCGATTCTTTACGTTGGGTAATATCCCGGATAATCGAAAGTACTTCATCATCCGAAATGGCGATGATCCTGTTTTCATAATAGCGGTCCTGCCCCTGAACCGCGAGCACATACTCGTATTGCTCTATCTGACCAGTATTAAAAGCTTTTTCAATGGTTTGCATGGACTGAATGGCCAGTTGGGGGGGCAATACTTCGCTTACCTTTTTTCCTGCCAAAACCGCTTTGGGGACATAAAGTGACGATTCATTCTGGCTGTGGGAATCCAGTAAGGTGCCATCGCGTTGGATGCGGAACATCAGATCGGGCACTGCATGGATGATGGCGCGGTTTTCGGCTTCACTTTTCTTTAAGGCGTTTTCGGCCAGTTTGCGCTCGGTGACGTCGTGAATAATGGAGAAGAGGACTTCCTCTCCCTTTACCTCGATTGGCGTGGAGTGAACCTCAACCGTCCTGATTTCGCCCGAAGCCAGCTGATGCGGGAAAACAAAATAGTTTCTGTTTTGGGAAAGCGCATCTTCCATCGCCTGCTTAATGGCATTAAGAGATAAAATATTGATAGCGGAAACTAAAAGCTTAGGCTCACTGTTGAAAGGAAGTCCATAGAATTGCTCTGCCGCTTTGTTGGCTTCAATGATTTCGCCGCTTTCAGGTTTAATAAGCAGCATTATTGCCGCATGATCATAAAACATGCTGTGAAAACGCTCTTCACTTTCGCGCAAGGATTCAATAGCAAGTTTCTCCTGGGTGATGTCGATAATTAATCCCATATAACCATGCAGAACTCCATTGTCATCAATAATTGAACTGTGGGTGATTCTTACAGGGAATTTTTCGCCGTTCTTTCGTATCCAGGTCCACTCGGTAGTTTTATGAAACATGTGTTGTAAAACTGTGCGATAAATTTCCTCATCGGTGTGGTTGTCTGCACCAGTCCTTTCATTACAGATTTTCAGCATTTCATCTCTGTCATGAAATGCCAGAGGATTAAGTTTGCCAATAATCTCATCAGCGGAATACCCCAGCATTTTTTCACCGGAAGGATTGATGCTTTGGTACATACCAGCTTCATTAATGGTCATAATCGCGATGGGTGCATTTGCCAGAATCGCTTTTTGCAGGCTTGAAATCTCTTGTATTTCCTTAGTTCGCTCTTCAACCCTTTTTTCCAGATGCAGGTTGGCCTGGTTTAATTGCTCCAGTGTGTCTTTCAGCGCATTTTCTGCATTTCTTCGCTCGGTAATGTCGCGAAGGATTCCGGTTATTTTTAATGGTTTGCCGTTGAGATCATACGAAAGTGCTGAAGAAATAGCAACAGGAATTATTGAGCCATCCTTGTTTAGCAGCAACAGTTCATAATCGTTAACTCTTTTCTGCTCAAATAATTTTGAAAAATAAATATCACGGTCACCGGGATTTGCATAGATCCCGGCAAATGGTTGCCCTATCATCTCATTCCGGCAAAATTGACCCCTGGTGATTTTTTCAATAGAAGGACTGACTTCAAGCAGTGTTCCGTCCATAGAAGCCTCGAAGTAAACCTCCTGCACACTTTCGAAGATGTTCCGGTATTTTTCTTCGCTTTCATGCAGGGCTAATTCGGTATGTTTGCGTTCAGATATGTCGAAGCAATGTCCAATGTAACCAACGAATTCGCCCCTGCTGTTAAAATTTGGTGTTCCCAGATCCACAATCCACCTGTACTCTCCGCTTGCATGGCGCAAACGGTATTCCATTTCGAATGGTACCTGTTTATTAAATGCTGTGATGTAGGTTTCAAGGCATCTGTCAAAATCATCGGGATGGACGCCTTCTACCCATCCGTTACCCACTTCCTGTTCAAGCGTCCGACCGGTAAATTTAAGCCATGGTTCATTGAAATAATTGCAGAGTTTGTCAGTCCCCGAGGTCCAGATCAGCGCAGAACCTGCATTAGCTAAGTTCCGGTATTGAACTTCGCTTTCGCGTAATTGGTTTTCGGCAAGCTTGCGTTCGGTAATATCGATGTTGCTCCCCCTGATACCAATAAAAGTTTTTGCACCATCAAAAACTGCCTGACAAACATGTTCAATATCCCGGATTTCTCCTTTTTTGGTGATAATTCTGAAAAAGTGCTTACCCTGAGTTTTTTTTGATTTTGTTTCAAGATGATGATCTTTATATGCCTCCCTGTCATCAGGATGAATTATTTTTAACAGTAAATCATTGTCATTCAGAAATTCATTGGCTGAATATCCGGTAAGTTTCTGGCACGAAGATGAATGATGTATCCATTTGCCATCGGACCCTTCCCAGAATTCCCAGTTATAGGCATTGTCAGCAACAATTCGGAATTTTTCTTCCGATTTGCGGATGATTTCCTCATTTTTTTTACGATCGCTGATATCTGTGTGCGTACCAACCATACGCGCAGGCTTTCCATCCATGGTCCATTCCAAAACTTTACCCCGGTCCAGGATCCATTTCCAGGATCCGTCCCGGTTTAATATGCGGTGCTCTGATGAATAGACTGGTGTTTCCTGTTTGAAATGCTGATGTATCTTTAATGTTACCGCTTCAATGTCGTCGGGATGAACCCTGGTTTGCCATTCGCTGAGTTTTCCTTCGAGTTCATCAGGCTTAAAGCCAATCATCTCTTTCCACCGGTTAGAGAAAAAAACATCATCGGTAAGCACATTCCAGTCCCAGATGCCATCGTTGCTCCCTTCGATAGCAAATTGCCAGCGGTCTTCAATTTTCTGTAAGTTCTTTTCTACTTTACGTTTTTCAAGTATTTTGTGCAACTCATTGGCAATGGCTTGTATCTGAATTGCGTCGGAATCGGTGTAATCGGATGATTTATTGCCAACTCCAAAAATTAACCTGACTTTGTCATCATCAATCACCGGAACGCTCATGATTCTGCAAATGGGGGCATGTCCTTCGGGCAGCCCTTTTCGATTTGGCGAGTTAGGGTAATCATTATAAACGACTACTTTTTTTTGCCTTACGCAATCGGCCCAGTTACCTGATTTCTCAAGAGGATAAAGATTATCAAAGACAGTGGTGCAGTTTTTCTTTGCTTCATCATTCCATGTAGTAAGGATGATCTCCTGCTGGTTATCACTAACCTGGTGAAAAAACCCAATTGTGCTGTCGGTAATTTTAACGGCTATATCCAGTGCCTGATCGTAGAGTTCTTTATCGGTTAGAACTGAAGCCCTGGCAAATAAACTGAGCAGCAATGAATTTCGTTCAGTCTCTTTACGAAGCCCCAGTTCGATGTTTTTACGATCGGAAATATCCCTGGCATTTCCCTCAATGGCATAAGGCTCGCTGTTTTCGTTAAAAAGTAAAACATTGCGCTGTTCGGTCCAGATTACCTGACCGTCTTTTCGTATCCATCTCAGCTCGAGGGGTTCACCTTTATTGTATTTGGTCGTATTTTCCAGCAATATCCTGTCGTCGGGATGAACCAGTTTGAATCCCAGTTGGGGATCGTTGTAATGATCTTCCGGTGTGTACCCCGTAATTTCAGTTGATGAAGGGCTAACATAATCGAATTTAAATTCGGGCTTTAATAGCAAGCGATAAACGATGGAAGTTGAGTTTTCGGCAAGCTGTCGATATTTTGCCTCACTTTGTTGCAACGCAAGCTCAGCCAGTTTGCGCGCAGTAATATCCACAGCAGTTATCAGGCAATGTTTTCCGTCATCAGCAAGATTACCGCTTAAGTGGGCATAAATGGGAATATCTTCACTGGAACCGAAGGTAACTTCGCAGCTTTGCAGGCTCTTACCTATTAATGTTCTCGAAAGGAAATCAGCAAAAGTATTTTTTGAATCGAAGGTAATATAATGTGTAAAGCTACTGTTGATCAGGTTTTGGCGTTCCTTGCCCAGCATTTTCGCTCCTGTCAGGTTCAGCTCTGCGATGTTACCGCTGGCTGTTAAGGTAAAATATCCTGAAGGCGCAAAATCGTACAATTCGGCAAATTTTTCTCGGGCTGACTCCTCCTGTTGTCTGGCAAGGTTGAGTTCATCATTCTGCAGTTCGAGCTCTATTTGATAAACATGCAATTCGTGAATCAACTTAAGCATGTCCGCTGCTGTTGGAGAAACATCGCTTGTCTTGACTTTTTGCAAAACCAGTAGCTCTTCTGCCTTCTTGCGAAGGTTTTCTATTTTGGATTGTCCACTATCTTTCATACTTTTGATTCATTAGTGCAATAAATTTTCTACTTGCAGATATTTTAACATCTTCGATAACATCTCTAACTCAGGAATTTATCACCATGATATTTTTGAGTTTACAAAATATCCCGAGTTTTTCGGTCTGGTTTCCGGGAATGATCAGATGATGGTTTCCTAAAGGCTTGTTTTTCAAAAGTTCGGATGCCTTTTCACTGATTTTTACCTCGATCTGGGTGCGGCAGGCATCTTTGCTTTCAGGCCTCGAAATGATGGTTCCGGTGGTTAAAAATGCTTTTTCCAAAGTATTGTCAATTCTGAAAATCGTAATTTCATCACTTTCAAAATGGCCTTTTACGGCAGTTCCGAGACCAGTTTCGTAATGAGTTTCGATCTTAAATTCAGAGAGCAATTTGGTAGGAGCGGTGCAGTGAGCAAACTTTACGCTTTCGGCATCAACTTTTACGGTGTTGGCCATCCAGGGAATAATTCCCGTAACTTCTTTTGCGATCATGATTCCTGTAATACTTGCCAGGTCGCCTTCGCAGCCCGCAGGAATATGGTCGTCGTTTAATTTTGACAATCCCAGACAAGCCGTAACACCGTTTTCGTTGACCAGCGAAAAACACTCAACCGTTATAGCATCTAACTTTTTTCGGGAAATAATTTCGGTAAGCGCCTGGTGAACCCGTCCGGCATCCCTGATATTTAGAGTGCTATCGGTTTTATAGGTTTCCAGAAAGGCAGGATCTGGTGTAAATTCATTGTAATTACGAACTTCATTCCAGGGTATTCTCACCAATCCGATCCCAAGTTTTGAGGCAAGGATTTCGCCAGGGATTGTAGAAGCGACAAGCCATTCCGAGACTTCACCAATCAATCCCAGTCTTTTACCATTTATCCTTTCGCAGGCTTTTCCTGCTTCGATGAAATCCAAAATTACCTGCCTGTCGTTTACATTTTTCAAATCACAAAGCAGGCAATCCTGGCCAATTTTATCAAAATGAGCTTTGACTTCTGTTGCTGCCGCGTAAGAATTATTTTCTTCAAAAGCAGCCAGCAAAAGGAATTTCCCGGGTTTTGAATAATTCAACGCTTCGCGCTCTGAGCCTCCGCTCAGAAAAAACAAAATGTCGGGATTTTGCGTATTCAAATCAAAATCGTTTGCAGGAAAAAGTTCGTTGATCTGGCTTTTTCCATTTTCAAAAAGTTTATCTGACGCGCCTTTAAAGGCAAGTATTTTAAGTCCGGTCATTGTAATATTTTTTGCAAAAGTAAAATTTCCGTCAAGCAGGCTTCAGAATTTTTATTAGGTTTGCTGAAATAAAATTTGCTGCAAATCGCCTTAATTTCGACTTTTCGATAGCAAATAAAGATTTCTAAAACTGATTATGATGAAAAAAATAGTGCTTAATATTCTGTTGATTCTGTTTATCTGTCCGGCGATTTGGGCGCAGGAATTTGAATCGGAGGGCTACCCGGTGATTTTGGACGGCGATACAATTTTAACGATTAATCGTGTTTTTGGCGCATTCACTGCAAAGGCCAGAAGTGAGGTTATTTCAAATCAAATTTTACAACTCGCCAAATCCAATTCGTTTAATGAAGATTCGATGAAGGTTGTTAAACGATCAGATTTCTATTTTATCCACCATGGCAATCATATTTTGCTCACTATTACCCTCGAAGATACGCTCTTTCCGGGAAGAAGCCAGGCTGAAACAGCCGAAATTTGTAAGGATAAAATCAGTAGCTCCATTCAAAAGTATAAAGAATCAAGGACATTTAGAAGCATCGTTACGAAAGTCCTGGTTATTGTTGGTGTAATTATTGGCTATTTTTTACTGTTCCGGTTGTTTAATTTGCTTTTCAGGAAAATCAATACAAGGATTATCAATAACCAAAAATGGGTGAAGGATTTTGCAGTTAAAAACTATGTACTGCTTGACAAAGAAAAATTTGGGCGAACCATTGGTTTGGCGCTAAAATTTCTAAAAATCATCATCCTGATTTTTATGTTTTATCTTACGCTTCCCATCATTTTTGGTCAGTTTCCGGTAACCGAGCATATTGCACGAACGCTCATAAACTGGGTTTTATCTCCGTTTACTTCGTTTTTTAGAAGTCTCGTTGCGTTTTTGCCCAATCTCATCACCATTATCGTCATTATTTTCATTGCAAGATATATCAATAAAGGCGTACGTTTTTTAGCGTTGGAAATAGAAGTTGGTAATCTTTTAATACCTGGTTTTCATCCCGATTATGCTAAAACGACTTCAAATTTAGCGAAAGTTTTGGTGATTATTTTTGCAGTTGTGGCTATATTTCCATACTTGCCGGGGTCTGATTCCAAGATATTCCAGGGTATTTCGGTTTTTATCGGAATCCTGTTTTCGTTAGGCTCTTCCTCGGCAATTTCAAATATTGTTGCTGGTATCGTAATTACCTATATGCGGCCTTTTAAAGTTGGCGACAGAATAAAATTTGCTGATATGCTGGGAATTGTTGTCGAAAAAAATCTTTTGGTAACCCGCATGAGAACCATAAAAAACGAAGACATCACCATTCCGAATTCGTCAATTTTAACGGGAAATGTTATCAATTACAGCAAAGCTGCCAGCGATAAAGGGATAATTATTTATACTACTGTTACAATTGGCTATGACGCTCCCTGGCGAATCGTTCATCAACTTTTGATAAATGCTGCTTTGGAAACGCAAAATATCGAAAAAGAGCCGGCTCCCTTTGTTTTACAGACCAGCCTGGATGATTTTTATGTGAGCTATCAGATTAATGCATATACCAAATTTCCGGCCGATATTCCAGTCATTTACTCCAATTTGCACCAGAATATCCAGGATAAATTTAATGAAGGTGGTGTCGAAATCATGTCGCCACATTATCGGTCGCGGCGCGATGGAAACGCTTCTACGATTCCAGCCGAATATCTTCCAAAAAACTACTTTGCACCGGCATTTACCGAGGATGGAAAGTAGTACCCTGGTTGGTAAAGCTGCCAACCACCGAAAGGCTTACTACTGCCGGCTTGCGACTTCCATTTGTCGGCTGATAAGTTAAAAAAGAAATCCAAACCCGATGTAAAGTCCGGTGTCACCGTCGCGTTTATCGAGCGCTGCGCCGTAATCAGCGGAAATAACAAAGTTTTGGTTCATCACCACCCGAAGGCCGCCACCCACGCACACATGGAGTTTTTCAGGACCATCACTGAAATACTGGGATTGGTCAACCTTTTCAGGGATACCGCTTTTATCGACCGGAATATTTTGCACAACCATACCGGCATCTGCGAAAGCATTTAATGCAAGATAAAAATTCTGCCTGATCAGGCTGAAACGGTAAAATTTCCATCGGAATTCGGTGTTTCCATAAGCCATGCCATCACCAACAACCCTGTTTCTCATGATTCCACGTAAGTTTCTGGCACCTCCCAAACCATCAATTGTTGTGGTTTGAGCAAATGAGTTGATCATATATGGTTGCATGTAAAACGGGACTTTGCCTGCAATGGTTCCCTGGTATGCCACGCGATAGGCAAAGGAAAGGTCGTTTTTTATCAAAGTAAAATACTGCCTGTGTGCTGCGGCAATCTTTATAAATCCAAAATCGCCATCACCCAAAAATGCAGGTGCCATCGCAAAAATCACTTCACTCCAGATGCCTTTCATGGGGTTAGGCTCGTTGTCGCGGGTATCGTAAATCAGGCCAAGCCTCAAAACTGTATTACTGCCTTTTATTTCTTCCGGGCTAAGCACTCCCCAGGAAACGTAATTATCGTAAAGTCCCGGCACGTCTGGCAATTTCTTGCTATCGCTCAAACCTTTGTTCAATTGGTCGATATCAACCGGCGCTGTTTCGGTTTTCAAAAATGCCAGGCCGGCAAGCCATTTAATCTTTTGATTTGAAAATTTTCCCTGTAAATCAACGCCAATCCGAAGCAATTTTCGCTCATGGCGGTAAAACATGCGCGTTTTATAAATGGTCGAATCCTGGGAGTCGTCTTCCCAGAGCGGATTATAAACGGCCTGGTAACCGTTGAATCCATAAAAATCGAGCGCTTTTTCGGTAAGATAAGTAAGGTCGGCAGTCACTCTTAGGCCATGAAGGAGTTTTTCGGAATCATAAAAAAACTGGTTGATGCCTCCGCCTTTGTTGGTTCGTGAAACTTCAAAATAGAGTGAATGGTCGTATTTAGGATAGGTTGAGCCATCGCCGTAATCGTAAATATTGGCCAATGCGCCATATTGAAGGCCGATGTCAGACGAATAACCAATCACCGGTAAAAAACCGATATTCCAGCCTTTTTTAATTTTTTCCTTTGTCGGAGGTGCTTTTAGCGAATCGTCGCTTTGCTGCGAATACATCTGAGGCGCCCAAAACAATAAAAATCCAAAACATAACTTCAGGGTGGTTTTCATATCCAAAATTTTTAATCATTATATTAAGCTGGTAACGAAGATAATCAAAACAATATGAAAATAGAAATAATTTTTTTACTTTCGCTTAACATTAAAAAAAAACAATGGCAATCAAACGAAAAGATTTCCAGCCTATCGTAATGGGCGACAAAAAAGTTATCCGGGGCTGGGTGATGTACGACTGGGCGAATTCGGTGTATCAGCTTACCATTGCTTCAGCCATTTTCCCCACTTATTATATTGCCGTCACCAGTTTTAATAATGACAGCACTGTGCCTTTTTTTGGAGCCAACATCATTAATTCGGTTCTTTATTCATGGGCTATTGCGGCTTCATACCTGATCATTGCCATTTTATCACCGCTTTTGTCGTCGATGGCGGATTACACAGGGCGCCGCAAAGGTTTTATGCGTGCATTTACATTGATAGGTGCTGTATCGTGCGGCATGTTGTTTTTCTTTGATAAGGATCATGTTGAGTTGGGAGTTATTGCTTTTGCGCTCGGAACCCTTGGCTACTGCGGAAGCATTGTCTTTTATAATTCATTTCTGCCCATTATTGCAAGCCCCGAAGACCAGGACCGCATCAGCGCACGGGGATATTCGATGGGCTACATCGGAGGAGTTGTACTGCTGCTTTTTAACCTCATGATGATACTTAAACCTGCATGGTTTGGCATTCCTGTGGGTTCTGACATTGCTCCGCGAATTTCATTTTTAACCGTCTTTTTGTGGTGGGTTGGCTTTTCACAGATTACGTTTTCGAGGCTTCCAAAATATACTTACCGGAAACGGGCCGAAAAAGCCCGGATTCTCTCGAATGGCTACAAAGAGCTTCAGGTGGTTTTTGGTCAGATTCGCAAATCCCGCCAATTGAAATTATACCTGAGCGGTTTCTTTTTTTTCATGATGGGGATTTTAACGGTGATGTTTATGGCCGTAACATTTGGCACAAAGGAACTTGGTCTTGACGATACAGTGCTCATCCCAACAGTTCTGGTAATACAACTTGTGGGCGTGTTCGGTGCCTGGTCGTTTGCACGGATTTCAGCTAAAATTGGAAACATTAAAGCGTTAATAATTGCAGTCACTGCCTGGATTTTTATTTGTATTGGCGCTTATTACGTAACCAATTCGACAGGTTTTGTGGTTGCTGCACTTTTTATCGGGATTGTCATGGGAGGATCTCAGTCGCTTGCGCGGAGCACCTATTCAAAAATGTTGCCCGAAAATACGACCAACCATACTTCATTTTTCAGCTTTTATGATGTGATGGAAAAACTGGCCACCGTTGCCGGAACCTTTAGTTTTGGCCTTATCGAAGCCATCACCGGAAGTATGCGTTACTCAATTCTGGCCATTGCAGTGTTTTTTGTAATAGGGCTGGGATTTTTACTACCGCTGCTGAGGAAAATTAAATAATAGATTACGCAAACAAACCGATAAATCATACTTTCGCAAAAATATTATCAGGCTATTTTATTTACCATTTTAAGAAAACACATTTCAAGCTTATCAACCATGAACCGAGCCATTCAAAAATTGTTATTTATTGCCACTTTGCTTGTTTTAAGCGGGTGTTCAAAGCAATCTGCTGAGTCAGATTATGTGACAACCGGCTTGCTCTCGCCGGTAATCACCGGTTATGAAGTTCGCGATGAACAAGGCTTTATTGTCAGATACGTTGGCAATCCGAATATTAAAAACAGAATAATGAATGAGAGTGGGAATGAGATAATTGCCGGTATATTTTCATATCCAAACCCGGCTGCTTATGAGATGGGTTTTCATTTTACCAATGAATTGTCAGGCTCCTTTAAGTTTTATCTGGTCAGGGCGACGGTGGAAGGTGGATTTGAAACTGCCGGAAATTTCTTAGGTTCTACAAACCTGGTTGCAGGTTCATATCATTTAATCGAAATTGATTCGATCACTGCTGATAAAAATATCCACATCGATGTCGGCATTATTCCCGATGGCTATTACCGGGCCTATCTTGAAGGCGATAATATTTTATTGTGGGATAACATTGTTGTTTCGCACGATTATAATCCATATCAATAGTTTATAAAAACAATTATCATGAAACGAATTTCTTTTTTATTGCTTGTTTTTTCGATGGTAGCTTTTGCAAACAGTCTGGATGCCCAGGTTGTTAATAAAGGAAAGGTGGGGTTGTCCGCCACGATACAGGAAAGCCAGTTTGGAATAATGGTTCCTGTTTTTCTTTCCGAAAGATTTATGTTGGCACCGGCGATTGATTTTCAAACTGCACAAAGCCAGGGAACAGATTTTTCCATAGGTCTGATTCCGAGATTTTATCTGAAAACCACCGATTTGAGGCCTTATCTCGGAGCCAGGTTAGGAATACTCATGTTTTTCCCGGATGGCGACAAGGAATCAACGCGCGATTTTGTTGCAGGTTTGGCTTTTGGTGGCGAATATTTTTTCAACGAACATTTTAGCCTGGGCGTTGAAGCGCAGGGAAATTTTAGCTTTTCAGACGATTCATCTGACAGGTTTGGAAATCCGGGTAATATGAATTTCAATTTAGCCACGATGGTTTCGGCAAGTATTTATTTCTGAAAACCGTCAGCCGAAAATTCCTGGAAATATTAGATGTGTCCAAGTTTTTTGGATTTCGTAATCCTCCTGGGGAAGTTTTAGGATTTTGCTATCAAAGCTTTACAAAACAGATGATTTCAGATTACCTTTTGGTAACAACCGGCTATTCAACTTTCCTTGAATACGTAAATCTCTGATTTACTTTCCAGTTGGCGCCATTATCCCGTGAACCGGCAATTTCGAGCAGGAAACCGCTTTCACTTATTTTGCAGAAAATGTATCTGGATAAAGGCGCGGTTGTTGGTTCTTTGCTGAAACTGATTCCGGTGTTATCAACAACCAGCGAATCGCCCTGGAAATTTCCCTGAAAAAGGGCTGTGTTTGAGTAAATATCGTCAAAAACACTCAGTCGGTAATTTTTAGATTCGGTGTTATAAGTCCAGGTGAGATATTTCTCGACAGGGAAATAACGCGTGTAAGCGATGGTTTCCCGGAGTATGTTTTTGCCCGTAATAAATCCGATGACCGAAATTGTGGAGTCAGCATTAGTCCATGCTCCAGCGCGGTTTAAAACATCAACCACAACATTCCAGGTGCCTGCCATGAAATTCAGTTTCTGTATTGGTGCACTTAACGGGATTTCAAAAACCGAAGGTTCAGGAGCGATGTTGAGCTCCACTTTTCCAATCTCGTAAACGGTGTTGCGGATGTCGAAAATCCGTTCAATGTAAAAAGGGATTATTACGTCGCCAACCTTTCGGAAATCATCAAAAACAGCCTCCTGGTCAACCGGAGTGGCAAAATCGCCCCAGCCGGATTTGCTCATATATTCGAGATAATTGTCGGTTCTCAGAAACCAGGTTTCCTTTAGGCCGTTTTCGCGCGTTAGCAAAAGTTTAAAGGTTTCGATGCCTTCAATCGTTTCTTTCCCCTCATATTTTGCGGTAAATCCCCGATTTTGATACTTGAAAAAGGGTGTGAAAAACTCAGCATTTTGCCTGGTGACCATGATTTCATTTTCGTTCATTTTCCGTGCAAACGGAAGGTCAAACCAGGGATTGATGGTCCAGTAGATTTTGCCGTCACATCCTTCCTTAACCTTGTGCTGTCCCAGGATTAAGTCGGCGAAATATTTACCATCGGTGGCCTTGATTTCGGTCATCGGATTTCGCTCGCTGAAAGCGGTAAAATACCCGGTAATTTTCATCGATTGTACTTTATTCCAGGCTTCCATCCCGCCATGCGCCTTAATATGCTTTGCAATAATTTCATCTGCCGACTGGCTGTAAGAAAATGCAGAAACGATGCATAAAACTGCAAGCACAAACACTGATTTTAATGTCGTTTTCATGACTATTTTATTTGATGAGTTTGTAACATGACATGGTTGTCAGATTTCTGACAAAAAGATTTCCATCAGCAAATGAAGGAGCAGTCCAGGACTTTCCTTCCAAAGCCTTGAATGAGCCAATCTTTATAAATTTTTCAGGTGAAGGGTGTACAAGTGTCACTAATCCCTGGTCGGACATCACGATAAGCTTATTACCGGCAGCAATCAGGCTGCCTTTGCCAAAACCACGCTGTCCCCATTTCATTTCGCCGTTTTCGGCCGAAATACAAACCAGTTTGGTTTTCGAAATCCCATAAATAAAACCCTCGTAATAGCAACTTGTGCTCCACTCGTTTTGCATGGACGAACTTGCCCACAATAGCAAAGGTTTGTTGTTTTCGATGCGAATCAAAAAACTTCCTGCATCGCTCACAGTCGAAACGAAAATTTTGTCAGGCGCGATAAACACAGGCATTGCTGTTGGTTGCCTGAATGGCATTTTATAATCCCAGAGGAGGTTTCCTGCCAGATCGTAAGCAAAAAGAATGCTGTCCCCGGCGAAGGCAATTTGTGTCTGTCCTCCAATGTTGGCCGTTGCAGGCGAATTATAGGATGCCTCACCACTTCCTTTACTCCACAGGGTTTTGCCGGTTTTCTTGTCAAAAGCAGTATATGTGGCGTTTTCTTTTCCACCGGTTTCGAGAATTAACAGGTTTTCGGTTAATAATGGTGAAGAACTGAAACCCCAGCGCGGTTGCGTAGTTCCAAATTCTTTAGGCACGTTAACCATCCAGATTTTTGAACCATCTTTTGTGGATAATGCGGTGAGCTTTCCAAATGCGCTGAGGCAAAAAACCATGTCCTCGTCAATGGCAGGAGTGGAGCGCGGGCCGTGTCCCCAGCCGTCAACTTCGATATAAAGCGAATCGACTGTTGTTTTCCAAAGTTCCTTGCCAGTCTCAATTTCAATGGCAGCGAGGTATTCGTAGCTGCCATCGAGCGAATCGCCCGAAAAAATATAGGCAGTGCCTTTGGCAACAGCCACTTCCGGAAATCCATTTCCCACCGTTTTGGTCCACAAAAGTGGTGGTCCGGTTTCAGGCCAGCCTTCAATGGCACGGGTTTCGGCGCTTGCGCCATTGTGCAAATTACCCCGAAACTGGCTCCAGTCTGAAGTTTTGTTTTCCTGAGAAAAAATGGTGCTGGACGCAAGAAAAACCAAAATCACTAAAAAGCTTTTTCTGGTAAGATTGGAGAGAAGTTTAAATTTTGTCATGTGATTATTCATTTTTTTTGTGAAGGCGAAAGTATGAAAACCAATGGTTGTTTGCAAGTGGTGAAAGAATTTGTTTAAAAAACCTGATATTTCATAGGTTTCGCCGGATTAAAACCCCATCCCCGGTCCTTCCCCAAATTGTGAAGGGAGCCAAAGTTCTGAAAAAGGTTACACCTTTGCCAGAGGTGAAACCTTTTTCGCACTTTGATAAGGTTTAACACTTTCCTGAATTTCCAGGGTGAATTTCTTATCAATTTTAATTGAAATCAATATTTACGTTGGGCGGGGTCTTGCCTGTTGTCCCAGAAAGATAGTAAAACAATTATCTTGTCTTGGTTATCAATTTGATAGAAAAAACTTGTTTGCCTTGTAATAATCCCCATTCTGATTTTCATTTTTGAGGAGGATTTGAACATTTCAGGGTGTTTTGAAATCTGTGTCAAAATCTGATTTGTTTTATTCACAAAATTGACGATTTCACGGTCTGTCCATCGATTTTCGAGATATTTGATAATCTTATCAAAAGTTTCATTGGCTTCTTTTGTCCACCTTATTTTGTAAGCCATTTCTCATATTTTTTCAGCACATCTTCATGGGCAGTAGTTTCACCTTTTGCAGCTTGTTCAACTCCTCTTTCGATGGATTCTTTTTGTGATGCTGGCAAAACATCCCAAAAATCCTGTTTGGTGTTTTGGTTTAACAGCATGATTTCAATCTCCTCCAGCAGTTGAACATCATCCGTTTCCTCTATTAAGGCATACAAAGAAGTTTTAATTTGTTGATTTTCCATTATTAAAGTTTTTACAAAAAAATCCAATTAAGTGTTCAATACCTTCATTCAAAATGAACTTTATTCGAATGAAATTTTTCCTGATTTGTAAAGATAAAACCTTTTCAACTCCAAAACCAAATCTCAGCAAACAACAACCTGCTCATCTTCCAGATAAACCAGGTATTTCTCAACTTCCGGATAGCCCATCTCAATTAACAGATTTGCATAATCCTGCAACTGGCGGATATGAAACTCCTGTTCATGCCCGGTTTTGTAATCAAGGATAATGGCTTTTTTGCTTTCAAAAACCACGCGGTCGGGACGGGAGATTTTTCCCTGAGGAGTTAAGATATCCCGCTCATTTTTCACTTCCACACCCTCATCGAAATATTTGCTGATTTCGGGTTTCCCGATAATCCTGCCTATTTTCCCGGCAAGGGCAATTTTTTGCTGATCATCCAAAAGTCCTTCAAGTAAAGCTTCATCAAGAACCCGGGCAAGGTCGGCAGCAGAATTTATTCTGGATAATATCAGGTGCAAAAGGTTGCCATATTCGCGGTTGCGGTTGGGGTTTTCGACATCCCAGACTGCCGGTGCAGATGTGCTGATGGTGATCTTTTTCCGCCAGTTGCCAACATTGACGGGTATTTCTGTTGTTTTATCAGCTGTTTGCTCTTTTGGTATTTGTTTTTTGGAATTTTCCTCGATCTGTCCAAATTCATAAATTTTCTGATCGTCTTTCCAAAAGCCTTTTTCGATTAAAAAACCTCTGAATAAATCGGCATTATCTTTAAACATCGGAGCTTCGGTCCAGCCTTTATCGGTGGTTTTGTCGCGGGTAATGATAAAAAGTCCTTTCGTTGGACGGGTCATCGTCACATAAAGCAGGTTGAGGGTGTCCAAAAAGGATTTGTTTTTTTCTTTTAGATAAAGCTGCGAATAATCGGTGTTTTCGAGGGCTTTGCTGTATCTGATCAATGCCGTTTTAAATTCGGGAATTTCTTCAAAATCCAGGTCAATCCAGGCGTCATCAACAGCCAGTTTACTCATGTTATTTGCAAAAGGATAAATCACCACCGGAAATTCGAGTCCCTTTGCTTTGTGAATGCTCATAATGCGCACAGCGTTCATGCCTTCGGGGACGATGATGGAATGTTTGTGTTTGGTGTCGTTCCAAAAAGTGAGAAACTCCGAAATGCCCTCGTTAAATTTGGCGGTAAATTCGAGAATGATGTCCATGAAAAACTGAACAAATGGGTCGTTATGTGCGGGATCGAGCGAAAAAATATTGATGAGTTCAGCAACATTTTCGTACAGCGTAAATGGTTTTAATCTGGAAATATCGAAGTTGATGCCGTTTTTGAGGATAAGCTCCTCAAGTGGCAGGCGGTTTTCGCGGAGATCGCTGGTACGGCTGAGTTCAGCGCAACCATCAAAAGCTTCATTAAGACTGGAGAAGTTGATTTTTTTCTTCCCGGTGAGATAATTCAGGATGATGCCAACGGGCAGTTTTTCTTTGGGATCGTTGATGAAACTGAGCAAGGCCAGAAGAAACCCAACTTCCGGACTTGACGATAATTTTAAAACTTCCGACGAAACCACGTTGATTCCATGTTGAAGTAAATACCGCGCAACCTCGCTACCTTCGTCGTTTTTACGGGTCAAAACGGCAATATCGCGATGTTCAAAACCGGCTAAATCTTCAACAATGATCTTTCTGATTTTTTCGAGTTCGGCCTCCAGAAGTTCATCTTTTTCAAATTCAGTTTTATCTAAAAATTCGATCCTGACAAAACCTCCGGAGTTCTTTTCGACAAATTTTTGTTCGACAGATTCGTAAATGTTTTTAAAACTATCGTCGAGAAATTGGCTCGAATATTTAAAAAAATCATTGTTAAACCTGACGATTTCAGCTTTTGAGCGATAGTTTGTACCAAGCGGAAAATCCTGGTAATGGCTTGTCAGTAAAGTTTCGCGGCTTTTGATGAGCGGGTCGCTGGTTGGCGGAAAAATTTTGGGAAGCTGTGCAAATTGTTCCACTTCTCCATTTCGCCAGCGGTAAATGGCTTGTTTGCCATCACCCACGATCATGTTAAAATTGTTGTTTCCAAGGGAGTTTTCGAGCAACGGGAGCAGATTCTGCCATTGCAGGAGCGAGGTATCCTGAAATTCGTCAACCAGGAAATGCTTGTATTTTTCGCCAATACGCTCATAAATAAAGGGAACTGGCTCCGAACCTACAATTTCGGCAATGCGCTTGTTGAACTCCGAAATATGGACAATGTTTTCGTTTTCACGGAATTCGTCCATCACTTTTTGGATGGCATTTAAAACGGCGATGGGATAAATGTTCTGGATGACAAGTTTGCAAACCTGGTATTTTGAAAAGCCCGATTCAACCAAATTTTGAATTTGAGAAAAAAAGGAGGTAAGCTGCCCCGAAATCTCACCAATAGCCAGCTTATCAGAAATTGTGGCCTTTCCACCATACCATTTATTATCGTAAATCGTTGCCGCGACGTAAGAATTTGGTGTAATCTTTTCGAAGTTTATCACAGCAAGTTTTTCAAAATATCCCGGAATGCCTTTATTTCCCTGATAAAAAGTACTGGGGTCGATGCTCTTATTTTTGATCAGTTGATCAGCCTGTTGAGCGATTCCCTGAATTTTTGTTTCGAAACCTTTGATGATGGCCATAAGCTTTTCGTTGATCCTGATGAAATCGTCGGTTTCGAGCGATTCCAGCTTTTTTATCGCTTCAAAGCTGTCTTCTTTTAAGAGTGAGCCGGTAAATTTTTTCAGTTGAAGCTCGATGTCCCAGCTTTTTTCGTCGTCCATTTTACTTTCGACAAACTGAACCAGCGCTTTCGTCAGGCCGGCATCGGTACCAACTTTGCTGATCAGCAGTCCGATGGATTTTGCGACGAGTTTATCCGAATCAAGTTCAATTTCAAAATTCACCGGAAGCCGGAGGTCGCGGGCAAAACTACGCACCAGGCGATGTACGAAGCTATCGATGGTGCTCACTGCAAAATTGGAATAATTATGAAGGATCAGTTTGAGGGCGAGACTTGCCTTTGCTGAAATGTTTTGCTCAGTCAAGCCTGTTTTTGCCGAAATTTCCCCCAAAACATCCATGATCAGTGGCTTTTCGACAGATACCGGAAACTGGCCAAGTATTTTCAGATACAGCAAAATCCGGCTTTTCATTTCATTCGCTGCCTTGTTTGTAAAGGTGATAGCCAGAATATTCCGGTACTTTTCCGGATTTTCGACAACCAAACGAATGTACTCTTTTACGAGGGTGTGGGTTTTTCCACTACCCGCCGACGACTTATAAACTGCAAAATTCATGGGGTTTGTTGTTTATTATGAATAAATGACTTTTTTGCCACTGCCCTCGCTAACTGAAAGGAGCTCTTCCTTCCCCCCATTTGGGGGGACCGAGGGGGGTAACACCCGCTGGCTTCTTTACTCGCTTCATTTGGGCAGACCGAGGGGGGCAACGCCCTTTGGCTTCTTCCTTCCCCCCATTTGGGGGGATTGAGGGGGGCGGCTACCGAACTACAAACTTCCTTGTAACCACCTCCTTTTCCGAAACCATTTTCAGAAAAAAAACGCCTGACTTTAGCTGGTAATCCGAAACATAAAAACTCAGGATTTTTGTCCCTTGATTCATCCTTTCATTGAACAAACCAGCTACTTTAATTCCAGAAATATTATAGACCGATAAATTTACGAAACCCGCTTCAGGATTGGAAATACTGATGTTAGCCTGCATCGAAACCGGGTTGGGTGAAATGTGAAGTTCAGATTTTGCGATTTCCGGTTTTTCGATGTCGAGCGTAATGTCGCGCAACGAATCGAGGTAAGAAACAGTTACCAGCAAACCCTCCTCAGTTACCTGAAGAAGTGGCGCATCAAAGCCATTTCCAAGCCATTTGTATTCGGTGTAATTCCGTTGAATTGTTGTTCCAAAACTGATCGAATCGATATAAATGGTGTCGGTTTCGAAAACCTGCGATTTTAACCGAATCGTATTAAAAGTGCCGAATGGCGTGGTTAAAGCTCCCCAGCCATCAACAAGGTTCACCCTTTTGCGATCGATGCCGGCATAACCCAGGTCGGGCACTCCCAGTTGAAAACCGGAATAGCTCG
Organism: uncultured Lentimicrobiaceae bacterium; assembly: GCA_964407625.1. Taxonomy (GTDB): domain Bacteria; phylum Bacteroidota; class Bacteroidia; order Bacteroidales; family 4484-276; genus CAJATL01. The sequence continues at coordinate 22,531 of CAYOWJ010000022.1, forward strand.
AATCGGCGTTGCCAAAAGCCATCGGAAATTTATAAAGTACGTCGGGGGTGTCATATTTTATCGGCAAAGGAATGCTGTTGATGGTCACCGCAAAACCTACGTCGTTGTAAGATGACGATGATTTTTTGTAAAAAAAGTAAGGATCAGCCACTTCCAGGCCGGGAATGAGGTTAAATTCGCCCATTGGTGAGGCAAGATTAGCCACAATACTCGGGATAAAAACCAACTGGTAAAGGAATGGAACTGATGAAACGCTCACGTAATTATCAACGGTTTGGGTGAGTGGAAATAAACCCGAAAAATCCCAGGTGTAATCTGCTCCGGTGGAGGTGTAATCAGCGCCAAAAGTCGAAATATTTGTGCTTCGCCGCGTCGAGTCGCCGGTTGAAGGCATGTCGGATTGAGTGATTGTTATCTGGGCATTTGTTCCGGTTATAAAAAGAGTGAGTAACGCGGTCATCAGAAAACTTAGCCCGAATTGGCTTTTAAGTCGTTTAAAAATTCTCATAAAACATATTTTTAATGGTGAGTTTTTTGAATTGTAATCGATAAAAATCAAAGGTCAAAGTTAGTCAACTTCATCTTCATAAATGTCGCTGACACCAAACATTTTGATGAATGCTTCAAAACCAGCAACTTTTTTATCGCCAAACCTGGAAAGTCCCCTGATTATTTTTTCCATTTTTTTAGGTCGTTCGGGATGTTTAGCTGATTTTGAGAAAAACTTGTCGGCATAGCAAATAAGCTTTTCTTCGGTGGTTACCGGCAACATATCCCTGATGGGAACAGGCAGGTTGTGAGCGATAATTTCCTCTTTGCTGAGGCCGGTTCCGGTGTGGCGCTCACAAAAAAGGGCAAGTTCCGGCAAGCCTTCCATTTCCAGAATTTCGCGTCCCAGGTAGCCGTGACAAACATACGGGAATTGTCCAAAACAGCCCAGATCGTGTGCGTTGGTTTTAAAAATGCCGATGTCGTGAAGCATGGCTGCCCGGGCAACCAGCGCAGTGTTGATGTTGAGCTGAGGATTATTACCGGCAATTTTTAAAGCCAGATTCCTCACTGCTGTCGAATGAACCATGAGTAAATCGTAAGCCAGCGTTCCGGGTTTGTAATATTTTAGGATGATGTCGTTGGGATTCACGGATTCATTGATTTAGGATTGATGATTTAGGATTGATGATTTAGGATTGATGATTTAGGATTT
>CAYOWJ010000023.1:0-22373 GCA_964407625.1 uncultured Lentimicrobiaceae bacterium
CGCCGGTTGGCGGATCGGAATGACAAGCAGTTACGTTGTTTAGGAGGGTGGGGGTTGGTGGCGGCTTCGCCGCCACCAACCCCCACCCTCCCAAAAGACTCCAAATATCTTGTCATTTCGACCGTAGGGAGAAATCTAAAAAGGATAACCGGACACTCAATCATTTTAAAGCAACGAATTTTAGTGAACAATCCCAAATGCCAATACTTTTGGCGCTGATAAAACAAACAGGGTGTTTAAACTGTTTTAATGCTGGTTTAAATTTATAGAAAGGAAGCTAAGATGACAAAAGAAAAAATTAATGTCGAAAATATTAAATGCCATGGATGCGCAAACACCATCCGCAAAGAAATCGCTAAACTCGATGGCGTAAAGGAAGTAGAAGTTGATGTTGAAAATGCCTGTGTGACCGTTGATTTTGATGAGGCCGTTCAAAACAAAGAACACGTTATTAACCGGCTCACAAAACTTGGTTATCCCGAACAGGGCGAAAACTCAATAAAATCAACCGTGGTTTCTTATGTGAGTTGCGCTATTGGCCGGGTTTCCGGCGAATGAAACGACAGGTTTTTACGCAAAAGAAAAGCCGCCATCTTCCCAGTTTGGCGGCTTTATTTCAAAATCAAAACAGTTAATAAACTTAAACAAAAACCATGAAAAAACTTTAAAACTTATAGCGGTACGAAAGTTTGCTTGATGATGCTTTCGGTAGCCAGCAACAAAATCACAAAAGCTACCAGTAAAATGTAAAAAGAAACTTTTGGATTAACATGAACCCTGTTCTTTTGCGTAAAGCTTAAAAGTAAGTATCGTAAAGTTGCCATATAATTTAATTTGTTACTGTGTTGATAAGATGAAAAAGTCAAAAAAAAGGTTGCGCCTCTTTGTATTTTTTTCCATTATTTTTTTGATGATTGGATAGAACCCCTACAGACCCTCGTTTTTGAAGATGTAACGACCCATCATTTTCCAGGCAATCCGGAGTTCTTCACCAAACAACATGACTCCCAAAATAATCTTCCTTTATTTCCTGACAGGTCATTATTTACTATGTTTGCATCCTGATTTTCCTGGGCGGTTTAAAATCAGTCCTGAGGTTTAAAATGCTGATTTGATGGATAAAATGATCACAAAAGGAAAACACGCAAACCGGCAATTTAAGTTGTAAACCATGACCATAAAAAAACATTCAGATACATGTCGTTAGCAAAAAAACAAAAAAAAGGTGTCCTTTTACCGCCTGCCGTTGGATATTCGCTAAAAATAATGGCCGGCCTTTTTACTGGAAATCATATTTCCGCAAAGTATTATCCCCGTCTTGTAATCATCACGCTGATTAACCTGATCAACTGGCCTTTCAGAGCCTGGGAGCGACTGCTGATAAACCCCGGATTTAAAAACGAAACCATCAAAAATGATCCGGTTTTTATCGTCGGGCACTGGCGGAGTGGCACTACTCACCTGCACAATCTGCTTTGTCAGGATGAAAGGCTCGGGTTTGTCACCACCTATCAGAGTGTTTTTCCTGATACGCTGCTTGCCGGGTTGGGTCGGTTTATTTTTGGCGGTTTCACCAGACTGCTCATCCCGGGCACCCGCAAAGGTGACAATGTTAAGCTGGATACCGCCAATCCGCAGGAAGAAGAATTTGCACTTGGCGACAAAACACCCGTTTGCTTTTACTATTTCTGGATGTTCCCTAAAAATATCAGAAATTATTACGACCGTTTCATCAGGTTTCGGGGAATTCCGGATTTACAGCTTCAATCCTGGAAAAACGATTACAAACTGCTGATCAAAAAGGCGCTGAAAAACACAGGCAGGGTGCAGTTTCTCTCAAAAAATCCACCAAATACCGCACGCATTAAGGTTTTGCTCGAAACCTTCCCCGGGGCAAAATTCATCCACATTCACCGTAATCCGGTAGAGGTGTTCCTCTCGACCCGGCATTTTTATTCAAAAATGCTTCCCTATCTTCAACTACATTCGATTACGCAGGAAGAGATCGACTCCCATATTTTTGACATCTATAAAAAACTGATGAACGATTTTCTGGAGCAAAAAACGCTTATTCCGGCCGATAACTTTGTTGAGATCGCTTTTGACGATCTGGAAAAAGATCCCATAAACAACCTGAAAAATATTTACGAAAAGCTTGATTTACCCGGATTTGAAGATGCTTTACCCGCTTTTAGCAATTACAGACAAAGCATGGAGAGCTACGAAAAAAACAAACATGCCATCAGCCGTGATCTGTTGGAAAAAATCAGGTATGAATGGGGTTTCGCCATGAAACATTTTAACTATACTGTTCCCGAAAACATCGGAATTACAAATGAATAAATTTATAAAAGGCTGGATTTTTACGCTTTTATTCCTCGCCGGCTTTACTGTATTTGGCCAGGACGACGGCAACTGGAAATTGAAAAAGAATAAAAATGGTATCGAAATATTTACCACCGCAACCGACACTTCCGCTTTTATGGCCTTCAAAGCCAGGATGACGATACAGGGATCGGTAGGCGCATTTGTTGCTGTTTTGCAGGATTTGGAACACATGCCCGATTGGGGCTACAATATCGAATATGCCTGGTTGCTCGAAAAATCCGGCGACACCTTGGTGATCTATTATTCTGAAGCGTCCGTGCCCTTCCCCTTTGCCAATCGTGACGGCATTTACCTGAACCGCTTTATCTGGAATAATCAAACAAAACAACTAAAGGTCGACATTGAACTGCTTCACAATTATCTGGAAGTAAAAGAAAAACTTGTAAGAGTTAAAGGAAACGGGGAATGGCTCGTGAAAGTGCTCGGGGATGACAGCCTGGAAATGATATTCAGGATGCAGGTGGATCCCGGCGGAGAAATCCCGGCCTGGCTTGTGAATATGTTTATCGATGAAACGCCTTACGAAACAATGGTTAATATCAGGGAGATGATGAAAAAGCCGGAATATCGCCAGCGAAAATACGATTTCATCAATTAAGGAGAGGTCAGAAAAACAGGTTATTCCATCATTTTCTTCACGGTAAACTCGTCGTCCTTTAATCCCAGATCAAAACTAATTTCGGCCATTACAATTTTGGTTGATGATCCCTTTTTCAAATCCTTCATCAGCACCTCTTTTGCGTACCAGTATTTTCCTTTTTTGGTGTATTGGTAGGTAGCCAATTTGAAATAGGTGCCCTTTGTGTCGAAATATTCCATTTTAATGGGATAATTGTTGGCTTTGTCGAGGGTTACAATGATTTTGGAATAATTTGATTTTTTGGTTCTGGGCACCAACTCCAGCGTATAGTTTTCAGGATCGGTCGATGGTTTTAAGGTAGGTGCGTATTTTTCGGTGTACGAACGGCTGTCCATATCCTCGTATGAAAAATCAGTTCCGGTAAAGGCCTGGCTTTTCGACAGAAAAGTAATTTTTACAGGTTCGTCAAATGCCGGCATAAAAAGCCACATCACATCTCCGGGGAGCGACAACGTTGAAACACCGGCCTGTGAATCGGGTTTGGTGTACCTGTAAATCTTACGATCCTTTCCTTTTTGCTTCAGCAAGGCTTCTCTGGTTTTTACTTTTCCATCCTTTTCAGTCAGCGTCATCTGCATCGTGGCCACTTTATCCTTTGGCGCCGACATCAGGTTGTCCATGTATTTAAGCAGAGAATCGGCATTTTGTGCGGTTACATGGCTATAATTCAGCAATAAAAAAAATAGTACTGCTGGGATAAGATTTTGATATTTCATAAGCTTTGATTAAAATGATCTTTATTATTTTTCCGGTGTGCCAAAATCAGAATTACCGGTAGCAAGGTAATGGCTCCAAGGCTTGATCCTACCATGCTTAGTGTGAGAAGTAACCCGAAATATTGCAGTGGTACCATTTCAGAAAATATGAGGATCAGAAAACCGGTTGAAACCGAGATCACATTGATAATAATGGCCTTACCACTGACGATAATTGTATCTTCGATAGCCAGCCTGGCATTGCCGGTAATTTTTAAAGTGCTGTTAAAATGCGAAATGATGTGAATCGAATAATCGATGCCGATTCCAAGAGCTACGCTTGCCACAAGAACTGTAGCAATATTGAGCGGAATGCCGGCAAATCCCATCACTCCAAAAAGTATGGTAATGGTGGCGATAATCGGGATGGCCGAAAAAAATCCGCTCGATACCGATCGCAAAATCAGCGAAACCAACAGTATCGAAAAAATAACTGCAATGGTGATACTGGCAATCTGGCTGTTGATCAGGCTCCTGTCCATGGTAATATCAACAAAGGGCATTCCGGTGATGCTTATCCTGCAACCTTCTCTGGAATTTTGCTCAATATAGGTTTTCATGTATCCGGCAAAAACCTGCTTTGATTCATTGTCGGCCGATTTGAACTTCGAAATAATAATGCCTTCGGTAAGATCTTCGTTTACAAAACGCTTCAACGCATCATTTCCATCCAGCAGGAACCATAACTGTTCAATTTTTTCCTGTTCATCGGGTATGCCCTTTTCATCAGAAATGGCTTCGTTTAACTGAGCGATAAGGTCGGCCAGGGATTGTGTGGTGTATATATCGGGGCTTTGCTCCATGTATTCGCCGGTTTCCAGCATGGTTTTTAAAACTTCAGGATTTTGCATATCGCCTTCAAAAAGGACAAATACAGGTTTTGTCCCTCCAAATTTCTCAACCATGATGCGTTCGGCTTCACGGGTGGGATTTCCCTTTTCAAAATAATCCTGAATATCAACACTCCGCCTGATAAAAAACATGCCAACGATACTTATCAGGATAAGTACCGTCCAGGTAGTAAGCACATATTTTGGATGTTTGAACAATAACACATTCAGATTGAGAAGGAGTTTCTCCGATAAAAACGATTTTTGTATTTTTTCGGCAAAAAGGCTTCTGTTTCTTATTTTAGAGGTGGTGACGTCAAGCAGGGCTGGCACGAAAAATATAGATAACACGCAGGCAAAAAAGGTTCCAAGTGCCGTGAATATCCCAAAAGCCATGATCATATTGAGGTATGATCCAAAAATAAATGAAATGAAACCGATAATGGTGGTTATTGCTGCAAGCAAAATGGGGATCATAACAAATTCGACCGCTTTACGGATGGCTGTATCACGATTGGTTATCCTGAGCTGGTTAATCCGGTTCAGCACATGGATGGTGTATGCACTCCCAACTGCAAGCAGGATGATGGGAATGTTGTTTGAAATCATCGACATTTTGTAATCCAAAAGTGACATGACGCCCAAAGTCCAGACAATGGCAATCACTGCTGTTAATATTGGCAAAATCACGCCCTCAACCGATCTGAAACTTATCAGCAGGATTAGCGCTATCAGTATAAATGCAATGGGCAGGAGCCTCATCAGATCTCGCCGCATCAGATCGGAAATATAGTTGATGAGCATCGGAGAACCAATATAATATAGCTTTTCAGGAATATTGAGTGCCTGTGTTTTCGCAAGAACCGTTTGTGCGACAGTCCGTACATTGGCACTGTCGCTCAGTGTAAAAATAATTATCGTAGCTGTTCCGTCCTCCGAAACAATCGATCCCCGATACATTTCGTTGGCCATCACATTATTTTTTAATTTTTCCAGGGCATCAGGGGTTTCCGGCAAATCATATTCATCAACCAGCCTGCCGACTTCAAAGCCGGATTCTTTACCTTTAATATTGATAATATTGGTAAGGCTTGTTACCGAAGATATCCCTTCAATTTGAGCGAGTGAATCGGTGATCGCTCTTACATGTTCCAGCACTGCAGTGCGGTACACATCCTGAGTTTCAAGAATGACAATCCCCATGCTGTTTCCGCCAAAATTTTCACCGATACGTTTCAGCAAGGCTGCATCCGGGTCATCATCAGGCAGCGACCTCAGAATATCTGCATCTATGCTGAGATTTTTCAGCTCATAACCAGCAAAAATGGTTGAAAGAATTACAAACAAAATGATCAGCCATCGGTAGGTCAGCGTTTTCCCGGTAATTGTTTTCACATTAAAAAGTATTTGTTTTAATCGTGTGCAAAAATAGTAATTGAAATGTTTTATTCCGGTTAAAAAATCGGTGTTACATATTTCCGGCAGAAGTGCTTAAAAAAATTCAATAATAACTACAATCCGGTTTACATTCATTCACTTGAAGCCTTTAGCCAGTATCAGGCAAATGGCCTGATAAATTACCTGCAAAATGGCTTTATAAACAGGGCTTTATAATTGTCGGAAAATCAATGATAACGAAACAATTAGCATTAGAGATCTATTGTTAGCCATATCGGATTATGCCTTGTAAAATCAAATGTTTGCGGAAGTGCGCATTAGTTTGTATGAGATTTTTTATACTTTTGCCAGTGATCAAAAAATAATGGGGAAATTTTCAACCAACAGCCTGAATATTTGTTATAAATCTTATTTTAATCCAAAATTATTGACTTACAACAATTAATGAATACTTGAATTATGAAACATTTTTTACTTACAGGAATAATGTTATTCGCTGTGGCCTTCATGCTAGTTGCCCAGCAGTTATCAAACCCGGGGTTTGAGGCATGGGAAGATGCCGGAACAGTCCTGGATGAACCAGTAAAATGGAGTTCGATAAAAACGTCGGATGCCGGCGATTTTATCAACAATTTTGCACCTGTTGTTTGGGGTCAGAGTGCCGATGCGCATAGTGGCAGTTATTCGGTTGAAATCACCAATGTGATGTCGATCGTCATGGCAACCGGCACTATAACCAATGGAAGGGTTCACGCCGAAGTTACGCCTGCCAATGGCTATGTCTTCACCGACCCTGCCGACGAAAAATGGCACATGGTGATGACCTCACGTCCCGACAGCGTGGTTATCTGGGCAAAGTATACGCCACAGGGCGGCGATACCGCTCAGGTTAAGGTTTTGCTTCACAAAGGAGTTGGTACCTTGCCTCCAAAACCCGAAAACCAGGGAAACAGGGTTGGTTTTGCCCAGATCAACATTACCGCCCAGGTAAATGAATGGACCCGGTTTGCTGCACCGTTTACTTATTCGTCAGACGACAATCCTGAATACCTGCTTACAGTGCTCACCGCAGGAGCCGGCACATTAGCCGTTGAAGGAAGCAAAGTGTTTTATGATGACTTCGAGCTGATTTATGGTTCAAACAGCATCGGCGATGGTGTGGCAAAAAATAAAAATCTGATTTATTTATCCGATCAGTCGCTAAGATTTGACAGGTTTGCAAATCATGTTTCAGATCAGGCAACAGTTGAAATTATTGATCTTTTGGGTGCCGTTGTTTTCAAATCAGCGATTGCCAACGGCCAGGTTAACATCGGAAAACTACATTTGACTCCAGCGCTTTATGTCGTAAGAATATCCGGACAGCAAATCAACTATTCACAGAAGTTGTACCTGAATTAGTCCTTTACTGGGATTTTGGTGCAAAGAAATTCAACGTATTTATTGAAAAAGCAACAACCCTTTTCATGAAAAAGATATCCGCTAATTTGCAAAATCTGAAAGAGATCCTTTTTATCTTTTCTTTTATGCTGATTGCAGGATCGGCCATTGGACAGAATAGTGGGTATTTCGGTGGAATGGTGCTGAGTGAGGAGGATGGAAAATCATTGATTGGAGCAAGCATCAAGGTGCAGAGAAATCCTACTTTGGGTGCAGCATCTGATGTAAGTGGCCACTTTATGCTTGAACTTCCTGCCGGCTCCTATAAATTTGTTGTCTCCTTCACCGGCATGCGCTCGGATACGATTATCGAAACAATCAATGCCGGGCAAACCGTCGAAAGGATCATTACCTTAAAGGCTTATACTTCAAAACTTTCAGGTGTGGAAATTAAAGTCGGAAGACTTGACCAAAAAATGGAAAAACTCACAGTTTCGATGGAGGTGCTACAACTCGAACAAATCGAGAGAAAGAATATCACAAAAATCGAAACCGTTCTTGATCAGACACCCGGGCTAAATATTCTTGATGATGAGCCACAGATCAGAGGTGGCAGCGGGTTTACCTTTGGCGTTGGCAGCAAGGTTGGCGTGTTTGTCGACGATATGCCGGTGTTATCGGGCGATGCCAACAGGCCCTACTGGGATTTTATCCCGGTTGACAACATCAAACAGATCGAAGTGGTTAAAGGTGCTTCATCGGTACTTTCGGGTTCATCATCGCTGAGCGGGGCCATTTATATCCGCACGGCCTATCCAGGTCTTGAGCCTGTGACAAAGGTTAAAGTTTACGGTGGTTTTTATAATAATCCAAAATACGGCTATATGAAATGGTGGGAGCAGTCTCCCGTAATCGGTGGCGCCAGCTATCTTCATTCGCGTATTGTAAAAAATACCGACATCGTGATTGGCGCCCGCGTAAAATACGATCACGGATATGAAGGCCCACCCGTTACACTGCCGAACGTTGTTGATACGATTACAAAATTCAGTGAATCACAACTGACCGAGAAAAAAATCGGGCTGAACTTCAATATTCGCCACAGAAATCCGAAATTCCCCGGACTGAATTATGGTCTGAACGGCAACATCATGTACGAAAAAACCAAAATGATGCTTGCCTGGCTCGACGATTCGACAGGTTTTTACCGGGCTTATCCCGGCGCAGTTGTCCTTCAGGACCATTTCATTTATTATCTCGACCCCTTTGTTAACTATTATTCCAAAATGGGATTTAAACACAGTTTCAAGGCCCGCATGATGTATAATAATAATGAGATGACAAATAACCAGTCGGTTCGCAATACGGTGATATTTACCGATTACAACTACAGGAGGGATTATCCCAACCTGAATGGATTTCATTTTATCGGCGGCTTTTCGACACAATACACCATGACCCATGCAAAGATTTATAATGCCTCCGGGGATGATGACAATACGCTTTTTAATGTGTCAGGCTATGCCGAAATTGAAGACGAAATACGCAAAACGATTAATTTCTCTGCTGGTGTCAGGTTTGATTATAACTCACTCAACGGCATTGCAGGAGACGTTAAAACCATTTTCCGTGCAGGGGCTTCTTTAAAGATGATGCAGGAAACCTACCTGAGAATGTCCATCGGGCAGGGTTATCGTTATCCAACCATAGCCGAGCGGTTTGTAAAAATCAACCTGGGTACTTTTGGGGTTTTCGACAACCCGGAACTGGTGCCTGAAACCAGCATTAACGCTGAAATCGGGCTAAGACGCGGTTTTAAATTTGCCAACTTCCTGGGCTATTTTGATATTGCTGTTTTTCAACAGGACTACAAAAATACCATCGAGTATCTTTTCGGGTTCTGGGATCCAACCTACACTTTTGCAATCGGCGGTTTCAAATTTTTAAATACCGGCAAATCCCGAATTGTGGGGGTTGATATTTCGTTAAACGGAAAGGCTCAAATCAGCGAAAACCTTGTAATGAATACGTTGATTGGCTATAATTACATCCTTCCCCGGTCGCTCGAACCCGATTATATTTTTGCCAACGATTATAATCCCACCGGACATACCGATTTTACTTTTACCAATACCAGCGTAAATCCTGAAGGAAATATTTTAAAATACAGGTTTTTGCACACCATAAAAGGTGATATCGAATTTGAGTACAAGAAGTTCACTCCAGGTTTGAGCATAAAATATTTCAGTAAAATCGAAAACCTCGATAAAGCTATCGCCGATTTCGAACGGGCAACCAGTGCAACAGGAGGTTCGGTTCAACCCATCGAATACATGAATTATTTTTACAACAACAACAATGGCAATCTGGTTTTTGATTTTCGGTTGAATTATGCTTTTAACGAAAAACACAAGATTGCCCTCACCGTCAATAATCTTACTAACCGGTGGTACTCTTTGAGGCCTCTTAAAGCCGAAGCTGTGAGAAGCATTATGCTGCAATATTCGCTGAATCTTTAAAGCAGGAAAGGAATAATAGCCTTCCGGTTTTTGGGATAATCCGCAAAAGTTTTTTTGTACCAGCGGTGGTGATCGATTGCCCGTGGCAGGAGATTGACCAAAGTCCAGAGGAAAAATGAAAACGACGGCAAACACCAGGTGAGCAGCGCAAATCCACCCCACTCGATAATTTCACCAAAAAAATTAGGACACGAAATAAACCGGAACAAGCCCCCGAAAGGAATTTTATAATCCGCACCATTACTTTTTCTTAACCGGATGAGTAAATGATCGTGGTATTGATTGATGAAAAATCCGGCGATAAACAGCATCAATCCGGCGACAAACCGGAAATCGTAAAACCACGATTCAGGATAAGGCAACGACAAACTACCGAGCCAGTAGCCATTGATGTAGCCATTGATGATGTTGAAGAAAAACGCCATTCCAACAATGCTTAATGGCATCCTTTTCCGGTTCGTTTTGATGCGTATCGGGAAAATGAGCGTCCGGTTCACATAATGGGTAACCCATAAAAATGAAGCTGTCGTGATGATCATTTCACCGAAGTTATCTCCGGAAAAAACAAAAAACGAAAAAACCGCAAGCGCTGGAAATTCCATCAGGAACCATCCCAGCCTGTTGTCGATCATTGGTCCCCAGTTTTTTTGGGTATGGCGGCCGTAAGGAGCAGTTATTTTAAGAAGTACCGGAAATAGCAGAACGGCAATTCCGATCCAGGCCAGCACAACGATGTCGAATAATTCTTTTGAAATCATATGGCTAAACTAAATTATTTTCTTCAAACCATATAAAAGTGTCTTTAAGCGTTTCCCTGATGGGACGCGGATTAAAGTTCAGTTCATCGATGGCTTTTTGGTTTGAAATATTTTTACTTGAATTTTTGAGGATTTCGAGCGATTCGGCAGTATAAAGCGGATGCCGGCCCGAAAGTTTTGCCCAGCTCCTGATAAAAGGAAGCCCGGCTTTAGCAAGCCATGTTGGCGCCAGAAATCCGGGCGTTTTGCGGTTCGTGAGTTGCCCGATCATGAGTGAAAGATCTTTCAGACTATGCCAGTGTCCGGATAAAATATAGCGTTCGCCACTTCGCCCCTTTTTCGCGGCCTGAATCGCAGCATCTGCAACATCTCTCACATCAACAAAATTGTAACCTCCCGGCACAAGCATCGGCAACTGGTTTTTGTAGATTTTAATCAGCGCCTGCCCAAGATAGGAAGGCTGATGATCATAAGGTCCGATAATAGCTGTCGGATTTAAAATCACAGCATCCAGACCTTCTGCGCAAGCATTGATAACCAATTTTTCAGCTTCAGCTTTGGAAATTTCATAGGCTATTTTTGAGGTCGGAATCAAAGGATTGGTTTCATTCATGATCTGCCCGTCCCCGAAAGATTTTAGCGTGTGAATGGTGCTGAAATGGACGAGTTTTTTTACGCATGCTTCCTTGCATGCTTCAATTACGTTGCCAGTTCCCGTGACGTTTGTTTCATAAACACGTTTGTTGTCGTTATGATCGATGGAAATTTGTGCAGCGAGGTGGTAAACCACATCCACGCCGGCAAACAAAGGGATGAGGGTTTGTTTGTCGAGAATATTTCCCCGGATAACCCCAACCCCATTTTCGGGTAACGTGCTTTTATGCTGATGAACCAGGACGCTGACATCGTCTCCCTGACCGATCAGTTGTTTGCAAAGGGTAACCCCAACATGTCCGCTTGCTCCGGTTACAGCTATTTTCATTGGAATTTTATTGTTTAAAACGTCTGCCATTACATGTAGCAAAGTCGCCAAAGATAGAATTATTTAAAAAACCTTCATCAGGATTGATGATGTTGTGATGCCAGCCAGCAATATTTACGCTTAATTTCATTCATCCTCCGGGCAAACGCAACCATTTTTTTTATTTCACCGTCTAATATTGTACAATGCAAAACGTTCTTTGAGTGATTTGACTAACTTTGTGTTAAGTCGGTTAAAAAGGCTAAAACATCAGGCAAAATTTATCTCAATTTGAATCAGCAGGAAATCATAAAAGGTTGTATCGATCGTAGCAACAAGGCTCAACAGGCTTTGTACAACCTTTTTGCTGATGATATGTTCGGAGTTTGTCTCTATTATTCGCCCGACCGGTCGGAAGCAGAGGATACGCTGCACGAAGGCTTTTTAAAAGTATTCAATAATATCGCAAGTTTTAAAGGCGAAGGATCGCTAAAAGGCTGGATCCGGAGAATCATGGTGAATACTGCCCTTGAAAAATTCCGGAAAAAAAGCCCGCTTTACGTCCTCGATAATGACGGTTACGAAACCGCCGGCGACGTTGACCGCGAAAATATTATCAGTAATATTTCTGCCGACGATCTGATTACGCTTATCCAGGGGCTTTCGCCGCAATACAGGATGGTTTTTAACCTTTACGCCCTCGAAGGCTACTCACACAAGGAAATCGCTGAAATGATGAAAATATCTGAAGGAACGTCAAAATCAAACCTGGCACGGGCCAGGGCGATACTTCAGAAAAAAGTAAAAGAGTATTTTTACATCTCGTCAAAAACACATAATGGCTGACGACAGAAGACATATTGATCAACTTTTTAAGGATTATTTATCCGGCTACAAAGCACCGGCCCCAAAAGGTGCATGGGAGCGGCTTCAGGCAGAAATGCAACCGAAAAAAAAGCGGATGCATCTGATGTATCTGAGGCTGGCTGCTGCCGCAATTTTGTTATTGATAGCATTTTCGGCAGGCTATTTCTGGTCGGAATTTAAAAATACTGATAACAGTACACTGGTTTCTGAAATGCCCAATGATATTCAGCAAGAGGCTACACCCGAAAATGCTATCCAAAATAACAGCCTTCAGGGATCAACCGCTGAAAGTCTGGAAAACAGTATTCCTGGAACTTCCAAAAAACAAATTACAAAAACCGATGCCGGAAAAATTGAATCTTCTCTTCTGGCGCAGGATGCTGTAAATCCTGATCTTGAAAGTCAAAAACAACCGGTTGTTCAAAATGAAATGACTTTACCTGAAAATAAAGATGTTTTAGCTGAAACAGCTTTACCCGATGAAAATACAGTTGTTGTAACTACCGTGGATGTAGAAAAAACTGATGAACTGGCAAACCAGGTTGATCAGGACAAAAACAACATCGAACCTGAAAAAATGTCTCCCGAAATGCTTCACCACTTGCTCGTTGGCAATGATGAAGCCTACGCCGACGAAATTATCCCGAAAACAAACAAACAGCTTTCACAACAGTGGAGCGTTGGCGCCCAGTTTTCGCCTGTTTATTCGTATCGTAACCTGAGCGGAGATGGTTTTTCGACTCCTGATGAACAGGTTGATCAGGATTATTTTAACGACAAGGAAAATGGGCTGATGGCTTATGCAGGCGGTATCAGTCTGAATTACGGCTTTAACGACAGATTGAGCCTGGCTTCAGGTTTGTATCTTTCGCGAATAGGTCAGGAAAACGAAGATGTGGTTGCCTACGACAGCCCCGACAGCCCTTATCTTTACAATCTTGCCAGTTCGGGTGGCACCGTGACCATCAATCCTCAGAAATTTGAGAAAGTCATGGTACGCGAAATTGATAACACCAAAGATTCGGTTCCCGGCGATTATATCGTAAGTGGTACTTTTGTTCAAAACCTTGATTACCTCGAAGTTCCTTTGGTTATTAAATATAAAATGCTCCAGAGCAGGTTTTCGGTGAATTTATCAGGTGGGCTTAGTCCCGGAATTTTAGTCAACAACAGGTCCTATTTTAGTGTTGATGGCGAAAAAGTTCAAACCGGCTACACCGAGAATATTAAACCGGTAATTTACAACAGCGTGATGGGTCTGGGAATCGAATATTCGATTTCGACAAAACTCTCCATCAACCTTGACCCGCTTTTCAAATATTCCTTGTCGCCGATTAACAGCAACAGCGGAATAAAATACCATCCTTATTCGATTTCGTGGTTTACAGGGATTACCTACAAACTGTAAGTTTAAATCAATCCTTTCACTTTCGGTGGCCCGGCAATAAAATCTTTGAGATAAAAAGGCTCGAAGTACGCCACATTTACAAATTCATTTTCATTAAACTTCCGGTTTGCAAGGCTGACAAGATAATTTGCCGAAGGCGTAAAATCATCAAGAAATATGGCATTTTGTGAGGCGCTGAGTGGGATTTTGCATTTTTCGGCTCCATCTCCTGCAAACACCATTTTATGTTGATTTAAGAATTCAGCAAAAGATTGTTCGTCAATAATTTCAGCTTTAACCGCTCGTATCTTCCCCAAATCGAAATTAAAAATAGCCGAATAAACCTCCATCCGGCGGGCATCAATCATGGGGCAAAAAAGGTAATCGGCGATGTTTTCAATTTTACTTGTCGCCATTTTAATCATACCAAAAGCCATCGCTTCAAGCGTATTTATGGCAATCAGCGGCTTATCAGCAGCATAGCACAAACCTTTGGCAGCAGATACGCCAATGCGCAGGCCGGTGTAAGAACCAGGACCCATGCTCACCGAAACCGCATCAAGATGATGAACGTTGTTGCCGGTTTCCCGGAAAATCTCATCAATAAAAACCGTCAAAATGCTGGAATGAGCATTTTTTTCATCGCTTTGGCGCGATGAAATAATTTCATCATTTTCACTCAGCGCCACCGAGCAAATTTGTGTGGCTGTTTCGATATGCAGAATTTTGGTCATATTGCAAAAATAAAGGCGTTCAACGTTTGATCATCGAACACCTGCATTTAAAATCGTATTAAGTTTTATTCTTCAGTAAAAAGTTCTTCTTTGGAAACCTTTTCGACCTTTTCGCCATTCTTGAGCGTTCGCGAAACGGCGCGGTATGGTCCAACGATCACTTCCTGTCCGGCTTTCAAACCTTCAAGAATCTGGATGTAGGTGTTATTCTGAATCCCTGATTTTACAGGAATCATTTTGGAGACTCCGTTGTCATACAAAAAAACATACTCGATAATCTTGGTGTCGACTTTTTTATTCTCATCTTTATTCTCTCCATTCTGATCCTTATCAATTTTTTTCGAGATAATCTTACCGGTACTATCGCTCCGGGTTGTGACAGCCTGAATAGGAATGGTCAAAACGTTGTCCTCGGTTTCTGTCTGGATATCAACCGTTGTTGACATACCAGGCCTGAATGGCGAATAAGCAGGATTATCAGCAGGGATCAAATCCTGGTACGATTCGCGCAGCAGCCTTATTTTTACCTGAAAATTGGTAACCTGATCGGCACTAACGCCTGCAACATCTGCCGAAGTGGCAATTTCGGTGACGAGGCCTTTGAATTTGCGGTTCAGATAGGCATCAACTTCGATGAGGCTGGTGTCGCCAAGACTAACCCTGACAATGTCGTTTTCGTTAACCTGGATTACAGCTTCCATCGAATTGAGGTTTGAAATGCGCATCAATTCAGTTCCCGCCGAAAACTGGGAAGCACCGGCAACACGTTCGCCTTTTTCGACAATGAGCTTGGAAACTGTTCCGTTGGCCGGAGAATAAATGGCGGTTTTTGTGAGATTTTCTTTGGCTTCGCGCAATGATGCCTCGGCACTCGCAACCTGGAATTCGGCAGCTTTGATGGTTTCTTCGGCAGCTATTACTTCAGCTTTTGCTACTTCATACTGCGATTTTGCTGCATCAAAGTCGGCGTCAGAAATTACTTTTTGCTTCCAGAGCTGATCGCTTCGTTTGTATGAAAGTTCAGCATTGGTAAATTGGGCCTGCGACTGCGCCAGGCGGGCTTTGGCGTTTGCCAGACTGGCCTTCTGGGATTGAAGACCGGCTTCGGTGCGCTCATAATTTGACCGGTAGATTTCCGGATCAATTTTGGCCAGCAAGGTTCCCTCGGTCACTTCGTCGCCTTCTTTAACATTTAACAGCACTACCTCACCCGAAATGTACGGAGTGATTTTAACTTCCCTTTCGGGCTGGATTTTTCCATTGGCCGAAACAGTTTCAATGAGTGTGCGCACAGTGGCTAGTTCGGTGGTGACTTTGATTTTTTCCTCAGCCCCGATAACACCTTTCGTTTTGAGTATCGCAAGAACTATGATAATTACACCGGCAATGGCGGCGATCCAGATGATTTGTTTTTTCTTCATTTTATGTAAATTTCATCGGTAGATTTACTATTAAAACCGATGGGTAAAATTTAAGTTCAAAAGTAAAAAGAAATGTTAGAGTTGATGGCAATTATTTTACCAGGTCTCTTAAAATTGATTTCACAAAAAAGAAAAGCTGTGTAAGTAATTTATTCATTTTCAATTGATAAAACTAATAATAAACCCAGTTTTATCTCTTCTATAATTTCCTCAGAAATATTACCCAATTTTATTACGAAGCGCTCCTGAGAAACTGACCGAACCTGAAAACAATCTGCAGCGGAATCTTTTGCCAATCCGTTGGAGGAATCGTGATCAATTTTGACCATCCATGGGGCAACGCTATATTTGTCCTTCCAATCGGTTATCGGAACTATTATTTTGAGAGGTAATTTTCCTAAGGAATCTGCATTTACAATTACTGCAGGTCGTGTCTTTTTTATCTCAGCTCCTATGGTTGGATCTAAGTTTATTAACCATACTTCACCTTGCTTCATAAAAATCTTCAAAATCAAGATTTGTAAATACAGTTAATTCGTTATTTGAAACATATTCAGAAAATAAATCATCAGCAGCAAGGTTCATTTGGTTAGTATTGCTTTGCCGACGCAACGTTTGAATGGCCTTTTCGATCACATAAATTCGTTTTTGAATGGGCAGTTTTTGAATTTCCTGAATTATCTCGTTAGTTCTCATTTTTCATCATTTTTAAGTTGGCAAGATACGAATTAATTGCATGAATTGGATTCCAAACGCCTCATGAAAAACTTTATGACTGATCTAAAGAGCGGCCATTGGCAAAGTCCTTTTTTACAGTTAATTTTTCAAAGTTATCGGAACTCCCATGTAAAAATCGAGAATTTTGGATTTGAAGATATAATCGTACTTTGCCCTTAAAAGCTCTGATTCTGCGGCAGTAAGCTGGCTCTTTGATAAATTATAATCCACCGAGTTTGCCATGCCGACATTAAATTTTTGCTCGGTGTAGCGATAGGATTCTTCGAACGATTTTAATGATTTCTCGGTGGCCACGTATGTTTTAAAGCCTGATTGCGCGTCGTTGTAAGCCATTTCGATGTTTTTGCGCAAAGTGTTTTTGGTGAGCTGAAAATTGTAATCTTCGTTAGCGGCTGCAACTTTTGCCCGGCTGATATTTGAAGATACCTGATAGCCATTGAAAATCGGGATATTTAACGAAAATCCCAGGTAACTGCTTTGGTTATCTTTAAACTGATCATCGAAAGGAATTTTTCCGATAATTTGCCCGGTAATCGGATCGTATTTGAAATACTGATTCGAATAATTGGTACTCCAGCCTCCGGCCATGCTGATTGTCGGGCTTAACCGGCCTTTTGCGATGGCAACACTTTTGTAGGCACTCTCCACATTCAGTTCACCACTTTTAATGTCCGGCTGGTTCATTACAGCAAATTCATAAACTTCCGAAACCGGCATTAATTTCAACGCAAGTTCAATATCTAATTCAGGAACATCAATATCAAAATCAGAATTTGAAGGCAGGTCAAGGATTTGCAGCAAATCCAGATAAGCCAGTCCAAGCGAATTTTCATAGTTGATAATGGTGATTTCCTCGCGGGCAAGCTGTGCCTGGACTTCCAGCAAACTGCCTCTGGCAAGCGTGCCTGCTTCAACAAGTTTATTGGTCCGATCGACCTGTTGCTGGGTAATGAGTGCCTGTTTACGCGCAACGTCCAGAAGTTCCTTGTTAAAAAGAACCGAAAGATAGGCCTGGGCAATAAGCAACGAAATATCATCTTTCATTTTGTCGGCGGCAAACTGACTCGACATGAAATCGATCTTATTCTTTTTGATGGTATTTAAATTCTGAAAACCACCCCACAAGAGCACATTTGCATCTAATCCAAAATTTGATTGCTTTGTTTCACGGTTGATGTAAACATAATTACTGCGGTCGAGAACCCTTCCCCATGAATAGCTGTAATTGGCGCTTCCGTTCAGATTGGGAAGAAGGTTCAGTTTGCCTTCAAGCATGTTGATTTCAGAATTTTCGATGCCAAGTTCGGTCTGTTTGATCTGAATGTTATTTTCGATGGCGTAGTAAACGCAATCTTCAAGAGTCCAAATCCTGCCCTGGCCAAACGAACCGATGCTGAGGATCATTAACACAGCAAAAACAATTGCTGCAATGGGTTTTCCGAAAATTCCTGCTTTTTTCATGTTATGTCGCTTTTTGTTAGCTTATCGCTGAGAAAGATGAATTGCAAAAGTATTATTTTTATTTGGTGCACCAATTCATCTAAAAATATGCCACTGTTGTAATGATTTGTAAATCAACAGGCAATTGTAGCCCTTAAAAATATGTGTTAATTTTGTGTCCAGATAAATACATTTGTTGTTCGATTGTGGACATGAAAACTTCTTGTAGTTTTGTGCCTCAAAATCTGAATATTTCTCTCTGAATACGAAGGTTTAAAAAGTTTGGTCGATTAAAAATCAAAGTTAAAATCAAAGCTATGAAACGATTTTTTTCGTTATTTCTTGCTGCCTTGTTGGTTGTTTCATTTTCGGCATTTTCTCAGCATCGTCATGATAAATGCAGTGGCTCACATTCATTCAGCCGTTCGATGCTGAGCGACACACTTGATGCGCTGAATTATGAAATTCATCTGAACGAAGTTAACACAACGGCCAAAACCATCGATGCGACAACGATTGTGCAGCTCTCTGCAAAAGTTGATAACCTTGATCATATCACGCTGGAATTGCTTGATTTGACCGTTGATGAGGTTTATGTTAACAATATTCAGGTAACCGGTTTTATCCACAACAGCCCGTGGCTTTTTGTTCCTTTATCCGCACCACTAAATACAGGTGATGAAGTTGAAGTTAAGGTTTCTTATCATGGCGCGCCTTTCCATGAAGGCTGGGGCGGATTTCATTTTAGCGGGGCTTATGCTTTTAACCTGGGCGTTGGTTTTGAGTCCGATCCTCACAACCTCGGCAAAGCCTGGTTCCCGTGTGTGGATGATTTTCAGGACAGGGCATTTTATGAGGTTTTTGTAACCCTGGCCGACCCCAAAGAAGCTGTTTGCGGTGGAACCCGCATTTCGGTGATCGACAACGGCAACGGAACTCACACTTACCACTGGAAGCTTCAGCATGATATCCCAACTTACCTTGCCTCGGTGGCTATCGGCGATTATGCGCAGGTTTCAGATGTTTTTCCCTCGATGACCGGCGCTGATATTCCGATTGAAATTTTCGTAAGGCCGGTGGATAGTTCCAAAGTTGAAGGTTCATTTCAAACGTTAATCCCGGTTTTACATGCTTTCGAAAATTATTTCGGCCCATACGCCTGGGAACGCGTTGGTTACGTTGGAACATCGCTGGGTGCAATGGAACATACCACCAATATTGCTTATCCCCACTCCTCAATTACCGGAAATCTGAGCAACGAATGGCTTTTTGCACATGAACTTTCGCACCAGTATTTTGGTGATCTGATAACCTGCGCTACTGCCGGAGATATGTGGCTTAACGAAGGCTGGGCGGTTTTTTGCGAATCGCTTTACCGCGAATATGTTTATGGTGCCTCCGCTTATCGCACAAACATGCGCAGCAAGCACAAAGCTGTTTTACACACAACACATATCGAAGATGGCGGTTATTTGCCACTTTACGGAATTCCCACCAATTACACTTATGGCTCAACGGTTTATCAGAAAGGAGGCATCGTAACACACACTTTACGAAATTACATGGGTGATGAATTGTTTTTTGATGCTGTGAAGGCTTATGTTGAAGCATACAAATTTAACGACGCTACAACAGTGCAGTTAAGAGATTTTTTGAGCAACCATTCGGGCGTCAATCTTAACGATTTTTTTGATGCATGGGTTTTTGCACCCGGATTTCCCGAATTTTCGGTGGATTCGTTTGCTGTTTCACCAGTCGGAAATAATTTCCAGGTTACAGTTTTTGCCAGGCAGAAATTAAAAGGAGCCACGGCTTTTGCAAATTCCAACAAAGTTGAGGTAACTTTTATGGATAACGATTGGAACGAAGAAACAGTTCTGATGGAATTTTCGGGTGAGCATGGTGCTGGCCAGTTTACAATTGGTTTTGAGCCAGAATTAGCCATGATGGATTTTTACGATAAAGTGGCTGATGCCACCACTGATGAAGATAAAGTAATAAAAGCCACCGGACTGTTAAATTTTACGGATACTTACGCCAAAATCAACACTTTGTCGCTTCCTGAAGGAGATTCGGCTTTTGTCAGGATTACCCATCGCTGGGTGGCTCCTGATTCGTTAAAATCTCCAATCGAAGGACTCAGATTATCGGATTACCGTCATTGGCGCGTTGACGGAATATTTCCGGAGGGTTTCGATGCAACCGGAAGTTTTTATTTCAGCAAATTCAACTACCTCGATAATACGCTCATGACCAATAACAACGATTCGTTGATCATTTTGTACCGACCCGACAGGGCAGCAGATTGGCAAGCTGTTGATTTTGTAAAAACCGGGAACCAGTACATCGGTTACATCGAGGTGCCTCATGTTCAAAAAGGCGAATATACGCTTGCCGTCTGGGAGGAAACCTTTGTTGGAACCGGCGCTGAGCTTTCATATCCAGAAAATCAGATCGTTGTTTTTCCAAATCCGGCTAACGGCGAGGTTTTTATCGAATGCAATCCTTTCACACCCGAATTTATCAAAATCTTTAATGCCGCCGGGCAGGTGGTTGATTCGATTGCCGGAAATGTAAACCGGCAAAGCTATCAATGGAATGCTGCAGGCTTTCCGGCAGGAGTTTATGTATTCAATTTTATTGGAAGGACCGGGGAAGTTCTTGCCACCAGAAAAGTATTAATCAACTAAATAATTTTTTGTTTATGGATGGTTTTGTACTTAAGCTCCGTCAAAAATTCTTCGAAAACGCTAACTCGCCATACGGGCTGCAAATGAAGGCCTACATGAGAAATCAGTACGATTTCTTTGGAATAAATGCTCCTGCTCAGGTGCAAATCAGACAGGAATTTTTAAAAGCTGAGGGATTACCTGAAATTTCTCATTTACCACAATTAATCCGGGAACTTTGGGAACAGCCAGAGCGGGAATTTCAACATTTCGGAATGGCGCTAACCGAAAAATACAGCAAAAAAACTGATGCCGGTTTTATCGAAACCCTCGAATGGATGATTGCCACCAAATCGTGGTGGGACACCGTTGATTTTATCGCTGCAAATCTTGTTGGCGCTCATTTTAAAAGGTTTCCCGAATTAATTCCGGCTTACACCGAAAAATGGATGAACTCAGGCAATTTCTGGTTGCAACGTTCTGCCTTGCTTTTCCAGCTAAAATATAAAAAACAGACCGACCTCCGGTTACTTTTCGGGTTTATTGAACAACTCTCAGATTCGCGTGAATTTTTCATCCGCAAAGCCATTGGCTGGACTTTGCGTGAATATTCAAAAACCGACCCCGACACAGTCATTCAATTTGTAAATTCCCATCAACTCCAACCGCTGAGCCGGAAAGAGGCCTTTAAAGTGATCAACCGAAAAAGCCAGCACCCTGATAATGTTTAACAAAAACATTATTTCATTAAACAAAAATTCATTTCCAGTGTTTTTTAGCTATAGGTTTAATGTTCCTCTAATTCTGACTTTCAAGATTATTTAAATTTAAACCTTTCATTTTATATACTTTTGCGCCTAAATTTTCAGTGATCATGCACAGAAATAAAATTTTGCCGGGGTTTTCAAAACTTAATAAAAACGAGAAAATCGAAGTCGTTGCAAACAGGTTTAACACACCGGGCGACATCATCGCCGAGTTAACAAGTTACTGGCACCACGACCCCGACAAGCAAAAACTTTTCGACGAATTCAGCGAAAACACCATCTCCAACTTTTATTTTCCTTTCAGCATTGCCCCAAATTTTCTTATCAACAATAAGATGTACATGGTGCCGATGGTCATCGAGGAAAGCTCGGTGGTGGCTGCGGCTTCAAACAGCGCCAAATATTGGTCGCCCAAGGGTGGTTTTAAAGCCGAAGTAATCTCAACAAAAAAAATCGGCCAGGTGCATTTTATCTGGAAAGGAGAGGTTGAAAAGTTACACGCACTTTTCCCCATTTTAAAGGAAGAATTAATTGCCGGAACGCAGCATATTACGGCCAATATGAACAAACGTGGTGGCGGCATCACCGATGTTGAACTGGTTGAAATGAGCGATGAAATCGAGAATTATTACCAGCTCAAGGCTACTTTTGATACAAAAAATGCCATGGGGGCAAATTTCATCAATTCCTGCCTCGAAGAATTCGGGTTGATCCTGAAAGA
>CAYOWJ010000024.1:0-10432 GCA_964407625.1 uncultured Lentimicrobiaceae bacterium
ATTGTTGGGCGGATTGATAAAAAGTTCTGTTCCGACCAGTGCCGCAACAGCTACAACAACCGCGAAAACCGGAAGATGACCAACTACATCCGCAACGTAAACGCCAAACTCCAGAAAAACCGGCGTATCCTGGATGATTTTGTCCCCGACGAAAAAGCCACGGTACACAAAGAAATGCTGCTCAAAAAAGGCTTCGACTTTAATTTCTTTACCAATATTTACACCACCAAAACCGGCAAAGTATATTATTTCTGCTACGAAATGGGCTACCTTCCCATCGAAAACGACTTTTACGCCATCGTGAGAAGGCATGACTAAAAAAAATTCAATATCAAAATTTTTAACAAAGTACGTTTTCTACGGAGTTTGGGTTCCCCTTCTCCTTGTAGGAGAAGGGGTTAGGGGTTGAGGTCAAGCAAAATGCATTATATTTCTATCTTAAAAAGTATTCATGAATAAAATTTACTTCTTCATTTTCGCCATTTTCCTGCTTTTTACCATTGAAAGTCGGGCTGAAAACTTGTCAGAACAGGCCAAAATATCCATCATTACCTGCGATCAAGGCGAGGAGATATATTCCTTGTTTGGTCATACTGCCATCAGGGTTAATGATTCGGCAAACAAGATTGACAAGATTTTCAATTATGGAACCTTCGATTTTTCGACACCAAATTTCTACTTTAAATTCATGCTTGGGAATCTGAATTATGCCCTCACTGTGTACGATTTTCAGGATTTTTATACCGAATATCAAACCGAAAACCGTACAATTTTTGAACAGGAAGTGTTGTTGCCGGGCGAATTATTTCAGCAAATTTATGACTCGTTAAATCAGAATGCTTTAACCAAAAACCGGTTTTACCGTTACGATTTTTTTCGTGACAACTGTTCCACACGAGCGTTTAATCTGCTGCTGTCTTTCGCAGATCACCGGGAAATCAATCAACAAATGAATGAAACTACAAAAATGTCGTTCAGGCAAGCGCTAAAACCTTCACTTGCTGGCAGTCCGTGGCTTTCGACAGGAATTAATTTTTTGCTGGGGCCATTTGCCGATAAAAAAATGACGAAACTGCAAACGACCTTTTTACCTGAACCGGTCATGAAAGAAGTCGAAAACACAGGCCTGGCAAGTGCTCCGATAGTGCTTTTTCAGGGGACGACACATATTAAGAAAAACCAGGATTTCAGTTGGCCGGTGATTATTTTCTGGCTTCTCGCTTTTTTACTGGTAGCAGATGTTTTCTGGCTAAAAACTTCTCAAAAAACATCCGACCGGATTGACCTGGGTTTATTTACCACTGCCGGGATTTTTGGCGCAATGCTACTTTTTTTATGGATTTACAGCCTTCATATTTCGCTCCGCTTTAACCTGAATATTTTGTGGGCGAACCCGCTACTTTTAATCATGCTGTGGACGATTCCGAGGGGTCACAAAAAAATCAGCCAGGTTATTCTTTTGCTTTACGGACTTTTGATGTTTTTTTTACTGATAAACTGGAACAAAATGCCACAGAAATTCCCTGTCGAAATGATGCCGGTTGTTACTTTATTGGCTTTCAGGGCTATCAGCCGGGTTTTTCAATTCAAGAAAAAATCCGAAAACCCGGAAGAAGAAATTGTCGATCAGGTTTGATTATGAATTTTATTTTTTGGCATATTTCAACTATCCAATTATCTTTGTTTCACTGAATTTCTGCCTATTACAAATTTTATTTATTCAATTTTTAAAGCTATGAAAAACATTTACTCTGCGCGTCTGATCGCCTTCTTGATAACATTTTTATCCTTCTCATTCGGCTCATCCGGGCAGGTTGTTATTAATGAGTATTCGGTTTCAAATATTTCCTACATGCTTGATAATTATGGAAATAACGAAGACTGGATTGAGTTGTACAATGCAGGAACAACAACGGCTTCACTTACTGATTTCTCGTTAAGCGATAAAATTTCGGAACCATTAAAATGGCAATTTCCGGCAGGAGTGAGTCTTGCGGCCGGAGGCTTTATAAAAGTATGGGCTTCAGGGCGTAACGAAGTTTCTAGTGGTCATTATCATGCCAATTTTAAGTTAACACAAACCAAAGATGAGCCTGAGAACATCGTGTTTTCCAATCCTTTTGGTGCTATTCTCGACCAGGTTGAACTCGAAATCACTCAAAAAAATCATTCGCGGG
This sequence comes from uncultured Lentimicrobiaceae bacterium, assembly GCA_964407625.1. Lineage (GTDB taxonomy): Bacteria > Bacteroidota > Bacteroidia > Bacteroidales > 4484-276 > CAJATL01. Next base: position 2,178 of record CAYOWJ010000024.1, read on the forward strand.
GCCGTACTATTAATGGAGGCGTTAACTGGGCGATTTTCACAAATCCAACTGCCGGATCATCAAATAATAATGCAACAGCTTATCTTTCGTACAGCGCAAAACCGCAGATGAGCCTGCCGGCAGGATTTTATGCTGAGCCTATTACCCTCGAAATTACGACCAATGAACCCATTTCTCAAATTCACTTCACCATCGATGGGAGTGAGCCAACGGGTGCATCGCCAGTTTATAATTTTCCAATTACAATTTCTCAAACAACCATTGTAAATGCTCGCGCTATCAGCAGCGATCCTTCCGTTTTACCGGGACTGATCGAATTTAACACCTATTTTATAAATGATGTACACACAACAGCCATCATATCAGCATCAGCGGCTCAACTCGACGATCTTTTAAATGGAAATCAATCACTCCGACCATTTGGTACTTTTGAATATTTTAACAAGTTTGGTGAAAGAACAACAATCGGTTATGGCGAATTTAATGAACACGGTCAGGATTCATGGGTGCATCCCCAAAGAAGTATCGACTATATTTCGAGAGATGAATGCGGCTATAATTATGCCATCAGGGATACAATAATTTCATTGACAGAAAGAGATGAATTCCAGCGGATTATCCTACGTGCAGCCGGTGATGACAATTATCCCGGAATTGATACTGCCGCACTTTTAAGAGACATATTTGTCCAGAATACAGCGTGTAAAGCAGGAATGAAATTAGATGTCAGAAAAGGACAAAAAGGACTTTTGTACGTAAACGGTATTTATTGGGGTGTTTATGGCTATCGCGAAAAAGTAAATGATCACGATTTTACGCAGTTTTATTACAACCAGGGTAAGTATGATATTTATTATCTGATGCTTTGGGGCGGAAGTTGGGCTGAGTATGGGGGCCAGGCAGCCTGGAATGATTGGAATACGCTACATGATTTTGCCAAATTTAACGACATGAGCAATCAGGAAAATTTCGAATATGTTAAAGAAAGATTGGACTATACCAGCCTTATCGACTACATCCTGATCAATTCATTTGTTGTTTGCTCCGACTGGATCAACTGGAATGTTGGCTGGTGGCGCGGAACCAATCCTGAAGGCGGGCATCAGAAATGGGGTTACGTCCTTTGGGACGAAGATGCAACTTTTAATCATTACATCAATTATACCGGAGTTCCGGGCACAAGTCCTTATGTTTCGCCCTGTTTTCCTGAAGGATTGACAAATGATCCGGAACAACATATTCTTTTGCTTAATAAACTCAGGAACAATGCCGAGTTTAACCAATATTACATTTCGAGATACATCGACCTTTATAATACGGCCTTTCGTCCTGAACGAATGATTGGCTATCTTGATACTATCGCAGGTTTAATGGAGCCGGAAATGCCACGTCATATCCAGCGCTGGGGTGGGAATATGCAGGAATGGCAGAATAATGTTCACAAAATCAGGAATTTTGTTACAACGCGATGGAATTATCTGCCCACAGGTCTTAAAGATTGTTATGATTTGAATGGACCTTACGAATTTTCGTTAAATGTAGAGCCTTCCGGAATGGGGAAAATCCAATTGAATTCCCTTGAACTATCTGCATTTCCCTGGCAGGGCAGCTATTTTGGAGGTGTTGATACCAAATTGACAGCAATTCCTGCCGATATTAATTATGAATTCGATTATTGGGAAGTTACAAATAATGCAGTCTCGCCGAATCTGACTTCACCTGAAATTACAATGAATCTTACTACCTGGGATAATGTTGTGGCGCATTTTAAACCAAAACTTTACACCGATTCATTGGTTATCAATGAGATAATGTACAATCCAGCCGATGATTTTAATACTGACGACTGGGTGGAATTTTACAATCCGATGCAAAACGATTTGGATATTTCAAACTGGGTTTTCAAAGACGAAGATGACGAACATGTGTTTGCTTTTCCTGAAGGTACGATAATTCCAACTGCCGGCTATCTGGTGCTTTGCAAGGATTCTGAGTTATTTTCAGGATTGTTTCCTGAAGTTACAAATTTTGTTGGGGATATGAGTTTTGGCCTTAGTGGTAGCGGAGAATTAATCAGACTTTATGATGAAACAGGTGCATTGGTTGATACCGTTTATTATCTTGACGATGAACCATGGCCAAATGAACCAGATGGGGAAGGTCCTACACTGGAATTAGTAGCACCTCATTTAGACAATGCGCTTGCACAAAACTGGATGGCTTCGCCTTTACAAGGGACTCCCGGAGCAATGAACAGCATGATGGTTGGAATAAAACAAAATGAGGTAAAGCAGAAATCAGTCTTGAAGTTGATGGTTTATCCAAATCCAGTAACAAACAACGCAATAATCAGTTTAAGTTCAAGGGAGCAGGTTTCTCAGGGGCAACTTCAGATATTTGATATGTTTGGCTCTAAAGTTATGGAAATTAACGATTTAAATACAAATTCAATCAAGATCGATTGCAAAAACCTGTCATCCGGAGTATATTCCTTAAGATTGAATTTTAACACCGATCAATCTATCCGGGGGAAAATGGTTGTCAGATAGTTTCACATCGACAAGGTTTTAACTTCAGGAAAGTTGCAGCACGTTTAAATTCATCATTTAATGATGCGATAATGGTAATTTCATGATTTGAAGCGGGGTGAAAAAATCTTATTTCAGATGCATGTAAAAGCATGGTCGTCATGTTCCAGTTTTCTTTAAAAAGCTTATTTTGTTTATTGCACCCATGCGGCCGATCGCCGATTATTGGGTGCAAAATATGTGCGAAATGCTTCCTGATTTGATGCATCCTGCCAGTTTCAGGCATAATTTCAACCAATGAATACCGTGAAGTTTGTTGTTTTCCAAAAGGAATTTCCAGTTCAGTCCTGGAAAGCGTGTGATAATTTGTCATTGCAGCTTGTGAAGTTCCATTTTCCTTTACCAATGGATAATCAATATGCCCGGAATCATCCGTAAAACCACGAACGATTGCCATATACACCTTTTTTACTTTGTTTGTGGCAAACTGTTTTTGCATTTGTGCGTTTGATTCGGTACTCAAGGTAAAAATCAAAACGCCACTGGTTTTACGATCTAAACGGTGTGCCGGAAATACTTGTTTTCCAATCTGGTCGCGTAAAATCTGTAATGCAAATTCATCGGCATCGCGTGCAAGTGATGTCCTGTGCACCAATAAACCATTGGGTTTATTAATTGCAATAATTTGTTCGTCCTGATAAAGAATTTCGAGTTCGGTCATTTGTATGATAAATTTGCAAAGGTGATTGTAATAATCTGATTTAGGTAGAATTTGATTTCATTTTTTCCATTCAATAAATGTCCTATAATTAATATTATGTTAAATAGATTTTCATAAAAAAGAAGGGAAACTTCCCTTCTTTTCGTTTTGATAAATTATTTCTCTATCTTTTCGTTGATACTCTTCAATTTATCTACCATGCCTAAGCGTGTGTAAATATCTTTCAGGGTCCGCATGGTGTATTGATCGTTTGGTTGCAGTTCATCTGCACGCTCCAGATAAGGTAATGATTTAACAAGTAATGCATCTGCATCAGCTTTCAACGCAACATATTGTTTTTCCTCATTAAGGGGCAATGAATTGGCTTTATCCATTATTTCGATAGCCTTGTTTACATAAAGAGCTCCTAAATTGTAGTTGGCATCAAAATAATCAGCTTTGAGGCTAATTGCTTGCAGGTAAGCTTTTTCAGCTTCTTCAAAATTTCCCATCTGATCATAATTTGTACCTACCGCAAAGAAAATCGTTGGATTCTTATCATCCTGAGTAAGCGCCAATTTTAATAATTCCAAAGCTTTGTCCTTTTCGCCGGCAGCAAGGTAAATATTTGTTTCGCCGATGATAAGGTTAAAATTTTCGGGATACTTTTTACGGCCCATTTGCAGATAACTCAAAGCCGTTGCAGTATCACCTTCAGCTTTTAAAATTTCACTTAATGATGAATAAATTGCCGGTTGGTTATAATTCCATTCGATAAGCTGAATGTATTTTGTTTTTGCATCATTAGGTGCTCCTGAAAGTTCAGCACATAATGCTGCATTGAATGTAGCAAGGCTGTCAATTTTCCCAATCGAACTGTTGATACCTGCAGATTTATCAAAAGATTTAACGGCCTCGGCATATTTTTCTTCATTGTATTTATTTACACCCTTATTATAAAACTGCTCTGCACAAACCAGAATCCGGTCATTAATATCGTTTGTATACTCTTTGTCGGCGTCCAATTTAAGCGCTTTTTGATATCCGTCATAAGCTTTTTCAAGAGCATCCGGATCAAGGGCTTTGTACTTTTCGTCCTCGGTGAGTTGGATTGATAAGTAAATATTGCCATAATAGTACCAGGTCTTTGGCTCTTCCATGGTTTTAGGATTAAGAATCGCCTTATCGATAGCTTCCTTGGCTTTATCTAATTTCCCGTATTTAAGATAATTGAAAGCACTAACAACCACCGAACTTTGCGCATTGGCAACGATCACAGCCATCACCATTAAAACTGAAAATGCAATTTTTCTCATTTTTCTATTTTTAAATATTTATTTAATTTTGTTTACAATTGCTATACCAAAAAACATTTTTAGTTACCGCTGCAAATGTATTAAATTGAAATAATCTATAAAAACTTTTTCTGTTTTTTCGCTAAATTCCATCAATTCATCAGATTACTCATTGCCAGATTCGTCGATGTTGTCATCTCCAATAAAATCAACATTTTCATCTTGAATATCATTGATTTCCTCTTCGACTTCAACTTCAACTTCTACTTTTGCTACTGCTGCTATGGAATCTTCACCACGCAAAGTTATCAGACGTACACCCTGCGTTGCGCGACCCATCACTCTTAAACCAGAAACTGCAAGCCGAATGGTCAATCCAGATTTATTGATAATCATCAGGTCGTCGTTGTCCATTACATTTTTTATGGCTATTAACTCTCCGGTTTTTTCGGTGATATTCAGTGTTTTTACACCTTTTCCGCCACGGTTAGTTACACGATAATCATCTAATTTTGATCGTTTCCCGTATCCGTTTTCTGATACAACAAGCACATCATAATCAGGATTTTCGAGACAAATCATCCCAATAACTTCATCCTTATCGTGCGATAGTGTAATTCCTCTGACTCCCGAGGCATTGCGGCCCATCGGGCGAACTCTGGTTTCGTTAAAACGAATTGCCCGGCCTGAACGTAAAGCCATAATCATTTCACTTTCGCCGTTTGTCAGACGTGCTTCAAGCAGCATATCTCCTTCTCTGATATTTATTGCGTTTATTCCATTCTGACGAGGACGGGAATATGCTTCCAAAGATGTTTTCTTAATAATCCCTTTACTGGTAGCGAGAATGATGAAGTTATTGTTGATGTAATCATCGTCCTTTAGATCTTTTGTGTTGATAAAGGCTCTGACTTTATCAACAGGCTCAATGTTTATAAGGTTTTGAATGGCTCTGCCCTTGGAAGCTTTGGTGCCTTCGGGGATTTCGAAGACTCTTAGCCAGAAACACTTTCCTTTTTCGGTGAAGAACAACATATAATTATGGTTGGAAGCAATAAACAGGTATTCAAGGAAATCTTCGTCTCTTGTAGTTGTTCCTTTTGCCCCTCTCCCACCGCGGTTTTGAACATGGTATTCAGTTAAAGGTGTGCGTTTTATATAACCCATGTGCGAAATCGTAACTACAACATCTTCATCGGCGATGGTGTCTTCAATCCTGAAATCGCTTGCTGAATATTCAATTTTTGTCATTCGTTCATCATAGAATTTCTCCCGAATGGTGCGGAGTTCTTCTTTGATGATTTCCATTCTTAAGGTTTCATTCTGCAAAATTTCTTTGAAATATTCAATTCTTTTCATCAATTCTTCGTAGTCTGCCCTGATTTTATCACGTTCCAGGCCAGTGAGCCGCTGCAAACGCATCTCCAGGATTGCTTTACTCTGAATTTCGCTCAAATTAAAACTTTGCATTAATCCTTCTTTTGCTTCATCAGGAGTTAACGAACGGCGGATGAGTGCAATAACTTCATCAAGATGGTCGAGGGCGATGAGTAAACCTTCTAAAATATGTGCCCTTTTTAGTGCCTCTCTTAAATCGTATTCAGTGCGTCTGATAACGACTTTATGACGATGGTCAACAAAATGCCTGATGATATCTTTCAGGTTAAGTTGCATCGGACGTCCATGGACAAGCGCAATGTTATTAACGCTGAAAGAAGTTTGCAGAGCTGTGTATTGATAAAGCTTGTTAAGAACAACGTTTGTAATCGCATCTTTTTTAAGATCATAAACGATCCTGATTCCATTTCTGTCGGATTCATCCCTGATGTCAACAATTCCTTCTATTTTTTTATCATTTACCAAATCAGCAGTTTTTTTTATCATTTCTGCTTTATTGACCTGATAAGGAATAGACGTCACAATGATGTGTTCTCTTCCCGAAGGAGAAATTTCGATCGTTGATTCGCCACGCATGACAATTCTTCCACGGCCGGTTTCAAATGCTTCTTTAACACCTTCATAACCATAAATTATTCCACCTGTCGGAAAGTCAGGGGCTTTGATGTATTGCATTAATTCCTCAATCGTAATATCATGATTTTCGATGTAGGCAATTGTGCCGTTAATTACTTCGGTAAGATTATGTGGCGGCATATTTGTGGCCATTCCGACAGCAATACCCGATGCGCCATTAATTAAAAGATTGGGGATTTTGGCTGGTAAAACTGTAGGTTCTTCGAGGGAATCATCAAAATTTAACTGAAAATCAACGGTATCCTTGTTAATATCTTCGAGCATTTCCTCAGCAATTTTGCGGAGTCTTGCTTCGGTGTATCGCATGGCTGCCGGACTGTCATTGTCAATGGAGCCAAAGTTTCCTTGTCCGTCAACTAATGGATATCTCAACGACCATGGCTGAGCCATTCTAACCATTGCATCATAAACAGAAGTATCGCCGTGGGGATGATATTTTCCGAGCACTTCCCCCACTATTCTGGCAGATTTTTTATACGGACGGTTGGAGAGTACGCCCAAATCCAACATTCCAAATAAAATTCTGCGATGTACCGGTTTTAATCCATCCCTGACATCTGGTAAAGCCCTCGAAACAATAACCGACATTGAATAATCAATGTATGCCGATTTCATTTGGTTTTCGATATTGACTTTAACTATTTTTTCGCCTTCCTGCATGTTATCCATCTGCTAACTTATTCAATTTTAATTATTTACAAAATGAATTTTTAAAAAACAAAAGTACAAATTTTATCTTTACCAAAGCTTGTAAAAATCATTAATTAACTAACATGAAAATGTTGATAAAATGGGGATTTGATGTGATTGGTCATGATTTTTCAGATTAATTTTGCAACTGAACAATGATTAGGATTTCTTGTTAATTTCGATGCGTAAAATGCCGGGAAAAACAGATTTTTAATCAATTATTTAAAGACTGGCGCTAAATGCAAGGTTTTAAACTAAATAAATTGTTGGAACGTTATTTGATCACCGCAAAACTGATACTAACAACTCAAAAATAATGGAAGCTAAATTTTCACAGCGAGTTAAAGATGTACTTACCTTCAGTCGTGAAGAAGCCGTTAGATTAGGCAACGATTACATAGGCGTTGAACATCTGATTTTAGGCATTCTTCGTGAAGGAGAAGGATTGGCAATACAAATACTAAATTATTTGGGGGTTGATCTGCAGGAATACAAAAAAGCAATCGAGCGCTCGATTGTAACCAATTTTGTCCCCGGAAGTAAAAAACTTGAAAACATACCTTTAATTAAACAAGCCGAAAGAGCTTTAAAATTAACCTACCTCGAAGCCAAATTGTACAACAGCGAATTGATTGGCACCGAACATTTATTGTTGGCCATTCTAAAAGATGAAGACAATGTGGTTACCCGTACTTTTAGTAGTTACGGCGTTGATTACGATAGTGTTAAAGAAGAACTTCAGGCAATTATGACCAACAGCGATATGGAAAAAGAAGAATTACCAGAAATAAAACCTGATCCAAAAGATGAATTTCCAGGCGGTCAGATGGAGGATGATTTTGATGAAGGAAGGGGTTTTAGCAAACAAAGCAAAAAACCCGGCGAATCAAAATCAAAAACACCAGTACTCGACAACTTTGGTCGTGACCTAACAAAATCAGCCGAAGAAGGAAAATTAGACCCAATTGTTGGCCGTGAAAAGGAATTGGAGCGAATTGCACAAATTCT
>CAYOWJ010000024.1:10532-22205 GCA_964407625.1 uncultured Lentimicrobiaceae bacterium
AATTAGACCCAATTGTTGGCCGTGAAAAGGAATTGGAGCGAATTGCACAAATTCTCAGCCGCCGCAAAAAAAACAACCCTATTCTTATTGGTGAACCTGGTGTAGGGAAATCTGCTATTGCTGAGGGCCTTGCGCTGCGTATTGTTAACAGAAAGGTTTCGAGGGCGTTATTCAATAAACGGATTGTAACACTTGATCTTGCCTCTTTGGTTGCTGGTACCAAATATCGCGGGCAATTTGAGGAACGGATGAAGGCTGTTTTAAATGAACTGGAGAAAAATCCAAACATCATTTTGTTCATCGATGAAATTCATACCATCGTTGGCGCAGGCAATGCATCAGGATCTCTTGATGCCTCCAATATGTTTAAACCAGCGCTTGCACGGGGTGAAATCCAGTGTGTTGGAGCTACCACACTAGATGAGTACAGGCAATACATCGAAAAAGACGGCGCACTTGAGCGACGGTTTCAGAAAATTTTAGTCGATCCCACAACCATCGATGAAACCACTGAAATCCTTCATAATATCAAAGAAAAATATGAAGACCACCACCTTGTAAAATATACCGATGAAGCTATCAAAGCCTGCGTTACCCTCACAGCGCGCTACATCAGCGACAGATATTTGCCCGACAAGGCCATTGATGCGCTGGATGAAGCCGGCAGCAGGGTTCACATTACACACATGCACGTTCCAAGCAGAATAATTCAAATCGAAAACAGGATCGAGGAAGTTAAAGGTGAAAAATCGAAAGCCATTGGGAGCCAAAAATTTGAAGAAGCTGCCAGGTTCAGAGATATCGAACGGAAACTTCAGGAAGAGCTTGATCTGGAAAAAAGAAAGTGGGAAGAGGATTCACGTATCAATCGTGAAATTGTAAATGAAGAAAATGTTGCCGAAGTTGTTGCCATGATGACTGGTGTGCCTGTTAAACGCATTGCCCAGACTGAAGGTAACCGGCTGATAAAGATGGAAACCGAACTTCAGGGATCAGTTGTTGGGCAGGATGAGGCTATCAGCAAAGTAGTTAAAGCCATTCGCCGAAATCGTGCCGGCCTCAAAGATCCGAATAAACCAATCGGAAGTTTCATCTTTCTTGGTCCCACCGGAGTTGGAAAAACCCATCTTGCCAAAGTTTTAGCCAAATATCTTTTTGATTCTGAAGATGCATTGGTACGAATCGACATGAGCGAATACATGGAGAAGTTTTCCGTATCGCGTCTCGTAGGAGCGCCTCCAGGCTATGTTGGCTATGAAGAAGGAGGCCAGCTTACCGAAAAAGTTCGCCGGAAGCCTTATTCAATTGTACTTTTGGATGAAATCGAAAAGGCCCACCCTGATGTTTATCACCTGCTGCTGCAGGTTTTGGATGATGGTTTAATAACTGACAGCCTTGGACGAAGGATTGATTTTAAAAATACAATCATCATCATGACTTCAAATATTGGATCGCGGCAGTTAAAAGACTTTGGAAGTGGAGTTGGTTTTAACACTAGTGCCAAAACCGAATCCAAAAACAAACATGCTCAGGGCGTCATCGAAAATGCACTTAAAAAGACTTTCGCACCTGAATTTTTAAACCGAATTGATGATGTGGTGATTTTTGATTCGCTCGAGCGTGAAAGCATCCATAAAATCATCGATATCGAACTTAAGCATCTTTATAAACGCATCAACGAATTGGGCTATCAAATCGAAGTTTCGGAAGATGCCAAGGATTTTATCGTCGAAAAAGGCTGGGATGCCCAATTTGGTGCAAGACCGCTGAAGCGTGCCATTCAAAAATATGTTGAAGACCCGCTGGCCGAGGAAATCATTAAAACCAAGATTCATGAAAGTGACCTGATCAGTGTGAATTACGTTAAAGATCAGGAAGAATTAGATATTAAGATTATTACTCACGAAAAGGAATTAACGCAGCTTCCTTCCTGAGTTTAAAGGCCGTATTCAAAGCTTTCTTTTTTCAGTAAATTGAAAATGAATACTTTTAATACGGCCATTTTTATGTCTGCTCATAATTTGCTTCAGAATTGATTTTTCAGGATTTCCAAAAATAAAACATTCTTATCTTTGCCGCCAATTTCGTAAAAAAAATCAAAATAATGGCAAGAGACAACATTTTAAAAGGCGGAGAATTTCTTATCAAAGAAACAGAAGCAAATGATATTTTTATTCCTGAAGAATTTACAGAGGAACAGTTAATGATTGCCGATACCTGCGCAGGCTTTCTCGAGCAGGAGGTTTATCCGATCCTCGATAACATCGACAGCCAGGAAGAAGGTTTGATGAAGGGTCTTCTAAAGAAAGCCGGCGAACTTGGATTGCTGGGAATTTCGGTTCCTGAAGAGTATGATGGTTTTGATCAGACATTTGTTACCTCGATGCTGGCAAGTGAATACATGGGCGCTGGTTACTCATTTTCGGTAGCTTACTCTGCTCACACCGGGATTGGTTCATTGCCAATAGTTTATTATGGCAATGCTGAGCAAAAAAGTAAATATCTGCCAAGCCTGGCAACCGGTGAACTTACCTCGGCTTATTGCTTAACTGAACCTAATGCCGGCTCAGATGCTAATTCAGGAAAAACCAATGCTGTTTTAACCGAAGATGGGAAACATTATCTCCTCAACGGCCAGAAAATGTGGATCACAAATGGAGGTTTTGCAGATTTGCTCACGGTTTTCGCAAAGATCGACAACGACAGGGTTTTGAGTGCTTTTCTTGTTGAGCGTGAGTTTCCGGGCATTAAGTTTAACCCTGAAGAAAAGAAAATGGGAATTAAAGGTTCCTCAACAGTTCAAATATTTTTTAATGATTGCAAAGTTCCTGTCGAAAATTTACTCGGCAAAAGAGGCGAAGGCTTTAGAATTGCCTTAAGCATTTTGCACATGGGACGTATAAAATTAGGCGGAACAGTGCTTGGAGCAGCAAAACGCGCAATAACCCAATCAGTAAACTATGCCAACGAACGGAAACAATTCGGCACACGAATTTCGAGTTTTGGTGCAATCCAGCATAAACTTGCAGAGCAGGTTATCAAAACCTGGGTCACCGAATCATCTGTTTACCGGGTCAGCGATAATATCGATCACGTTATTGCTTCTTTAAAAGAACAAGGTTACGAAAAAGGAAAAGCTTCAATTGATGGAATTGCACAATATGCCATCGAAGCTGCCTTCTTAAAAGTATTCGGTTCCGAATCGCTGAATTTTATTGTTGATGAAGCCGTTCAGATTTTTGGTGGTATGGGATTTTCGTCGGAAACACCCGTTGACAGAGCTTACCGGGATTCGAGGATTAACAGGATTTTTGAAGGAACCAACGAAATTAACCGCATGCTGGTTGTTGACACCACAATTAAAAAAGCACTAAAAGAAGGTTTTGATGTTTCAAGATATTCGCATTCAATTTTAAAAGAACTCGAAAATAAACAAGAAGTCGCAATTCCTACGGATTATTATGGTGAGAAAAAATACTATATCCGTAACTTTAAAAAAGCTGCTTTGCTGATGCTTGGGACTGTTTCGGAGACTTTCCAGAGAAATCTCACCAGCGAACAGGAAATCCTCTTTAACGTTTCTGATATCATCATGCAGATTTATCCTGCCGAATCATCTTTACTGAGAATCGAAAAATTAGAAGGCATGAGAGGAGCTGAAGCAGTTCAAATTTATAAAGATATTGTTGATGTTTTTATTTATGATGCTGCCGGCATTATCAGGAAAAGTGGTTTTGATGCCATCAATTCATTTGCAGAAGGCGAGCACTATGAAAAATTGACCGGTTATATCGACGATCTTACAAAGGTTGCTCCAATAAATATCAAAGCTGCCAGAAGACGGATTGCTGCAAAACTGATCGAAGACAATAAGTACGATTTTAAATAATCAGGATAAACGCTTGATTTTAAGAATTAAAAAAGGGGACGATTAGTCCCCTTTTTTTAATGGTTTTTACCACAGTGCTTGCGCCACAAGCCTGATGCTTCTATTGTTTTAAAATACTTTTCGAAATTACAATTCTTTGAACCTGGTTGGTTCCTTCGTAAATCTGACAGAGTTTTGCATCACGCATCATTTTTTCGACAGCAAAATCTGTCGAATAGCCATCACCACCCATAACCTGAACAGCATCGGTGGTTACGCGCATGGCAACATCCGAAGCATATAATTTTGACATGGCCGAAAGCCTTGATGCCGATTTTTGTCCGGTATCATAAGCCCAGGCAGCGTGCCAGGTCAACATTCGGGCGGCTTCAATTTCGGTGGCCATGTCGGCAAGCATAAAACCTATGGCCTGGTTTGCAGCGATTGGTTTTCCAAACTGAATTCGGTTTTTTGCCCATTCCATCGAGGTTTCGTAGGCAGCACGTGCATTTCCGATACTTAAAGCAGCAACTCCGGTGCGCGTACGGTCGAAAGTTTTCATGGCAATGATAAAACCGGTGCCTTCGCGACCTAACATATTTTCGGCAGGAACTTCAACATCACGATAAATAATCTCATTTTGTACTGAAGCTTTTTGCCCCATTTTTTCGAGGTGTGGTTTAATTTCGATGCCCGGAAGGTTTGTCGGCACCACAAAAGCAGTAAGACTTCTTGAAGCTTTTTCAGGATCGGTAATTGCAAAAACGGTGTGAAATGCAGCTACTTCTCCATTGGTAATAAATCTTTTATGCCCGTTTAAAATGAATTTATCACCTTTCCGGATAGCCTGCGACCTGATTCCCTGCACGTCGGAGCCGGCGTTAGGTTCGGTGAGGCAATAGGCGGCCACACCTTGAATTTCGTTGATCAGGCCAAAGAATTTTTTTTGCTGGGTTTCGTCAGCGGCAAGCAAAAGCGGTGTGAGTGCAAGCGTATTTGCGTCAATACAAATTCCAATACCGATACAACCGGCGCCCAATTCTTCGCTCGAAAGTGCGCTATCCATAATCGAGTAGCCTTTTCCTCCAAATTGAACTGGAACAGGACCGTTCATCATTCCTTCTTTGTAGGCTTGTTTAATGATTTCCCAGGGAAATTCGGCTAATTTGTCGTATTTCAGGCGGTTTGGAATTATTACGCGTTCAGCAAAATCCCTGTATCTCGCCCGAATAGCTTCTTGTTGAGGAGTTAATGAAAAATCAATCATCTGTTAAATTATTTAGGTTAGTAATTTTTATTCCGGATGTTTGGAAAATGAAAATAAGATTGTTAATGAATTTAAGCAAAAGTATAAATTTTATCTAATTTTGAACCGCTTTATCAAACTTATCATGGAAAATAAAAAAGATCCGAAATTTTTAAAATTACCCAAATATCCGGGTGGCAAAGAGGCTTTTCAGGAGTTCGTAAAAAAAAATCTGAAATACCCGAAAGAGGCCTTCGACAAAAAGATTGAAGGTGCTGTTTATGTGATGTATCGTGTTGATGGAATGGGAAATATAATCGAGGTTCAGGTTACAAAAGGCCTTGGTTTTGGTTGCGATGAAGAAGCCATCAGAGTGATTAAGCTGATGAGCTATGAGAAAGCAAAAAACCGTGGTTTGCGCGTTGTGGCCACCATGCGTACCCGCATCAACTTCAAATTACCAAAAGCCCCTGAAATTCAATTTGAATACACCGCTAAATCAAAACCAGAAGCAACAGCAACCAAAAAAACAGAAAAACCAGCCGGTGAATCTTACGAATACACCATTACTTACTAAAGCTTTCCGTTTTTTGGTTTACAAGTTTATTATCAATGAGTTCATTCTAAAAACATTTGATTTTGGGCTAAAGCCCAGTAAGTAGTTGGTTTTCAATTGCCCCGACCTTAAGGTCGGGGCAATTGATATACGTGATAATCGTGGCTTTAGCCACATTTGTCAAAATTTACGGCACTTTTTGAGACTGGGCTTTTCAATCAAAATGAACTGATTTTATTCCGCCGGTTTCAGGAATAAATTCAACTTTTAGCTGGTCAGCCGGTAAGTTTTTTACAATTCCCAGTTGGTTGACAGTGATGGGTTTATTAAAAAGTTTGTCATTTTCGAGGGTAATTATCACATTTGCCTTTTCAGGGATGCGATAAAAGAAACCTTTTGGTTGTTCATGTTTGGTTTCTATTGGCGAAAAGTTTCCCGTAACTTTTGAAAACCCATTCGGTTCGATACGGAGTTTGACTATTTCACCCGAATTACTTAACACAGGGCTGATGCCGCTGTTTTTCGAAAACCGGAACATTGAAATTTCACCATTTTCCGTTTCCAAGCCTGGCGTGTAATAAAAGGAGTAACGCAGATAACTCGTCACCGATTTTCCGCAAAACATTGCAAGGTACTCGTTTTCCTGCTTTTCCAACTGCTGATGCATGTATTGGATGGTGGCTGGTTCGTAGGGAATTTCCTGGAAACCTGTCAGCAATTTGTACTTTGAATCACGCAGGGCCTGGATTTTTCCAAGAATCTCAGAAGCCAGTTCTTCATCAGTTTTCTCGGTGGTTCGTGCCCTGAAAATATATTTTTGGATGATGGCAGTATCAACCGTTACTTTTCGGATAATCGTATCAATTTTAGCTTTAATATTTCCAAAAGCCTGAAATTGGTACAATTCAGGTGCATCCGATTTGCGCTCCTCAGTAAAAATTATTTGTTTATCGATTTCGACAACATTTTGGTCTTTTTGAGCTTCAAATGTCGAACAAAGGAATCCGGCCTCATTAAACCGGAGGCTGACGGCACCGGCATTTTTTCCTGATTTTGCGATCATTTCGACAAAATAAACCTGATCAGGATCAGGCTCCGGTACTGGCAATACATGCACGTCTTCAATTTCATAGGAGGTAAAATCGAACTTTATGGCATCTTTAACTCCAACATATTTTTCGGCCAGATCCGACAACGGGCCTTTGATATTGTCGGTGGCTTTTACCACAACATCAACTTTTAATATCGTTCGCGGAAGCGTATAAAAAATACCATATTTTTCGGATGGCTTAGTTGTCGAATTTACCTGATAAACATTGATTTGGGCCTGGATTGTTCCTATCAAAAGAACAAAAACTACAAGCATTGAAGCGCCTTTTTTCATAAAGATTTTAAATTTTGGGTAAAAATAGAAAAACAAAATGGCTTGATAAAGAAAAACCGGGAAAACATCATTTCCCGGTCTTTTTATTGTCCTTTTTAAAAGTACTATTTCAAAAATAAGAGCTCGCGATATTTTGGTAATGGCCAGAGTTTATCATCAACAAGCAGTTCGAGTTTATCAACATGGTAGCGGATAATATCAAAATAAGGAAGTACTTTTTTGTTGTATTCCAGCGCCTGTTCCTGCATATCCTCAATTTTGTTGGCGATTTTGCGCTCCTCAATCATTTTGTTTACGTTATCTCTGATTTCGGAAATATGCTCCGAAATATCTTTAATGGATTGCAGTTGGTTCTTCGAAAGCTTGACGAATGATTTGGTGTCGAGTACTTCTTTTAATCCTCTAACATTTTCGATAAGAATATTCTGATACTGGATTGCCACCGGAATTACATGATTAGTCGCAAGATCGCCGATAACCCGTGATTCGATCTGGATTTGCATCGTGTATTTTTCCATTTTAATTTCATGACGGGCCAGCATTTCGCGTTTGGTCAATATTCCGTGGGCTTCGTAAAGCGCAATGGTTTGTTCCGAAAGCCCTTTAATCAGCGCATCAGGAGTATTTTTGATGTTGGATAAACCACGTTTTTCAGCTTCAGCAGCCCATTCTTCACCATAAGAGTTGCCTTCGAAAAGTACTGCTTTACATTCTTTTATGTATCTCTGCAGCACATGTAAAATGGCATCCTGCTTTTTCATTTTCTTTTCGATGAGTGCATCAACTTCAGCTTTAAATTTTAAAAGCTGATCGGCCATGATTAGATTTAGTGGTGTCATGGCTTTTGAGCACGTTGAAGATGACCCTACCGCCCTAAACTCGAATTTATTGCCGGTAAATGCAAATGGTGATGTCCTGTTTCTGTCGGTGTTGTCGAGCAAAATTTCAGGAATTTTTGGAATATTAAGGTTCAGATCGAATTTATTGTCTTTAGCAACTGTGCCAAGACTCTCGAGTTCGTTGATAACTTTGGTAAGCTGGGTTCCGATAAATGCTGAAATAATTGCAGGAGGCGCTTCATTAGCTCCAAGCCGGTGGTCGTTTGATGCTGAAGCTATTGAAGACCGGATTAAATCGGCATGGGTGTGAACAGCTTTTAAAATATTTACCAAAATAGTTAAGAATCGCAGGTTGGATTTTGGGTCTTTTCCCGGCGAAAGCAAATTTATGCCTGTATTTGTAGCGAGCGCCCAGTTGTTGTGTTTACCTGAACCGTTAACTTTTGCGAATGGTTTTTCGTGAAGTAAAACTACAAAATGATGACTTGTTGCAACCCTTTTCATGAGGTGCATTAACAATTGATTGTGATCAACGGCAAGGTTAGCTTCTTCATAAACCGGGGCACATTCAAATTGATTCGGAGCAACTTCGTTATGCCGGGTTTTTACCGGAATTCCCAAACGATGGGCTTCGTACTCAAATTCCTTCATAAATTCCATCACCCTTGCCGGGATGGTTCCAAAATAGTGATCGCTAAGCTGTTGATCCTTTGCAGATGAGTGGCCAAAAACGGTACGTCCGGTCAGGATTAAATCGGGACGGGAATTGTACAATGCCGAATCAACCAGGAAATATTCCTGCTCCCAACCCAGGGTGGCAATAACTTTGGTAACATCTTTATCAAAATAATTGCAAACAGCAGTTGCTGCTTTATCTACGGCAGTAAGCGATTTGAGCAGCGGGGTTTTATAATCGAGTGCTTCGCCGGTGTACGAAACAAAAATCGTTGGAATACACAAGGTGCTTTCTAAAATAAAAGCTGGTGAAGTAGGATCCCAGGCGGTGTAACCGCGAGCTTCGAAAGTATTGCGGATTCCGCCACTTGGAAAGCTTGAAGCATCGGGTTCCTGCTGGATAAGCTGGGTTCCCTGGAAGTTTTCGATTGCTTTTCCACCTTTTACAGGATTAATAAAAGCATCATGCTTCTCGGCAGTAGCGCCGGTTAGCGGATGAAACCAGTGTGTGTAATGGGTAGCTCCTTTTGTAATTGCCCAGGCTTTTAACGAAGCTGCGATCTGATCGGCAATTTTGCGTTCGATTTTTTCGCCTTTGGTGATTGCATTAGTAACCTTTTCGTAGGCCTCAGCAGTGAGATATTCACGCATAGCCGTCTCATTAAAAGTAAGTTCACCAAAATATTCCGAAATTTTCCCGTGAGGGATATTTGCTTTTGCCGGTGTTCGTGTCGAAACAATTTCGAGTGCTTTTTTTCTTAACATATTTGCTTTTTTATTAATTTGATTAATCGAAATTCATTAGCGAAAATAGAGATGATTCTCCTGTCGCAATTTCTTAAAGTCTTAATATTCCTTAAACAAAGTAAAGTTTATCGTTTACAAACTTATTAAAGTATTCAAATTCAAGGTTTTGATAAACCTGGGTTGCTTTTCCTGCTAAACGCCAAAAGTCCTCCAAATGTAAGTGCTCCGTTTAAAATCAGCAATTCAAAGCCAAATTTATAGCCATTGAACCAAACTGCCGAATAATCGCTGACGAAATAACAAATTACAGGCGACAAAACTGCAATTACCGGCACCCAGCGGTCTTTTACGTTAAACTTCGTAAAAAGTCCAAAAGCGTAAAGTCCGAGTAAAGGGCCATAGGTGTATCCGGCAATTGTAAAAAGCTTATCAATAACTGCCTGATCGTTTATGGCTCTGTAAATGATAATCACACCAAGCAGCACAAAAGCAAAACCTACATGAACGATTTGCCGTATCTGTGTTTTTCTTTTTTCGCTAAGATGATCTTTCTTTTTCAGACCAAGAAAATCGATGCTAAATGCTGTTGTTAACGATGTTAAAGCGCCATCAGCACTTGGATAAGCTGCTGAAATTAATCCGATCATAAAAACCAACCCGGCAATGGGGCCAAGATAATTAAGGGCAAGAATCGGGAAAAGATCATCGGAACGCTGAGGAAGCCCGATGCCTTTTGTGCTTGCATAAATGTATAAAAATGCCCCGAGAACCAAGAAAAGGAAGTTTACAAAAACCAGGGTGATGCTGAAAGTAAACATGTTTTTTTGGGCATCCTTTAGGGTTTTACAACTCAGATTTTTCTGCATCATTTCCTGGTCAAGCCCTGTCATGACGATGGCAATAAAAGTTCCGCTCAAAAACTGTTTCAGAAAAAACCTTTTATCGTGCCAGTCCCAAACTACCACATTTGAATAATCGCTAGCAGCAACTTTCCGGATAAGCCCGGTAAAACCAAAATCCAATTGGTTTGAGATCAAAATTACCGACAAGACAACGGCAGCGAGCATAAAAGTTGTTTGCAGCGTATCAGTCCAGATGATCGTTTTTATCCCACCTTTAAAAGTATAAAGCAGGATGAGCGTAATAAAAATGGCTACTGTTACCCAAAAAGGAATATTCCAGGCATCGAAAATGAAGATTTGTAAAACATTTACAACCAAAAACATCCTGAAAGATGCTCCGATTGTACGGGATATCAGGAAAAAAAATGACCCGGTTTTGTAACTCCAGAACCCGAAACGTTGTTCAAGGTACGAATAAATCGATGTTAGGTTTAGCCGGTAATAAAGTGGCAAAAGCACGGTGGCTATTATAAAATAACCCACCAGGTAGCCAAAAACAACCATCAGATAACTAAACTGGGTTTGGCCAACCCAACCGGGAACTGACATAAATGTCACTCCTGAAAGTGAAGCGCCAATCATGCCGTAGGCCACCACATACCATGGCGATGCCTTGTTTCCGATATAAAAACCTTCGTTTGTTGCTTTGCGCGAAGTTATCCAGGTAACGATAAACATTAAAGCTGTGTAGGCAACAAAAACCAAAAGAATTACGAATGGTGTCACTGAAAATGATTTAATTAAGAAAAAGTACTTGTAAGTTAAAAAACGCTAACCTGATAACCCAAAAAATGTTCTATAAATTTTTAGAAAATAACGACAGACTGTCAAAGGCAAAATCGATCAACTTTGGATATTTTCCTGGCTGCGAAAGGTCGGGCGAAATCCAGACAGTAGTCATTTTTAAACTTTTTCCAAATTTCATGTCGCTTAATGAATCGCCGGCCATAATTGATTTTTTAAAGTTTATTTGTGAGAAATCTTTTTTTGCCTTCAAGCCCATCCCCACCTGAGGCTTGCGGTTAAAACTTCCGGAGGCCCTTAAATCAGGGCAATAATAAATTTTATCAATCCGGCCACCATGATCGTTCACTTCCAAAATCATCATTCGGTGAATTTCGTCAAGTGTTTCGGCTTTCATCAAACCTTTGCCAACACCTTGCTGGTTGGTTACAACAACAATTTTTCCGAAAATCTGATTAAAAGTTTCCATGGCTTCCAAAACGCCATCAAGAAATCTGAAGTCTTCCCATGTTTTTACGTAATCGTCAACCAAACGATGATTGATAACTCCGTCGCGATCGAGAAACAAGGTCCATTCCTTAGAAATATTCAAACTGCGTAAAGTCATGCTGCGCCCTTTTGTAATCAGATGGAATTCCAATATCGATAAAATATTGACGGCATAAAATGCCAAGAATTTTTTCCTTTTGATAGATTTTTTCGAAAAAATCTT
>CAYOWJ010000025.1:0-2222 GCA_964407625.1 uncultured Lentimicrobiaceae bacterium
CTGGCATCAAGGTCGGCGATGGTGCGCGCAACCTTTAAAATACGGTCGTAGGCACGGGCTGAAAGATTGAGTTTTTCCATGGCATTTTTAAGTAGCGTCATGCCGGCATCATCAATTTTACAGATTTGCCGCATCAGCTTGGATGACATCTGCGCATTGCAGTAAACGCCTTTGTTTTCGCGGTAACGCTCCTCCTGGATTTTGCGGGCTTCAACAACCCGTTCCCTTATTTTTTCACTTTTTTCAGAAGTCCGTGCATCGGCCAGTTCGCGGAAAGGAACCGGCACAACCTCCACATGAATGTCAATTCTGTCGAGCAGTGGCCCCGAAATTTTGTTCAGATATTTCTGCACGATTCCCGGCCCGCAAACACAATCTATCTCGGGATGGTTGTAATACCCGCACGGGCAAGGATTCATGGCGGCAATCAGCATAAAACTCGAAGGATATTCAACGGCAAACCTCGCCCTCGAAATGGTGATTACACGGTCTTCGAGCGGCTGACGCAAAACCTCAAGCACCGTGCGTTTAAATTCGGGTAGTTCATCCAAAAATAATACGCCGTTGTGCGCCAGCGAAATTTCGCCGGGCTGCGGATTGCTGCCCCCGCCCACGAGGGCCACGTCCGAAATCGTGTGGTGAGGACTTCTGAAAGGCCGGATTGAAATCAGCGAAGAATCGCGGCTCATCTTACCGGCCACCGAATGGATTTTTGTGGTTTCGAGGGCTTCATGCAAATTAAGCGGAGGTAAAATTGAAGGTAATCGCTTTGCCAACATGGTTTTTCCTGAACCCGGCGGTCCTATGAGAATCGCGTTATGCCCACCGGCTGCGGCAATTTCGAGTGCCCGTTTAATATTTTCCTGGCCTTTTACATCCGAAAAATCAAATTCGTATTCGTTTAAGCTGGCATAAAATTCAGCCCGTGTATCAATGATGATGCGGGTTAATTCGATTTCGCCATTAAAAAAATCAATGACTTCTTTAACGGATTCCACGCCATAAACTTCAAGATCGTTTACAATGGCGGCTTCACGGGCATTTTGCTTGGGTAGGATAAAGCCTTTAAAACCCTGCTTGCGGGCTTCGATGGCGATGGGCAACGCGCCTTTGATGGGCTGCAAAGTCCCGTCGAGCGACATTTCGCCCATGATAATGTATTTGCCCACGTGCTCGGGAAGGATTTGACCGCTGGCAGCAAGAATTCCCATGGCAATGGTCAGGTCGTAGGCCGAGCCTTCCTTCCGGAAGTCGGCCGGCGCCATGTTGACCACAATTTTTTTTCCTGGAATGCGGTAGCCTGTGTTTTTTAAGGCTGCTTCGATGCGCTGATGACTTTCTTTAACGGCGCTGTCGGGCAAACCGACAAGGAAAAAATTGACGCCCTGGTCGATATTTACTTCAACCGTGATCGTGATCGCGTTTACTCCGTGAATGGCACTTCCATAAGTTTTTACTAACATGGGGCAAGGGACTTAATTAGTGGTGCAAGATACCAATTAAGTAATTTAGTAGGAGTTTTTCGTAAAAATATTTTGATTGGAATTTTCCCGAAAGGCGAAAAACAGCTATTTTTTGGGCTTGTAGCGGGAGTTGGTAAGTATTTTCTGATCGTCTTCTTCCAACAAAAGTTGCTGAAGAGTGACTTCCTGATTTTTGTTCATGTAAGCCCTTACGATTTGCCAGCCAAGCCATTCGCCTAATCTGGCTGGCGATTCAGAAGAAAATGAATGAGAATACGGGCCATCGGTAAAAAACTTACGGATAACCAGCATATCCGACGAAAAAATCAAATCGTTCTCAATCATGAAAGCCCAGATTTTACTTTCATTTTCCTGGCACCAGTTGAGTTTTTGTTCGGGGTAACCGATTTTAATATTGTCGGGAGTTTTCGGGAGCATGGCATCGAGAAAATAGAGCCGTTTGCCTTCGCCAATCATTTTTTGAAGGACGTTTTTACCCGGTTTTTCGAGATAAGTATAAAAATACATTTCGTTGATGCAATCGCGAACCAGGAAATCCTTGTTCATCCTTTCGATTTTATAGAGCGGTAAACCCATCCGGCGGTATTCGGTAAAACCGTTGCCGAGATACATATCCAGGGCAACGATCATATCACCGGCATAAAACTGAACAGGATATTCGTACGAAAGCCCCGAAACGTAAGAAAACACATTGGGTAAACCGATTTCGGGGAAGTAAAATTTATAGCGTTTGAAAGC
>CAYOWJ010000025.1:2322-22107 GCA_964407625.1 uncultured Lentimicrobiaceae bacterium
AAAAAATGCCAACGTTGCATAAACGCCGGCATTTTAATCATATTTTGTCAACTTTAAATCGCTGGAAGCTTGTTACAAGATTTTCCAGCCCAAAGAAACAGCAAACATGTTATTCTTCGAATTGAAACTGAAGCCTTCAACTTCCTGAATTACTTCATTAAGTCCCATCTGATACCTGATATCCAGGGTAAACATTAAAATATCTGCACCAGCGCCAATATTAAATCCCCAGAGCATGTCTTCGATATCAGATTCTTTGATAGGATTAATAAAATTATCCGGATCGGATGTCGAAACAGTTGAATTTGTTACGATTGTGGCAGATGGCCCGGCTAAAACCCTGATGTTTCCGACGCCAAGATTAATAATCCTCCAACCAACAATCACCGGAATCTCGATGGATTTCATTTCAACTTCCTGTTTGATGGGTTTTACATCGCCTATCTGCGGTTTTTTATATACACCACCTGATGTTAACCAATTGATTTCGGGCTGTAAATAAATCTTAGTGCCCAACCGCACGAAGACACCAAAGTTAAAATTACTCGACGCATCTGATTCAATCTGATCAAGGTCGGTAGTGAGTTTTGAAGTATTGAACCCAATTTTTGGTCCAATCGAAAACTGTCCAAAGGCAAAGCCTGATGCCATGAACAGGATAAAAATAAAAGTGATTTTTTTCATAATCTGTAAATTTTATGTTTATTGATTTGTAAGCAAAAATAACAAGTTTCGTGACTGATAAAATTATTTTAAAAAAATAAACCTGTTTAGCCACCAAAACAGCCTTTTCTTTTCATGAAACTTCTGACAATCCACGAAAATAGATGTTTTTAACGAAATCGATTTGTTACTCTTTCAGTTTGATTAATTTTGCTGGCTACTCAAAAAAGTCAGTTTTATGAAAAAGTCAGTTTTATTAGCGGTTATTGGAATTTTGTTTGCTTTACAGCCGGTATTTTCTCAATTAAAACCATTCAGGTTTGGGTTAAAAGTTGCTCCAAATGTCGGCTGGATTTCGCCTGATTCGGATGGTTATGAGATGGATGGCTCAGTTCCCGGTTTTTCGTGGGGTTTTGTAAGCGATTTTACAATCACCGAAAACTATTTCTTCGGCACAGGCTTCAACGTGAGTTACATCAACGGGAAATTAAATTATCCCCATCAGCAAACCATTGGTGAGGATACCGTTTTAGTGGATGGGACGCTGAATCGCACCTACAACCTGCGTTATATCGATATTCCGCTTACGCTGAAAATGAAAACCAATAAATTTGGCAGCATGCAGTATTATGGGCAGATTGGTTTTTCGGCCGGTGTAAATATTAAAGCCAAATCGCAGGACGAATTTTCCTACATGGTTGGAAATATTTACGAAAACGAAAGTTCAAAACATAACATTTCAGATGAAATCACACAGTTTAAAGGATCGATGGTTTTGGGTGCAGGCCTCGAATATTACCTCGATAATTCAACATCTATCATAGCCGGGATAACTTATTTTAATGGTTTGTCTAATATTCTGAAAGGCGATAACACCGTTGATCCGATGATCAGTCAAAAAGCTGTGCCTCATTACATCGAAATTACCCTCGGAGTCATTTTTTAATTGAGATTTTTATGAAAATTGCCCTGGCGCAAATAAATTATCATATTGGTAATTTCGAAAGTAATGTCGAAAAGATAAAAACTGCAATCAGGCAGGCTAAGGAAAATGGCGCCGATCTTGTGGTTTTTGCCGAGTTAGCCGTTTCCGGGTATCCTCCGCGCGACTTTCTGGAATTCGACGACTTCATCAACAAATGCCAGCAGGCAATCACCGATATTGCATCCAAATGCAAAGGCATTGCCGCAATCGTTGGTTCACCAACAAAAAACCCCGAATTTCATGGCAAGAACCTGTTTAATTCTGCCTATTTTTTAGCAGATGGAAAAGTTAGGAATGTGAGGCACAAAACGCTGCTCCCGAATTATGATGTTTTTGATGAATACCGCTATTTTGAACCCAATAAAAAATTCAGCATCATCGAATACAAGGACGCAAAAATTGCCCTTACGATTTGTGAAGACCTCTGGAATATCGGCCACGACCCTTTGTACACGGTAAATCCGATGGATGAACTCATCGGCCAGGAACCTGATTTTATGATCAATATTGCTGCTTCGCCATTTAATTACAACCAGCACCAAACCAGGAATTGCATTTTAAAGAAAAATGTAAAAAAGTACGGGATACCTTTGTTTTATGTCAATCATGTGGGCGCTCAAACTGAGTTGCTTTTTGACGGAGGCTCGCAGGTTATTGATGGAAATGGCCTTTTGATTGATGAGTTGAGCTATTTTGAAGAAGATTTCCGGATTTTTGATACGAACAACCTTGAGCCATCGAAGTTACCAAAACCCATCGAAAAATATCCTGCCAACAATATTAAGATCGGCCTGATTCGCGATGCTTTGGTGATGGGAATCAGGAACTATTTCCAGAAATTAGGTTTTACAAAAGCCATCCTTGGACTTTCCGGAGGCATCGATTCAGCCCTGACACTGGTTTTGGCTGTTGAGGCGCTTGGCAGGGAAAATGTACTTTCGGTGATGTTGCCATCACAGTTTTCGTCGGATCATTCGGTGAATGATTCAAAAACATTAATCGAAAACCTGGGATCACCGGCTGAAATTATCAGTATCGAAGAGGCTTATCAGGCTTTTGAGCATGCTTTAAAACCAATTTTTAAAGATTTGCCTTTTGGCCTTGCCGAGGAAAACCTGCAGGCGCGTATCCGCGGGGTTTTATTGATGGCCCTTTCGAATAAATTCGGGTACATTTTGCTTAACACCTCCAACAAAAGTGAGGCCGCCGTGGGTTATGGAACGCTGTACGGCGATATGTGCGGCGGGCTTTCGGTGTTGGGAGATGTTTACAAAACCGAGGTTTTCGGGCTTGCGCGATATATTAACAGCGAAAAGGAAATTATTCCCGAAAACATCATTACAAAACCACCTTCGGCCGAATTGAGACCGGATCAGAAAGATTCCGATTCGTTGCCTGAATACGATATTCTCGACAAAATTCTTTTCCAGTATATCGAGCAGCGGCAAGGTCCCAAAGAGTTAATCGAAATGGGTTTTGATGAAGCTGTTGTAAAGAAAACACTAAAGCTTGTAAACACAAACGAGTACAAGCGTCATCAAACGCCACCGATTTTGAGGGTTTCTCCAAAGGCTTTCGGCATGGGGCGCCGCATGCCCATTGTAGGAAAATACCTGGCATAAAAAAACCGGAGTTAGCCCCGGCTTTTCTGTCTTAAAATTTTATTATTATTATTTGGTTATCATCAGGATTTCAACCCGCCGGTTGGCCCTTTTGCCTTCCGGGGTTTCGTTTGTGGCCATTGGTAGTGAGCTGCCAAAACCTTTAACTTCGAGCCGGCTTGCTGCCACACCGCGGGAAGTAAAATATTCCATCACGCTTTGCGCTCTTTTTAACGAAAGCTGCTTGTTAAGTTCATCAGGACCGGTGTTGTCGGTATGGCCATTTATCGTGAAACTGATTTGAGGATATTCGTTCATCACATCGAGAATATTGTTTAAACTTGGGTAAGATTCCTCTAAAATCACAGCTTTCGAGGATTGGAAGAGTACGTTTTTTGCATTGAAGTTAATTTTGCTTTCTTTCTCTTTAGGAATAATAACATCGGCCGAAGTTCCTGATTTATCAGGACAACCACCATTTTCGACTGTTCCCGGCTCATTTTTGCAGGCATCGTATTTATCGGGGATACCATCGTTATCAGCATCCGGACAGCCTTTTGTTTCTGGGGTTCCTTTTTCCTGTGGACATTCATCTTCACTATCGATTACACCATCCCCGTCAGCATCAGGACAACCATTTAATTCGGCTTTTCCCGGTTCACAGGGGCACTTATCTTTACTGTCGGGAATTCCATCACGGTCAAAGTCAGGGCAGCCGCGTGCTTCGGCTACTCCATAATCTCTCGGACAATTATCAAGGGTGTCCACAATTCCATCGTGGTCATAATCCGGGCATCCCTGGAATTTCTCAAGCCCCGGAATCTCCGGACAACGGTCGTATTTGTTTGCAATCCGGTCTTTATCCTTATCAAGCATGTTTCCGAACTTCACAATCAATCCTGCCGAATAGTGAAAGTAATCGTTCCAGTCGACCATAAATTCATACGAACCTTCGGCATTTACTCCGATGTAATCATTTATCCAAATATTTACGCCAACACCCGTTGATTGGGCAACATAAACCAGATCATTAACCGAAGAACCATTCACACCAAGAAAAACATATGGATCAACGCGGCTGGTTTCCTTAAGCAGGTAACCATTGGCAAATTTGTACTCAATCTGGGTTCCCAATCTCCAGAAGAAATCACTTGTAACTGTTGTTTCGGTTGGGATTGCGTTCATTTTTGCAGGTTCAATAATAATGGTCGAAAATTCGGCACTTACAACAAAAGAATTTGATAACATCCTTCCGATCTTAGCCTGTGTTGGCATGTGTTTTCCCATCCAGGTAGCGTGGGTCAACTGATCCCCCAAAGGTAGTAACACCGAATTGAAATCGGCATAATTTGTACTGACACCTAAAATCCAGGGGTGATAAATATTTTGTGCTTTTGCCGAAAATAAAGTCATAACAAACACAAATCCAATAAGTAATAATTTCTTCATCTGCTATTATTAAATTAAAAAGAAGATACAATACCCTAAAAAAGCCATCTTCAAAAATACGCTATTTTTTTATGTGAAAACAAAGTGAGTAATTATGAAACCAAACAAAAAAAGCAGAGCTTTTAAACTCTGCTTTTTTCCTGATTTCTAATTGAAAACTATTTCATCAGGTTAATTTCAACCCTGCGGTTTTCTAATCTGCCTTCGGGTGTGTTATTTGTTGCAATTGGATTTGCTTTACCAAATCCCTTTGCAGTTAACCTGCTGGCTGCAATGCCACGATCGGTAAAATATTTCTTAACTTCCTGAGCACGGTCTTCCGAAAGTTTCATGTTTAACTCATCACCGCCGGTATTATCAGTATATCCGTTAATAGAGAAACGGCTTGTTGGAAACTCATTCATGATTTTCAGGATATTAT
Source organism: uncultured Lentimicrobiaceae bacterium (assembly GCA_964407625.1). Classification (GTDB taxonomy): domain Bacteria; phylum Bacteroidota; class Bacteroidia; order Bacteroidales; family 4484-276; genus CAJATL01. The sequence goes on from CAYOWJ010000025.1 coordinate 7,442, forward strand.
TCAGGTCATTGAATGAACTCTGCTTGATGTTTGATTTTCCGGTATCGAAACGAATATTTTTAGCAGCGAATTCGATTGCTTTTACTTGTTCGACAGGTGGTGGAGTTACAACAACGGCTTCTTTAACCGGACAGCCTTTATTTTCTTTTAATCCTTTTTCGTTAGGACATTCATCCTGTTTATCGGTGATACCGTCACCATCAGTATCAGGACAGCCGAAAGTTGTACGAGGGCCTTTATCATTCGGGCATTGATCTTCCTTGTCAGGAATACCATCACCATCGGTATCCGGACAACCTTTAAACTGAGCTATACCTGCAACTTGTGGGCATTGGTCTTCGATATCAATAATTTTATCACCATCGGTATCAGGGCAACCATTAAATTCTTTTGGTCCGGCAACTGTTGGGCATTTATCGTCTTTATCCTGTATGCCGTCGTTGTCGGAATCCGGACAACCTGCAAATTCAGGAATTCCCGGAACTTCAGGACAAGCATCGTTTTTGTCAGATATTCCATCTTTATCCTTGTCGTGCTTCTTTCCAAATTTTGCAACAAGCCCAAACGAATAATGGAAATAGTCGTTATAATCAAAAACATATTCATAAGAACCTTCAGCATTTACACCAAGCCAATCAGTAATCCAGATGTTCAAACCAACACCGCTTGATTGGGCCAGAAAGGTCTTTTCGTTGATGTTTGAGCCATTCATACCAAGAAAAATATAAGGAGCAATACGTGCTTCTTCTTTTAAAAGAATTCCATTGGCAAATTTGTACTCGAACTGACCACCGATTCTCCAGAATTGATCGGTTGTAAAGTCTGACTCTCTGTATGGCCATTCATTTAATTTATCTTGTTCCAATTTGATTACTGAAAACTCAGCCCCAAAATTAAATGATCTGCTAAGTGATCGTGCAATTTTCAATTGTGTTGGTAATGTCTGACCCATCCAGTTAGCATTGGTCAATTGATCGCCAAATGTCATTTCTACAGCATGAAAGTCTGCATAATTGGTACTTATCCCGATAAGCCAGGGACGTTCGGTGTTTTGTGCCTTAACGGTAAAGGCAGCTAAAAAAACTACCATTAAAAGTAAAATTGATTTTTTCATATGTTTTAAAATTTAAATGATTTGTTAATAACTCTTTTCATTGCTCATTGTTCAATAATTCATTTTTTAATTTCTATGCACCGGCCTTTACAAAATTCATGCAAAATTGGATCAAAACTAAAAACATTCTTTACGTTACTGATAAAGACCTTGTTAAAAAAACCATTAGTAAAAGAATGTGTAAGTTAAAATTCCCTTTTTCCCCTTTCACCAACCAAAAGTAGAAAAATTAATGAACAAAATCAAATTGCCACTAAAAAAATTTACTGGTTTTGTTTAACTTTTGTAAAAATCAATTAAAAATCGAGATTTACAGCCTCAACAGATTTAATTTCGGGAATAGCCTTTTTCATTGCAGATTCGACACCATTTTTAAGCGTCATCGTGCTGTACGGGCATGATCCGCAGGCGCCAAGTAACCTCACGTTCACCACATTGTCATCGCTTAGGTCAACAAACTCGATATCGCCGCCGTCCTGCTGAAGATATGGTCTGATTTGTCCTATAACATTAATCACTTTATCTGTAATTTCCTGCTTGTTGTTTTCCATTTGTTTCTTATTATTTAATTTTCGATATCAATTATTTAAATGTTTACCTGATAGTTATTGATTATTAATGCTGCTTAAGTCTTGAAACAGGGGCCTCTTTAGCGCGTTGGATAATATTTAAAGCTAATTGTTCAAAAGCTTTTGAAACCGGATTATCCGAATTCAGCAAAGCAACCGGCTTTCCAGAGTCACCCGATTCGCAGATACTCTGCACCAGCGGTATTTCGCCAAGAAGAGCCACATTAGATTCTGCTGCAAGACGCTTACCACCTTCTTTACCAAAGATATAATAGCGGTTATCCGGTAATTCGGCGGGGGTGAAATACGACATGTTTTCGATCAGACCCAAAACCGGCACTTTGATTTTTTCGCTATTAAACATACTGAAAGCTTTTCTTGCATCGGCCAAGGCAACTTCCTGTGGGGTGCTTACAATGGCCACTCCGGTAATTGGAACCTCCTGCACCAGGGTAAGATGAATATCTCCGGTTCCGGGAGGAAGATCGAGAACAAGGAAATCGAGTTCGCCCCAACTGGTGTCGTGAAGTAATTGAAGCAAAGCATTTGAGGCCATAGGGCCACGCCAGAGCAACGCCTGATTTGGATCAACAAAAAATCCAATCGAAAGGATTTTCATACCGTACTTTTCGATGGGAATTATCATATCGCGGCCATTGATGTTTTGTGAAACAGGTTTTGCATCAACCAGATCGAACATCAGTGGCACCGAAGGTCCATAAATATCGGCGTCGAGTAAACCAACCTTTGCTCCGGTTTTTGAAAGCGACACTGCCAGATTTGCAGCTACAGTAGATTTTCCAACACCACCTTTTCCCGAAGCAACCGCAATAATGTATTTTACCTTGTCGAGCGGGTTTTCCTTTTTTGCTTTGATGGTAATGTTGCCCCTGATCCGGGCATCATTTCCAACGTTTTTTAAAATTGCATCAACACAAGCCTGCTCAACTATTGCAGCGCTTTTATCGTTTGGTTGCGGAAAACCCAGGGTAAAACCAATTTTCTTCCCATCTATAATGATGTCATCGACCATTTCGAGAGAAATAATATTATCATGTTTTGGAAAGTAGATTACTTCTTTTAAAGCTTCGATAACCTGTTGTTTCGTGTAGGCCATTTTTTCAGGAATATATTAAAATGTGATTTTTTATTTTTAAGATGGCAAAAGTAATATTTTATTGAGTAAGTCAGCGCTTAATCAGGTAAGTCATTACTTAATTAGGGCGGGAAGGTTAATCATTCAATTCGGTTGCCGGATTCCAGAAATATTTATCAAAATTTACGATCTGATCATTTTCCACGGTAATTCCTTCGCTTTCTAAAAGCTGTTTCATAATTTCGGGGCCACCAAAATGATGTTTTCCGGTTAAAAGGCCATTGCGGTTAACAACGCGGTGTGCCGGAATGTTTGCAGTTGAATGATGTGAACTGTTCATGGCCCATCCTACCATCCGCGACGAACCCTTTGTTCCGAGATATCCGGCAATAGCCCCATAACTTGTAACCCTTCCTTTGGGGATAAATTTTACAACTTCAAATACTTTTTCGAAAAATGTGACCTCTTTTTCCATAGCGGTAAAAATAAAAAAGTCCCGGCAAAACCAGGACTTTTTTATTTAAAGAATTATTGGTTAGTTATTCGACAACCAGTTTTTGACTTGCCCAACCTTTTTCGGTTTCCATTTGCAGGATATAGATGCCTGCTGACAATTCGCTGGTGCTGATTTTTACGTTATTATCCGAAACATTTTGTTGGTAAACAACTTGTCCGGTATAGTTAACGATTCTAACATTCAGTAAACCAACTTCGCTGGTTACGTTTACAAAGTTTGAAGCAGGATTAGGATAAACCTTGATTCCGGCGTTCAGATCATTTTCGTGAATTGCAGTTACCGAAGTAATCATGATGTCATCAATCATGAAAACAAAAGCATCCTGTGAAAGACACTGAATGGCAACATAAACCAACTGACCATCGTAAGCTGAAAGGTCGAAAGTTTTTTCAGTCCATACAATCGGGGCTTCCAAATAATTGGCGCCGCTGATAAATGTAAAATCGGTAGGATTTATACCTGTTGTTGAAACGCCAATTTTATATCTTTCAAGACCATAATCAGAGGTGTAAGATTTTACCCAAAGATTGAGCAGTGAATTATCGCCAAGCTGAATCTGTGGAGAAATCATCCAGTCGTTGTTCCATGGAGCAGCGGTTGAAGCCATACAAGCGCCAAAACGGGCACCAGCATGTGGCTGAATTTCTGGATCGCTGGTCATAGGCGGTTCGGTAGTTGCCGGGTTGAATGCAATGTAAGCCATTGGTTCGTAAGCACCTGGGAAAGTTGTTCCGGTGAAGCCATAGGTAGCTTGCTGATCAACATCGTTTACCGACCATGGATTAAATGTCATTGACCAGTCAGCCTGACTTTCGAAATCAAGTTCTGCAATGGCTGATGGTGGATTTCCGCCAACAGTAAGCGTAACCGGAACAACTACTGAAGGAGTAACCGGGTCGTTGCTCGAAATAGTGATATGTGCCTGATAAGAGCCAACAGGAAGCGTTCCTGAAGCAAAGGTTACTGTAACTGCGTCAGATCCGCCTGGAATAACGGTTCCTGAAACAGGATTTGCTGACAACCATGCTGAGATTGGCTCGCCTACGAGTGTAGCACGAATGTTCCAGTTATAATCCAATGCTGGATTTGCAATGTGAAGCTGAGCCCATGAAGCACCTGTTTTAATCCAGTCGCCATTTAATTGGTGTGGGCCGGCATCGGTTCCTGCTGGGAAAACTCCTACAACAGATTGAACAATTTCGTAAGCTACCCATAAATCGCCTCCTGAATTTGTAACCGGGCTGGTTAAAGTAACCGTGTTCCAACTCAATGATGTTGCTGTAAAAGCTTGTTCGTAAAGTAAAGAGCCTGGTGCAGTTGGTGTGTTGGCACCATAAATTTTCAATTTGTACGAATCAGCAGGATCGTTGATGAAAACTTCAACCTTTGTAAGTTCCATGCCAATATAACTACCAGTCATAGATGCCGGGAACATGGCCGCAACCTGGTAGGTTCCACCGTTTGTAAGGCCAACGGCAGAAGCGTTTTCTCCATCATAATGAAGTAAAACAACATCATCACTCGAGCCAGGATAAACTTGTCCGGCTTCAGTTGCTTGTGCAGCAATTTCAGATGGATTAATGGTTGCCGATTTCAGTTCTTGTTCTGGTGAAGCACTTCTGCTGGCATTTCCACCATTACTGCTGCTAACTGTAGTAACATAGGAAATTCCAATCGTGTAATCAAGATCACCCATACCAAGGTTGGTGATGGTAAGATTTTGAGAAGCAGTCTGACCTGATTCGAGTGTTTGAGTCATCGACAAAGGCGAAACGATAATTTCAGGATCGCCGCCCGGAGGAGCAAGTTCTGTAAAGGTGATGTCTTCATAATAAGTCTTTGGTGAACCATTTACATTCCATGCATAAAAATTTGCTGCGCCTAATTGATTAAGACCAGGTGTTCCGAAAGTACCTAAACTCCATTGCCATTCAACAACCAGATCACCGTTATAGTAGATTTGTGCCCAGTCGTTATTCAGGTCGATGATGTTTTCCATTTCGAACCACTCATCATAAAAATAGTTGAATGTTGCAGCACCTTCGGCACCAGCATCAACTGTTGCTAAATTGCCAGCATCAAAGTAAACCTGTGTTCCCCATTCGCTGCTTGCACCGTTAAACAAGGTAAGAATATTGTAATATCCAAAAAATCCTGTTGGTACAAAAACATTGAATTTTACCGAGTATTTACCGGCAGTTTTGTCGCCAAATTTTAATACTGCATCATTGGTGCCTGTAATAACTACTGAGTTTGCTCCGCTTATATGCTGGTCTGCCGAAACGGTAGGATCTTCTGCTCCGCCTGGTGCATTGCTCCAGGTTGTCCAGTAATCTTTACCCTGAGCAACTGCTTGCTGAACAAGTTTCTGACCGGCAGTGTAGCTTTCGAAATCTTCCATAATAATGCTAACCGGACCTCCTCCTGGCAATGGATCACCATTGTAAACCAGGATTCCACCAACGCCGCCAACAACCCATGTTCCAGCCCAGCCGGTAGAATTGTCAGTAAAAACAGGTGACTGAACAGGAACACCAACAGTCAGATCTGACCAGTCGGTTCCATCATTTTCGGTGTAGCTGATTCCTTCAAATCCAACTTCAGATGAACTGCCAACCCATGTACTTGTTGTGCCGGGAATAAAAGCAAACCAACGGGCGTACATCGAACCGTTTACGCCGAGAACCGACCAGGTAGCGCCGCCATCAGTTGAAACATTTAATTCGGGTTCAATTCCCATGTTGAGGTATGAGCGGAAAGCGATACCAACATTTGCATCTTTAAATAATGGCTGTACAACGTTTGCTGTGCCAAATGGAGTTAATGCAGCCTGCCAGGTAAAACCTTTATCAGTTGACCTGAAAACCCTGCCCATGTTTGTGCCGAACCAACTGCTATTACCAACAGATGATGTGTTTCCTGTAATTCCATACTCGCCCGATGTTGGAGCAGGAATACTTCCTGTTGGTACGCGTGTCCATGTTTCACCACCATCAGTAGTGGTGTAGATTTCGTAATAACCGCCAACGGGGTCGCCTTGAGCGAAGCCTTCGTTGTTGTTGTAGAAGTGAATAACATTGGCAAAAGAAGAGGCGTTGTAAACACCACCTTTTTTTACCCAGGTTGTACCGCCGTCAACGGTTTTGTACAAACCTTGTGTTGCCCCTGTGTTGAAAACGGCCCAGCAGGTATTTGCATCAATGGCAAAAAGCATTGATAAGCCTGTGCCTGCGTTAAAATCACCGGCAGTCCATGTTTGTCCACCATCAGTTGATCTTGTAAAAGAATCGTTGATGGTGCCATCTGGATTAATTGGTGCAGCCCAAAGAGCTGTGGCATCGTTCATACCAACGGAGATCTGGCCTACGCCCAATCCATTGGCTAACTCGGAATCAACCTGAATCCAGTCCTGTGCGAAGGAGGATAAGGAAATCGCGAGTAAAATTGTGAATAACTGTAATTTTCTAAGCATAATTAAAGAATGATTTTGGTGAATAATACTATTATTTGAATAAGCAAATTTACATTTTTTATGTTAGAATCAGCATTTCCTCAAAATTTCATTTTACACAGAGGCCTTTTATCAGCCACTTTCGTCGAAAATACTAAAGCGAAAACACATTCTATCTGTTTGAATATCAATCATAAATTGAGTTGAAAGATTTTTGATTTAAAAATACAACCTTCCCTGCCATGTTTCTCTCTCCTCCATCCGATTTTCGATTTTTTGAAGAATCTGGTCGTAACGAATGGTTCCCCAACCTGGTCCTGCCAAAAAACGCGGAGGAACTTCACCGGCAAATCTTTCGATTACAATTTTAGGATTAAGGAGTTCCAGGAAATTGACAATCAATTCGATGTATTCATCCAGCGAAAAAAAAGCAAAATTTTCGGGTTGATTCAGATATTCCAAAGCCATGCTGGTATTTTTTACAATCTGAAGCTGATGAAATTTAAGGGTATTTAAAGGCAATTTTGAAAGGATTTCTGCTTCAGCCATTATTTGTGCCATAGTTTCGCCGGGCAAACCAAAAATCAGGTGAGCGCCTGTCTTTATTCCGCGTGAAGCAGTTTTTTCGATGGTTTCAACCGATTGACCAAAAGTATGGCCACGGTTAATTTTTTTTAGTGTTTCATCATAACACGACTCGATGCCATATTCGATAATCAAGTAGTGTTTTTTGGATAACTCCTGAAAATAGTCAAGTTTTTCGTCGTCAATGCAGTCGGGTCGGGTGCCGATCACCAAACCGATAATTCCATCCACAGCCAAAGCTTCATCATAAATTTTTTTCAGATGTTCCAGCGGGGCAAAGGTGTTCGAGAAAGCCTGGAAGTAGGCAAGATAATCAACCGCCCGGCGGTATCGCCACGCATGAAACTGTTTTCCTTCCTCAATTTGCTGCCTGATAGTTTTGGCTGGCTGGCAGTACGAAGGGTTAAAGGCGTCGTTGTTACAAAAAGTACAACCACCTGTACCAACAGTACCATCGCGGTTAGGACAGGTAAACCCGGCATCAATCGAAAGTTTCTGCACCCTCTGGCCAAAAGTCTTTTTAAAATATTCGTTGTACGAATTAAACCTGCGGTGGTGGCCCCACGGAAATTGTAAATCCTGCATAGTGTAAAATTAAAAAGGCTGCTCCTGTGGTTGAGCAGCCTTTCGAAAATATTTTTATTAAAACTATTTTGTTGCGCTTTCCAGTCGCTTCATAATCGAGAAAATGAAAACCGCAGCAAGAATACAACAAATAATAAATATGCCCCAAAGCATGTAAAGATCAATAATTCCCCACATTAAACTTCCAACAAACAGGAATTTGTTTCCAATAGCCGTTGCTAATAACCAACCTCCCTGCATCAAACCCTGGAAACGGGCTGGTGCAACTTTTGCGACAAACGAAAGTCCGATAGGACTTAAAAATAACTCGGCTATAGTCAAAATCAGGTATGAACTCATCAGCCAATATGGTGAAACTCGTGCGCTTTCCTCAACAGCAACACCAGCCATATCTTTTGGTGAAACCAAACCTAAGGAGGCAATTAACACAAGAATAAATCCAACCGAAGCGATGATCATCCCAATACCAATTTTTTTAGGCGATGATGGTTCCTGACCTCTTTTATTCAGCCACGCAAAAATCCCCATAACAAAAGGAGTTAATGCTACTATGAACAGCGGATTAAATGATTGGAATACTTCCGGCGAAATTTTTGTTAAAGCATCAGCGGTGCTGGCAAAATGATAACATAAATAGCCAAAAACAAGAAACATGGCTGCACCTATGATTTTGGTTGTAACCTTTTTATTGAAAAATAAAAGCGCACTTCCGGCAATAGCACCAATTACAGATAAAATTGACCAGATATTGAAAAACAGGTTTGTAAAAGGGCTTACTAAAATATGTGTGTAATCGCGTGCAAACATCGTTAATGTAAGGCCATTTTGATGGAATGACATCCAGAAGAAAATCACGACAATAAAAACTAAAGTTAATGCTGTAACACGAGGTTTCTCTTCTTTTGTCGAAATCTGAAAGATCAGCGACACAAACCCAACAAACAAACCAACCGCTAATCCAAGTTTATAGTCAATGTCTTTTACATCGGTGTATTGATCGGCAATGTGAAACAAAACAGCTATAATAGTCATCAACCCTGACGAAATTAACAAGTACTTAAGGTTGCTTTGTAAACTTACGACTGGCTTAACTTCAACGTTGGTGTTGTTTTTCTTTTGCTCCAAAGCAATTTTATGTTTTGAAGGCAACAGTTTATTAAAAATCACGTAAACCAGTAACGAAACAATCATTGCGCCGGCAGCTATTGCAAAAGCATAGTTGAATCCGGTTGAGAATACCTTAATATAATCGTTGGCAAAAACGCCAAGATCAGCCGCTGATTTGCCTCCATTTTGAAGGATAGCTTCATTGGCAAGTTTTTGAAATTGATCCAAATCTCTCAATGTTCCACCTAAATATTGATGGCACAACGATGGAAGACTGGCATTTTCGGCATAGCCATTAACTTTTAGCCAATAATCTTTAATCCCCTTGGCAACAAAAGGTGCGAAAAATGCACCGATATTTATTCCCATGTAAAAAATCATAAAAGCCGAATCACGGACACCGGAATATTTTGGGTCGTCGTACATCTGACCTACAACAGCCTGCAAATTCCCTTTAAATAACCCGTTTCCAAGGGCAATAACAAACAACGCACTTATCGATACCCATAATTCTGATCCGGGAATGGCAATAATAAGATAACCTGCAAACATGATTATCTGGCCAATAAAGATAACCGATTTGTATTTTTTCGTCCAATCTGCAAGCATACCGCCAATTAATGCAAGTGCATAAATGGCAAAATAAAACCATGAATAATAACTGCCAGCTTCATCAGCGGCTAACCCGTAACGCGCCTGAAGAAACATGACCAGAATCGCCATCATGGTGTAAAACCCAAAGCGTTCTCCCATGTTTGTAAAAAACGCAACCAACAATCCCTTGGGATGATTTTTTAACATAATCGTAAAATTTAGTGAATAAATATCTTTTTAGTCCGAAATTCCAGCCTCACTTAACAACAGTGCACAAAAATAATTAAAAATAATTGCCAGCCAACTATGTCGCTCTTTTTATCTCTAACTTATTCTTTTATTTAGCGTTACAAGTGACTGCCGACTTGTGATTTGTGATTTGAGATTTGAGATTTAGGGTTGACTTACTGCCCACTACCCGATGTCCTATCAACTGCAGGCTGGTGACTGTTGACTGGCGAATGCCAACTTCTACAATCTTTCGCTTAAAAACTTTTTCTATCTTTGCAGACAATTTAATAAATTATGAAAGATTCTGAAAATCCACGGGTTCCCGGCGGAAAATCAAGCAAACATGGTGATTTTTCCAAATTCATCAAAAAACCACAGGCGCCATCAAAATCCTCAAAAACTGCAAAGCCGGCGAGAAAAAAATTCAATGAAGGCGATGAAAAGCCGAGATTCAAGGCTTCATCCAAACCCGACACAAGGTCAAATGACAGGTCGTCGTCCGGATATTCTGAACAACAGGATACCAGGTCTTCAGACCGACCTTCATCACGACCACCGGCAAGATCTGCTGAGCGGTCAGAATCACGGCCACCATCAAAATATCCTGAAAGATCTTCAGAAAGACCTTCATCAAGATCAACCGAAAGACCAGCTCCAAAACCATCTTCACGGGCAGCGGCACGATCGATGGATAAATCTTCAGAGCGGCCTTCTTCACGACCTTCATCAAGGCCAACTTCAAAACCATTTGAAGGATCATCCGAAAGAAAATCCTCCAAACCTTACGAAAGATCTTCCGAAAAGTCATCGGAAAGACCATTTAAAAAATCTTTCAATAAATTTTCCTCCGACCGGCCCAGGCGAAAACGGACTACAAAAAGCAGCGACCCGATTGCGGGAACCGGCATGATCAGACTTAATAAATTTATTGCCAATTCGGGCGTTTGTTCGCGCCGTGAAGCCGACAACCTGATTCAAACCGGCGCTGTGCAGGTAAACGGAGAAATTGTTGCTGAACTTGGTGCAAGGATAAATCCCACCGATAAAGTGCAAATCGGCGGTCAGACACTCACCACCGAAAAAACACAATACGTCCTGCTCAATAAACCCAAAGGTTTTATCACCACCACCGACGACCCGCTCGAACGCAAAACCGTGATGGCATTGATCGAAAACGCCTGTAAAGAGCGCGTGTATCCGGTTGGTCGTTTAGACCGCAACACAACAGGTCTGCTATTATTTACCAACGATGGCGAAATAGCTAAAAAACTTACTCACCCGCGCCATGAATTAAAGAAAATTTATCATGTTTATCTCGACAAACCACTGACAAAGAGCGACATGATTAAAATCAGTGAAGGTGTCCACCTTGAAGATGGTTTCATAAAACCTGACAATATTTCGTATGTTGGTTCGGGCGTTGATAAACACGACATCGGCATCGAGCTGCATTCGGGCAAAAACAGGGTTGTCCGCCGGATTTTTGAAACCCTTGATTATAAAGTTGAAAAACTCGACAGGGTGTTTTTTGCGGGCCTCACCAAAAAAGATTTGCCACGCGGCAAATGGCGGTTGCTGACCAAAGAAGAAATTAACTTTTTGAAGATGTTGTAAGTTTAAACCCGCTTCCGTGGATATTCACAATTTCGATGGAAGGGTCATCTTTGAGATATTTGCGCAGTTTGGTGATAAAAACATCCATGCTGCGCGTGGTAAAATAGTTATCGTCGCCCCAGATTTTTTTTAAAGCAACTTCACGGGGTAAAATTTCACCGGTTTTCAGGCACAACATGCGCAGCAACTCGGCTTCACGGGGCGAAAGTTTCTGCTCCAGTCCGTCGAGCGAAATCACGCGGTGTGCGTAATTGAAGCAATATTTTCCAATCATAAATTCGCCGGAATCGTCCTTTTGATTTTCCTGAATTTCATTTCTTTTCAGGATGGCCTGCATTTTACACAGCAAAACTTCCGAATCGAAAGGTTTGGTAATATAATCGTCGGCACCGAGGTGGTAGCCTTGCAAAATATCCTGCTTGAGTGTTTTGGCGGTAAGAAAAATTAGCGGAATATTTTTGTTGATGAGTTTGATTTCCCTGGCAATCTGGAAGCCGTCTACGTTGGGAAGCATCACATCGAGAATGCAAATATCGAAATCCTCCGAACGAAACTCGCGCAGGGCATATTTCCCGTCGTCAACCAAAGTAACCACATAATCGTTGATCTCGAGGTACGATTTGAGCACCGCCCCAAAATTATGGTCATCTTCAACCATGAAAACATGAACCTTTTTTCGCATCATGCAGGATTTTTAAAAGGTAAAAAAATATCAAAACGGCTTCCTTTTCCGGGTTCACTCTCTAATAAAATTTTCCCTCCAAAGGCCAGCACAATGGCTTTTACGTAACTCAAACCCAATCCAAAACCTTTTACGTTGTGAATGTTTCCGGTGGAAACCCTGAAAAACTTGTCGAAAATCTTATGCTGAGCTTCTTTGGTGATGCCAATTCCATGGTCTTCAACCGAAATTTTAATGCCTGCTGCGGTATTTTCGGTGCTGACCCTGATGTAAGGTTTTTCGGGTGAATATTTGCAGGCATTGTCCAAAAGGTTGGTAATTACGTTATAAAAATGGTTTTCGTCGGTTTGGATAACCGGATTTTCAGCTTTCAGATCCAGGACAACTTCGCCTTCTTTGCGTTCGACCTGCAGCCTGAAATTCCGGGCTGCCCGTTTAATAATTTCGTGAATATCGAGTTCCATCACCCGAAGGTCGAAATCCCGTTTATCAATCAACGACATTTGAAGCACGTTTTCAACCTGGGCGTTCATGCGACGGTTTTCTTCTTTGATAATGCCGGTAAAATATTTCACCTTTTCAGGAAAACCGAGCACTTTGGGATTATTTATCGAGTCGGCGGCCAGCGAGATGGTGGCGATGGGCGTTTTAAACTCGTGAGTCATGTTGTTGATAAAATCGGACTTGATTTCGGAGATCTTCTTTTGCTTCAAAATTACCAGAATTGTTACCGAAAAAGTGATGATGATAATTAGCGTAAAAATGATCGATCCCAACAACAGAAAGAAAATAGAACCAAAAAGATGCTTTTGCTGATTGGGAAAATCAAGTAAAAGGAAATTTGGCTTTTCGAAAATATCATTCGGGAAAAGGCTGATGCGATAAGGGCTTTCGAGGTTTTCATCAGTAAATCCGCCCGATTTAATGGGGATGAGCTCTTCATCGGTTCCCGAGATTACCGCAAATTCAAAATCATCTGAAATGCCTTTATTGTCCAATGATTTTCTCAACTGGCTTTCGAGATATTTTTTGTCGAGCCGCTCCCTGATGGGAACGCGGTAACTCTCGACCTCAACAACCATTTTATTAAACATATCGCTGAGTTCTTCCGACCGCTGTTCGACTTTAACCGAGGTACTGATGGCGATATGTGTGGAATCGTTTCTGTTTTTGTAAACGAAAACCTGATCATTATTTTTTGAAGGTAAAAACATCGTATCATCGTAAGTTGAGGTTACTACCACCTGCCCGGGATTGGACGATTGAAAAAAGAAATTTGTTTGCACCGAATCAACAAACCGATGGATTTGATTGCTGGATTTGAGGTCTTTTTCGAGCCATTCAAAATTTTTGCCGGCACTCTTCAATTCCGAAAGATGGGCATCAAGCGAATCGTTCATACTAAACCGGAAATTCATCATCGAATCCAAACCCTGAAACTGAAAATCAAATTGTTGTTTGATTTCGTGCAGATTTTCGGTTAAAAGCAGGTAGTTTTCGTTTTTCTCAAGTTTACCAACAACATCAGTAAGCGCATCATTAACTTTTCGGTTGAAATGCTCTTTTTGGATGGCGACCGCATTTTGAATCCAGAACAACTGAACGGCAATGATTCCTGCCAGCGATACACTCATCAGCACAATGATCAGGATAAATGTTTTTCTGTTCATGCATCAAAATTACAAATTAATAAACCCGCGCTTATAACCTTAACTTTTCGTTAACCTTTGTTAACCTAACCTTAACTAAACACGCTGTTAGATAGTTATAGTTTTGCTTCGTGAAACTAACATTTAACCATCATAAAATTTCGGAGGATTAAAACATGAGAAAAAATTCGGTAAACTTTAAAATGATTGTCGCGGTAATTTTTGCTGCCATCTGCATTCTGGCTTTGGGAACATCGCTTTTTGCCCAGACAGGCAGCGAAAATCCTAAAAAGGAACGCACCAAAACCATCACCCTCAAAATTGTTGAAGACGAAAACGGCAAAGTCACAAAAATCGACACCACCTTTATTTATGAAGGTGATGATCCTTCAAGCCAGTTTTTCTATTGGAACGACGATAAAAATCTTCAATATAATTTGAGTAAGCTCGACTCGATGAATTTCAAATTTGATTTTGAAACCAATTCTCTGGACAGCATCGAACAGTCAATGTTTTTTATACAATCTGATATTGAAGAAGAAATGAAGGGGCTTGAAGAAGAATTTGGGAAGCTCCGGGAGTTTACTTTCACCATTCAGGATTCGCTTGAAGCCGATGGGATGAAACGGATTTGGGTAACCGTTGACGGTGATTCAAACGATTCGATTATCGAAAAAAACATCAAAATAATTAAAGGGGGCAAAGACCAGGTAATCGTTGTTGGAGAGCCGGACACAACAATTAAAATGGACGGTCAGAAAATAATCGTCACCACCGGTTTTGATGATGAAACCGGCAAACAAACCAAAACTGTAACCGTTACCAGCGAAGTAAACGCCGAAGGAGGTGAAGAAAAAACAGTAACTATAATT
>CAYOWJ010000026.1:0-1194 GCA_964407625.1 uncultured Lentimicrobiaceae bacterium
ACCCAATAGTTGTTGAGGTCGATAGCTGCGCTGGTAGGATTGTAGATTTCGACTCCTTTATTATTGCCGCTGCCCTCGATGTATTCCGAAAAGAACAAATCGGTTTGGGCAAAGCTAAAAGCTGAAGTGAACAAAATGCCCAGTAGTAGTAAAAGATTTTTCATAAAAAATAAAGTTTAAAACGTTTAATTATGTTGATTTTCCCTTAATTACAAAAGTGTATGCAAAGCTACTACTTATTTGAGAAACAAACCAAAAGTAATTTTTAAGGAACTAAATAATCAAGTTAACATGCTATTATTCAACCTTAAACAAGTAATACTTCCAGGAGTTATTTTTAAGGAAAAATCAGGAATTTAACTTTTGATTGTTTTCATCCTTTTTGTAGAAAGACTTCTGCTTCTAAAATTTACCAGGCCGAAAACAAAACCAGAAAAATAGTAGCAAGGCAGAATTTCTATTCACGATTAATCTATTTTTGCCAAAAATAAATCTAACAATTTCAACGATGATGAAACGCTCGCTCAGATTATCCGCAATTTTTGCCCTGATCTTTTTAACCACATTTGCCTTTGGCCAATCATCCAAAAAAGACAAAATCAGGTGTATTTCGTTCTACAACCTCGAAAATCTTTACGACACCATTAACCAACCTGATGTTGACGATGAGGAGTTTACCCCTGCCGGAAAAAGTTCCTGGGACAGCAAAAAATACCAGGCAAAACTTACCAATATGTCGGAGGTTATTTCGAAAATAGGCAAAGAGGTTACGCCGGAAGGGCCTGCAGTTATGGGTCTCTGTGAAATCGAAAACCTTTCTGTTTTGAAAGCTTTGGTGGCGCAACCTTCGATAAAAAAACGCAAATACCAGATCGTACATTTCGACAGCCCCGACAAGCGCGGCATCGATGTTGCCCTGATTTACCAGGCCAAATATTTTAAAGTCACCAACTCAACCTCCACGCGCCTGTTCATCGAAGGCGATGATAATTTTTTCTCACGCGATCAGTTGGTTGTTTCGGGAGTTTTTGATGGTGAACCCATGCATTTTATCGTCAATCACTGGCCTTCCAGAAGTGGAGGGCAGGAAAAAAGTGAAGCAAAACGAATTGCTGCTGCACAACTGTCAAGGCATCTGGTTGATTCACTGCTTGCCATCAATCCAAAAGCTAAAATTATGGTGATGGGCGATTT
>CAYOWJ010000026.1:1294-17287 GCA_964407625.1 uncultured Lentimicrobiaceae bacterium
AAAAGTTCGGCTTGTTTCCTGTAAAAGGATTTTCCGTCAGGGCCAACCCATTCGAGGTCAAATTTCATGGTTTTATCAACGTAAGCAGCCCGGTTTCCGATATCAGCGAAAGCATGGATTCTTCCCTTTTTTGCGATGCTGAAAACGGTGTCCGCATCAATCCGCTCACCTGTGGTTTTATCAACACTTTTACAAAAGGTAATCTTTCCGGAAATTTTTATAGCGGCTGGGGCAGGTAATTTAGGTTCAGAAATCAGTGCAAATTTCTTTTCGGCAAGCAGTTCACCCGACAAATAAACCCGCAAAAAGTAATTACCAGGCTGGCGTGTTTCGGCCGAAACGGACATCGAATTATTGAGGGTGGTAGTTGAATCGCCCGGATCAAGGGTTATTATTTTACGGTAAATGGAAGTGTCGGGGGGACCGATCCAGTCCAGTTTGAATTTGAGTTCATCTTCGGTAAAATTTTGACGATTTTCCAGATCAATCGAAGCATTAACCCAGCCCTTTTTACCGATCGTAAAAACGGTATCAACGTCAATTCGTTCGCCGGTTTTCTTATCCAGCTTTTTGCAGAAAGTTATTTTGGCCGATACTTTTTTTTCAGCGTCAGCCGAATCTGATCCAACAGGGAGAAGCTGAAATTTTTTCTCAGCAATCAATTCCCTGAAATAATAAACTCGCAGCAGATATTCTCCAGGCTGCCGGGTTTCCGGTGAAACCGAGATTGCGCTCAATAATCCAGCCGATGTATCCGCAGGAGTAAGATTTACTTGTTTTAGGTAGAATGATTTGCCGTCGGGGCCAACCCAATCGAGGTGAAACATAAGTTCCCTGCCTGAATTGGCAAAACGATTTTCCAAATCCACAAGCGCACGAACAGTTTCCTTTTCTTTAATTGTAAAAGTAGTTCCGGCGTCAAGTGGTTTGCCGGTTTTTTTACTCATTTTCCTGTAAAACGTAATCTTTGCAGAGATATCGTCGGTTTGCTTTGGCAAATAAACAAAGGTTGAATCAGCAATAATAACGGGTTCCTGTTGCCGGCTGGCACAGCCAGTGAAAATCATTATCAAAATGAAATTCAGAACGATGGCAAAATGCAGTATTTTCAGCTTTTTCATACGTTTTGTTCCTTAAATCATTCGGATGAAATAATTTTTACTGCGGAGTTTTACCCCATAAAACCATTTGCAAAGTGGCAGCATAATTGCCAGCATCACCAACATACCTAACAAAGAGGCAAGTACGCCGCCTTCGCGATAAAAGAAATCCATCCTGTTTATAAAAACGCCCAGAATGGCCAGATGGACTGCATAAAAAAACAATGGTACTTTGCCGGGGATGCTTAAAAATGTCAGCATTTTTGGAGCCACTTTTCCGATGGCGATAAATGCCGTAACTCCCAACACCACCAATCCAAAAAACCAGAGATTATGGAAAAGACTTGGCGGGTATTTTTGGTCGAAGAAGAATGAAAAGGAGCCGAAATCGGAAAAGGCAAAGATGTTGCCATAACCGCGCCCCATGCGCACAATTATTGCCAGCAACAATGCTGATGCGCCAATTACAAGCCCCATCAAAATTCGTTTTTTATCAGTTTTCCAGGCATAAATCCAACCTGTTGCCATCACCGAACCAAGGATATGCAGCGCAAACCAGGGCAAAACAGGGTATTTATTGAAGTCGCCGGCGGTAATAAATGTTTCCATCAAAACTCTGTGAAAGAGGATTTCAGGATTATAGGAAATCGTCAGTAAAAACGGGTGGATGATCAGAATTGCAGCCGCAATCAGCAGCCGGACATACCAGCGTGCTGAGATAATCAGCGAAAGCAAAATCATCGAAATTCCAATGGTGGCAATGATTCCAAGATGCCCGGGTTGAAAAACTTTAAATCCTCCCCACGAAGAGTTCACCCAGGTTATCTGGACAAAAACCAGGAATAGCCCGCGCTGTATCAGGTGCCAGCGCGCTGTCCAGTGGTTTGTTCCTTTTTCGACCCTTTGCTGATACGACCACCACACCATGGCTCCGGCCATCATTAGAAAACCGGGAGCACACAAATAACCCATGTAACGAAGCGCAAACTGCCCCCACGAAGGGACAAGCGGATCGAAGGGATCGAGCTGTTTCCAGATCGAATTAAAATAATACGAACTGTGGCCAAGCAGCATCAAAACGCCAATAAGCCCACGAAACTGGTCAATGTAATCGAAACGTTGTTTAACTTTTGGCGTGTTGCTCATTTTTTATTTTGGAATGGAAACGACGATTATTCCTTCAACTTCATCGGCAACATAAATATAGTTTTCATCCATGGCCAGGCTCATGGCAAATTTTGTTTCGACTATTCCCAGCAATTTAGGTGATTTTACATCGGAAACATCAATAATTTGAATGCCTCCCAATTCTGCTGACATGAATATTTTGTTGTTTTTCAGCATCAAAGATTTAGCATAACCGCTGCCATCATAACTTCCGGTAATATGAATATTTGTGGTATCCGAATAATCAACAATCTGAAGTCCGGCAGTTCCGCAAGCCAAAAAAGCAACAGAATCCTCTTCCAAAATAGTTATCGCTTCTGCATAGCCAGGTGTATCGCAAGTTCCTACGAGCGGGTAATCGCCGTAACCTTCCTGAAAATCGGAAATATTAAAAACCGACAAGCCCATTTCGCCGCAGGCAACCATCAAATAAGCGCTATCGGCAGTGGTGGTTAAACCCATGGCATAACCGGCGGTTTGAATTCCACCACGTGGATCAGGTTCAGAAGGATAAAGAATATCAGAAATTTTTAAGCCGTTTTCACTGATGGCAACAAACATGTATTCTCCCATGATGTGGAAATTCCGGGCTGGCTTGTAAGGACTGGAAACCTCGAGGCGAAAAGGGGCAAACGGGTCGCTAACATCAACAACAAAAACCCCATTGGAGCCGGCAGCAAGATATGCGATGCTGTCAACAACTGCAATTTTGTAAGAATAGCCCTGCAAATGTTCGGTAGTGATGGACACAGCTTCCGGAT
Organism: uncultured Lentimicrobiaceae bacterium; assembly: GCA_964407625.1. Classification (GTDB taxonomy): domain Bacteria; phylum Bacteroidota; class Bacteroidia; order Bacteroidales; family 4484-276; genus CAJATL01. The sequence continues at coordinate 4,323 of CAYOWJ010000026.1, forward strand.
TTTTAGGATCAACAACGTTGATAATCATCAAACCACCTTCGCCCTGCGCAATATAGAGCAAGCTATCCTTTTTCAGAACATCCTGTGCGTAACCGGCAGTCGCAAGTTTAGTAACTATTTTATATCCGCCTGATATGTCAATAGGTTCGATTACTTCGGGATCGTTAGGTTTTCCACAACCCATCAATACTACTAATCCAAACAGCAATAAAATAAAAAGTTTGTTATTCTTCATCTTGTAAATATTTAATAATCTTTAGTTCAATTTAATACTTAATGGTGTAATCTATTTCGAGGCCAACCTGTCCCTGGCGGTAATCTTTCTCGATGGAAACATATTCGCTGTTAACCACTGAATTTGTACCCGAATTTCTTCCAATCCATCTGTAAAAAGCTGTTAATTGGAGTGATTTATTAAGCTTAATGTTATAGTCAAATGCCAGGCTCAGTATTTCATCCAAACGGCCACGATGCTCGGGGTCGGCAAAAACGCTGTTATCGGTGGTATAATACCTACGTTCGTAACCTGCATTTGCACCCAAACTATTCTTGAATTTTTTGATTTCCGGTAATTGCCAGGTTAAATCTAAAATAAAACCATCTTCATCAAAATCGGCATCAGCATCATCAGAATTTTCGCCAATTTCGCCAGGCTCATCATAAGCATTTGCGTCGGAATTAGTAAAGATGTAGCCAATCTCCATTTTGACTTTTTTATGAAGAGGCTGGATAAATCTTACTGCAAACGAAAGATCGTCGGAATCGTATTCGGTAAAGTGCTCATTATAATAATATTTCGCATAACCCAGGGTAAGTCGGACGCCGGTATTTTGGAAAAAGGTATTATGAACATAAAAACTCAGCATATCTTTCGAAAACTCCATTGGCTGGAAGGTTTCGGGTGTGTAACGATAAACCTGAACCCAATCGTCGTCACGGAAATGCCTGATGTAAAAATCGGGAATGTAGCTGTATGAAAGTTTAAAACTGGCTTTTTTGGTAAAAAACTGGCGATATCCCACCGCAAAAGAACTCCAGTTCTTGATGTCGTTAACCATATAAAACCTCGGATTAAAATCAACAGAGAATTCTGATTTTAGTTTTCCGAAAAAGCGATACGACGAAACTATCTGTAGCGTAGGATTTAGGATAATGTCATCGTAGGTATCAATATGAAATCTTCCATAATCCTCGCCATTCATAAACCGTTCGAGGTACTTATCGGAGTATTTTAAGATGTTATCATCGTAAATGGTGGCCAATCCAAAATTAATTTCGAGTTCGGGCACTTTTTTCTTTTCTGTCTTTTTTTTCGTTTGGGCAAAAACATTGTGTCCGGCAACAAAAAAAAGAACAAAAAGCAGGATGAAACCCGCACTTTGTGGTGAAATAATACCGGATATTTTATGCTTATTCATTGGCAAATATTTTTTCTAAGATCAAAAACCAAAACAAACCGATTCATTTTATTTTACCAGTTTCACATCATTTTTAGGTAGTAAAAAGCGGCTTAAAACCGTATTTTTATCTTTATCCAAAGGAATAAATTCGTAAACATGTTTGCCGGCAGGGACGGTAATCACAAATTCGCAGGCTTTTCCGGGGACGAGGTTTTTGTCGTCCTTGTATTCGGCAACTTCCGAAAGCTGGGTGGTTAACTGATAGGTGTTTATCACTTTTCCGCTTTCTTTAACCTGCACCCTGTAATTAACCCTGCCACGCATCTGAAAATGATATTCAACGCGGGTAAGTACGCGCAGTTCGGTAGGTCCGATAACTTCAACTTTTACCGGCTTTTCCTCCGATGCACGAAAATAAGTTGTTGCAACTTCTTTCGAATTGATTTCGATCGGCTCCGATGGCCTTAACGGACTAAACTCGACCCAATCCATTTTTTTTGCTTTTGTTGGCGTAAAAATATATTGGACAGCCACCGGTGTTTTCCCATCTTTAAGTGTAAAATTAATGCTGTGATTTCCGCGCCCAAGCGTTAATTCAAAATCTTCGAGTTCGCCCGGAAAACCTAAAGCTCCATTAAGATAGGTTGCTGAAGTTGACTTGCTGATATCGCTCATTTTTTTACTTTTCGGGCCGGCGCCATCAATGTCGTAAACTATTTCGTAAGCAAGTTTATCAACCTGGCCGGGCACAAACCGACCGCGGGAAACCACCCTGAGTTTTCCCGGTCCGCTAAAAGAAACCAAAGAGGGTTCGGTGGCACTCAACGAGTAGTAATTTCTCGATTTTCCTTTAACAATAGTTGTCACTTTTTTTTGAAATCCTGTTGGTTTGAGGTATTTCGATTTAGAAGCCGATTGGGCCATTACTGCCGGCGACATTAGAGCAATAGCGAGCATCAGAACAAGGAATTTAAAGTTTTTCATTTTCATTTATTTTTTTGATGATGTGTCTTTTCCGAGATTACTTTTTAGTTGGATTTACAGGTCGTGAATGTTTTCTGAATCATCAGTCTGGATGCGTTTATTTTTTGTAACCGGAACAAAATCGGTTCCGAGACGATGATGTTTTTGTTCGCTCAGGTAAATAAAAACAATAAGGATGATTAAAATCAAAGTTGCAACACCTGTGATGTAAAGATTGTATTCGCGGTGGACAAAGATGCCGCCTTCGCCAGGATCGGGCATTGGAACCGGGCTGTAAGGAAGTCCGTATTTTGCCAGCAATTGTTTAATATTCATGATATGAATAATCGGGATCTCGGCTTTCCCCATTTCGATTATCACACCACGAACCGGGAAGTTTCGCACCGGCAGATATTGGCTAAGACCAGGTGGGATGAGTTGCCCGTTTACTGTATTGCCGAGGCTGGCGATCCCTCCACCGACATTTATGTATGCTTTTATGGGTTTTCCCTGGCTGTGTTCTTCATAAATTTCCATCCTTCGTTCGATACTTTTCTCGAGGTGTTTTTCGCGTATGAAATTTATTTTATTCCTTTCGATAGCCTGAATAATCAGATTCCTGCCTTCGGGACTTAGACCGCGGCCTTCGTCAAATCCTCCGCCAATGGACGCAGCAACTGATTTATGTTTGAAAACGTTGGATTCGTAAAGCACATTTTCCATGTCGAGCCAGGTAAAATAAGGATCGTTGGCACCAAAATTTGATGAACCTACTGATGAAATGATGATAGGATTTAGTTTTAATGTTTCGATAGCTGCCATCACCGAAATATTAAGGCCCGGGAAAGAGCCGGTGAGGGCAACAGCAACATTATCTTTTTCTTCGACACCAGCCTCTTTTAAAAACTGTACAATTACAGCGGCAAAATTTGGGTTGGTTGAGGAGAGTTTTGCATCAATGTATCCGCGGTCGGTGGTTACCAAAGTATATTCCTGGCCAATTAATGCGGTCTGGTTTGGGTCGTTGATAGCATCAATGAAAACCCCGTTTTCGAGGCGGTAATTTTTGAGGCAGTTTGCTGCAGTCTGCGAAAGCTGGGCGGCTTCAAGTTTTTCGTTGTACCATTTTTGTTTAACATCAATTTTGCCATTCTCGACAGCAACAAGCGCGAGTAGTGCCAGAATTGACAAAACACTTAAAACAATGTTGGATTTTGCTCTGAATTTGTACATCAGTTTTAATTATTTTGGATTAATCGGGCAATAAAGCGCCTGCAAAGAATAATATCAAAATTAAACGTACCAACACCGAGGAAACAAACAAAACGCTGATGGTTTTTATGATCCCCTGTTTTTCGAACCAATGGGCAATTAAACCTGGTATTACCCAGCCTACGGCCTGCAACTCCATAGTTGTTGACGAAATGTTGAGCGTAAGAAAATGCCGCGAAAACCCGGCTAACAAGGCACCTATCAATAAGGCGAGCACCATTTGCCGGCGGCCGTAAAGAAAAGTGTAATTGCCCAAAACTTTGATGATTAAAAAAGTAAGCAAGCTCACGCCCAGCGTTCCAGCAAGCCTGTCGGGATGCGAAAGCTGTAGTGCGATGTAGCCTGGTACCACAATCCCGCCGGCAGCCAGGCCAAAAACTTCGTACGAAATCAAACTAAAAATCAAACCTAAGGTAATCGCTAATTCAATCATGATTTATTGTGCTTCTGTTTTCAAAGTAGTCAACCAAATTGGCTCCCATTCCACCCATATTGCCCACAGCAACAATGGTTGAGGTTTTTTCGGTTACTGATAATATTTTTTCAAAAACCTTTTCAGAGGTTGTCCAGCCAACGCTTACGATTTTTTTGCCGGGAATTCCACTGCTCACAGCGATGCCTTCGACAACATCGGTTGATTGCCCGATGAGCATGAGATAATCAATTTCTTTCTCAAGATTCCAGGCTACCATTTCTGCCAGTTGCCGTGCGCGGTAAAGCCTGTCCTGACGGGTATTTAAAAGGATAATACGTTTTCCTTCAAAGCCAATCTCGTCTCTTATTTTTTTCCAGACTAATAAAGTCGAATCGGGGTCGTTGGCGGCAAAAGCATTGTAAAAAACCATCTGCTTATTAAAAGCCTCAACCCTGTGACGCGTCAAAACGCCTGCATCGGGAATGGCATCGTACATCCCTTTTAAAGCAACCCGGCGATTAATTTTAAGATGCTCGCAAACTGCCAGTGCCAGTGCAACATTATCACGGTGCTCGATGTAACTGAAGCCATTCATTTCGTCAGGAGAAACAATTTCAGGATTCACAAAGTGGCAGACCGTATTTCGTTTATCAGCAATCCTTTGTAAAGTTTCTGGAATCACATTTTCGGAACTGAACAAATGTTCGTTTTTTGGAATCGTGCGTCCCATGGTTTCGGCGATTTCGTCCAGCGTATGACCCATCACATCGGTATGATCCAACCTCACGTTGGTCATCACACAAATATTGGAATGAATCATTTTTTTTTCGGTGATGGTTTGATATTGCGGCTGCAAAGCCATACATTCCATCACCAAAGCCTGCACCTTACGGGAAGCCGCAAATTCGACGATGGATAATTGCTCGATAATATTGGCGGATGCTTTTCGGTGGATGTAAGTTTCGCTGCCATCTTCGATGATCAGCCGCGGAAAGGTGCCGGTAACTTTGGTGATGTTGGAAATTCCACCTGCTCTTAAAGCCGCGCCGATTAAGCGCGTTACGCTCGACTTGCCTCTTGTGCCATTTACATGAATGCGGATAGGAATGGAATAAATACGCTTTTGATGACGGATGTACTCGATAATACCAAAAACTGATGCAATAATAACGATGGTGAGCAGCGTGTAAAAACTATACATCCATTTTCCTGTTTAAAATCAACAACTTTCCCATAATTGCCACCAATTCAAAATTCATAACCAAAATTCGTTAAACCGAAGTTTCGTGAAAACCTAACAGGTTTTACCCCGATAGCTATCGGGGCTGTTAGGTTTAACACCATTTTTTGATAATTTCTTTGAAGATTTGTAGTGAGTTTATCTTACCAAAAACATTTTCATAGTTCCAACAAAATCGTTCGTTTGAAGGCGATAGAAATAAATGCCTGAATTCACCTGATTTCCGGCCTCATTTAAACCATTCCATTCAACCGAATATTTGCCTGCTGCCTGATTTCCGTTTTTCAGGATCCGCACTAATTCACCATTTACATTAAAAATACTCAGTGTTGCATTTCCCGATCTGGCAAGAGTGTAATCGATCCTGGTACTTGAGGTAAAAGGATTAGGGTGATTTTGCTGTAATCCAAATCCATCGCTGTTAAGATTTTTACCATCCTGATTATCACCAATAGCTGTTATTACGGTTGTGAAAGGCGGGTCGGTAGTAAATTTCAGAGCGAAATTGTTTACCAGACTTGTTGCAGTTGCACTGTAATTGTTGTTAAAAACATATTGCAGGCCAACGTCCTGTGAAGCATTTTCGATACCAATGGTTGTGCTTTCGGGATTTTTAACGGTTTTGTACTGGAATATCATTTCGCCATCTCCCGTAACAGTTGGATAATGTACCGGGTTTAACAAAATTGCCTGGAATACTTCCCGCTCTGGTTCTGATAAGAAACCATTGTGTGAAATGCTGTCCCATTCGATAATGAAGCGATTATTGATGTAATCATTTGAATAGAATATTTTTCCCATATAGAACTCCGAATCGAGCAAGTCGTCCCAGAAAACGGCCACCATATTATTTACATTATCGTTGCTGGGCAGTACATTGTTTATCGGAGCTGTTTGCGTTCCACTGCCAAAGGCCATCCAGCCATCAGTGCTTACACGGATTTGATTGTAACTTACTCCGTAATATGTAAAAGCAAAAGGTATGTTGATTGTTTGGGTATAGTCACTCATGGCTGGCAAGGTTATCTGGGTTCCAAAATATGAAATTTCTTCCCAATCATAAACCGGTGTTTCATCATAAAAGGTGTCATCGCTCGAGTAGGCGTAATAACCGTACGCATCTGGTCCGGAGTAGTCGGTTGAAATAGGCAGTCCAACCGGGATTTCCAGGTTATCGATAAACTGGTATGGGTAATTTCCGTTTTGTGTGTATAGTTTCAGCGAATAATCTGCCATGTATCCAACCGGGCAGTTTGCAGCAATGCTAACCATGAAATTAAAGTCGGCATTTGTGGCAGAACCATTAATTGGGAGGGTTCCAAATGTTCCGATAGAGTCAATAATTATTATGTAAGGATCATTTGAAGACAAAATTCCCATAACGCTTGGCGCAATGTCGGCTCCGGTATTTTCGACTGAAACAACCAGAACAACAGTTTCTCCCGGATCCATTCTGAAATTCATATCAGGTTCATCGGCATCATAAACTACAAAATTACCGAAGTGCAATTCGCATCCCATAACTTCGGCAGTAAATTCATAGTCCCATGCGGTATTGCTGCTTGTAACGTGCAAATTCAGCGTAATGATCTGTCCGATCGGGCAGTTTGGCTTAACAAAAAACTGGAATGGATTTCCGGTGGTAGTGTTTCCGGAAGCGATATTTCCGAAATTTACCGGACTTGTTGTGATGATTTCGACATAATTGGTATTGGGTGTCGAAAGTGTAGCCTGGATATTATTGGCCGTTTGTGTGCCCCAGTTTTTAAGTGCTATCGTAAAATTACAATGTTCGTTGGGATTAACCAAACCATCGGTATTACCATCAATATCAACGATAACAGGCAAGCCTTCCGGTTCGATGAGTTCAAGGATTTCGATAACTTCAAGTGCACCCTGAAAAGGAATTACATTTCCCCCGCGTACAGTTACGGTAAGTGTTTCAACCATTTCGGGCGTAATATCAATGGTAACAATTCCTGAAGCATCGGTTATTCCGGTGGCAAATAATTCGGCTCCTGTAATGCAGACTTCTGCATTGGCAACTGGAAGTCCTGTAGCAGTATGTTTTACAGTAAATTCAATATGGTCGTTCCCAACCAGAACTTCGGCTGGATAAGTAACGTTGACAGCTTTTGGAACATCTTTCCAGATATGAATGCTTGGGTCACCTAATACACAAAAAACTTTAAAATGATACTGAGTATAATAATCGTTTCCAAAAACATTGTACATGTAAATCTTCCCGCGGAGCAAAGCCTGGCCTGGTGTGTCCATTCCTTCCTGGAACATTCCGACATAAATTCCTTTATCAATCCTGTTATTATAGGTGGTATGTGTGTTGGAGGTAGGCCCGACAAAAGCTGAAGCACCTTTCGGACTTGTTAGTGATCCCATTTCAACCCATTCTTCGCCAAAACTGTTGCCGCCAGAGCAATCGAACATCGCAACACCACAACCGATGCTGGTAACAAAAGTGAACTTTTGTCCGTTGGCAAGGTTTGAAACTTCATCTGTGGGGAAATCGTAACAGTTGGCATACCAGCCGTAATACCAGCCTTCGCCTCGATAGTTTAAATAACTCCGTCCTTCGTTTATTACATCAACAATGTCATTCAAATTATAGGTACAACCACCGCCCCAGCTATTTCCGTCGCTCATCATTAAATCAACTGAGCTAAAACCACCATCCTGAAGCAATACTTCCGAAACAAAGGTTTTGGTGTCAACCTGCGACTGGTATTCATTATTTGAACAGCAAACAGCTTTCTTAAACCAGTCGGTGTCGGCAGTGTAGGGGTTTTTTTCATAAAGCAGAAATTTATTTATCATGATCTGCATCCTGCTATCACCCTGATTGGTAAAACGGCCGATCATCATTTCGGGAAAATAATCGTTACCATCAATTTCTACAAAATAATCATCGCTCGGGAAAGAATAATCGGGATAAGTGATGATTTTTTTTGGGAAAACGCCATCATCACCAATAATTAAAACATAAGTAGGAGGGTTCTCCCAGTTATGATAAGCATCGGCAATATGGGTTTTTACGATGTCGGGGTTGGTAGCATTGGCACCAATGTCGCTGAATTTTGTTACATGAATGTCGGTGCCGCTTTGCCGTTTCCAGTCGGCATAAACCTGAAAACTTGCCGGAAAAATGTCGGGCATAATGCACAACATCAGTTCTCTTCCGTCTTCACGTCCATCATATCGGCTATCTAAAACACTTTGATAATTAAAAATAAAGCTGCGATAGAGTTTTGCAAAAGAAGGAGCAATTTTATGTTGGGGTGCTGTTTTTGGATTTATTACCTCGCCTTTGCCATAATTTACCCTTACGGTGATCGTTGAAACGGCCTGCAGCTCGCGTTTGGCTGCGTTGTAGCGAAGTGGAAAAACCGAAACCCGCGCAATACGAAAATCCCTGAATACTGAAGGTGCTTCGGTGCTTACAAATTGATTCGGGAAGATTTCATTCGAATTGTAATCTTTTGAATTTTCTTCGTAAGCAGTCTCCGGCTGGCCTTCCCACCAACTTTGGCGTGCCGGCGGCAAATAAATATTCTGGAATGTCTGAATTTCACCGGTTTCGATTACTTCGACCGAAATTCCTGCCTGATCGGGTACAGCCAGAATTTTGGCAATGTGGGGTAATTCAGGGCTGCCGGGGTTAGTAACAAAAATATCCGAAAGTAAATCAACAACCTGATATGATTTTCCATCGGTGGTAAACTGCCTGATGTCGAATCCGGAGATCTCTATTTTTAGAATTGTACCGCTATTATCGTCACTCAATATCTGAACATTTGGAGGGGTTTGGGCTGTTTTATTTTTATCCAGCGTAACCCATTCAGCTTTCATTTTAAATGGCAAAAAAGCCAAAACCAACAGTACGAGTAAAAGTCTTTTGTTCATACTAACTCCTTATTTTATTTTACCCCTGAAAAGGGCTTTGATTTAATGATTTTGTATCTGAAAAATTATAACTCTATAGATTAGTTAAATCTCGATTGGTTGCCTGATTTTGTTGACAAATTTTAAATATTTTTTTTGACATATTCATTTCGGAAATCCTAATGGCAACAAATAATACAATCTAAATATGTATAATAAATTGAAGCGTTCAGGAATTTGAATTCTTAGCTTAGAACCGAATCTTACAAGTATGTTTTTGCCGGCAATACTCAAGCTGTTTTTCATGCGAACTCCACCCTGACCGAATCATCGATTTTTAGTCCCAGCAAACCTGCTGCATTGCCCATGGATACAGCAATTTGTAAATGACCCGTCGAACTGAATAAAGCCATGATTTCGCCTTCGGCAACATCTTTGTACGATTGGCTGATTTTTGAAACCTTGTATCGGGACGGCCCAAAAGTGATTAAGAAGGGACGTTTTTGAGAGACATTGTAGAAAATATCCCTGGTGATATTTGTGAAAACATTCTCATAACTATCGATAAAAATTACATGACCTTTGATGAGTGTTGTTGAAGTTACCGGCTTCAGGGAAATTTTTGTGGTAAGTTTTTTTCGAACAGGACCAACTTCCGATAGTGGTTTTCCTTCGACAATATGCTGGGCCACGATGATAAAAATATCGCGTGCCGAAAAGGTGAAGGTGTCGGTGTCCTGAATTAAATCAATTTCAAAAATCTGTTCAGGTTCATGATCAAAAATGAGCGAAAAAATACCGTTATCGGTGCCAATAAAATAATGACCATCATAAACAACTACAGCGTGAGGCATCTCGATGGTAGCGTCAGCAACAATATCAATAATATGAATAGTTCCGGCAGGAAATGCACGGAACGAGTTCTTCAGAACAAATGATGCGCTGTTAAGATTGTAGTGCGGGATGTCGTGCGCAATATCAACGATGATGGCGCCCGGGATTTTCGATAATATTGTCCCTTTAACCATACCTGCGTAATGATCTTTCTTTCCCCAGTCGCTTGTTAGAGTGATTAATGCCATGGTTTGAATAACCGGCAGCTTTTTATGCCACCAATAATTTAGGCCAAAATTAGTAATTCTAAATGAAGCCAATGACAAATTTTGATAATTTTGGCCAATCAAATATCAAAATTGCTTTTTGTTAATTGTACCGAAAAAAAACTGGAATAATATCGAATGACAGAAAAGACCATCGCTTTAGAATCCATCAATCCACTCGAAATTTTTGGTGTAAACGATTCGAACCTCGAAATACTCAGGAAGAATTTTCCAAAATTGAAAATTATCGCACGTGGTACGCAAATTAAGATTATTGGTGATGACGAACAAATCGACCTCTTTGAGCGGAAGTTTTCGCTGCTGATCCTGCATTTCGAGCATTTTGGCCGAATCAGCGAAAATGATGTTGAGGACCTTCTCGAAGCAGAATCAGAAACTTTGGCAGCCGAAACTTTTACCAGCAAAGATGTGCTGATGCATGGCAGGCACGGAAATCTGATCAAAGCCCGGACACCAAACCAGCAAAAAATGGTCGAATGCAGCCGCACGAATGACCTGATTTTTGCCATTGGCCCGGCTGGAACCGGAAAAACATACACCGCCGTAGCTCTTGCGGTTCAGGCACTTAAAAACCGAGAAATCAAACGCATCATCCTGACCCGTCCTGCTGTGGAAGCCGGCGAAAACCTGGGCTTTCTTCCGGGCGACCTCAAAGATAAACTCGACCCATACATGCAGCCACTTTACGATGCTTTGCGCGATATGCTGCCATCGCAAAAATTGCTGGGCTACCTCGAAGACGGCACCATCGAAATTGCCCCGCTTGCGTTCATGCGCGGCCGCACCCTCGACAATGTTTTTGCCATCCTCGACGAAGCACAAAATGCCACCGAAAGCCAGCTCAAAATGTTTTTGACCAGGATGGGACGCTCGGCAAAATTTATCGTAACCGGCGATATCACGCAAATCGACCTGCCACGCCACCAATCATCTGGACTGGTGCAGGCAACACACATTTTAAAAGATATTCCCGGCATCGAATTTATCTTCCTCAACGAAAAAGATATTCTCCGCCATAAACTGGTGGTTAAGATTATAAATGCTTACAGCGAAGTGGCCGACAACAGGTTTAGACTTAATCAGGGAAATTGATGGACATCAATTGTTAAAAAAAAGCAACTAAAATAAATAACTGATTCTGAATGAAAAGGATTTCGATTTTTATTATTTTATTGATAGCTGGATTCGCCGGTGTATCCGGACAAGCATCCACGGATACCATTGTAATGCAAAAAGTATTTGGTGGTTATCAATTTTATCAGGGTTCAAAAAAAATGAACATGTCGAATCTTGTTAAAACCATGAAGCCCAATGAACAAGCTTTTCAGGAAATTAAAGCTGCACAAACCACTTACATTTTTGGAAATATTTTGGCGTTTGCCGGCGGATTTATGGTTGGTTGGCCAATTGGAACTGCCATTGGAGGAGGCGATCCAAACTGGGCATTGGCCGCTGTGGGTGCCGGATTGATAATTATCACCATTCCGATTGGCCAAAAGTTCAATAAACAGGCAAGAACCGCCGTAAATACCTTTAATAAAGGCGTAAAAACAAGTTCCTTTTGGGAAAATACTGATTTCAGATTTGGATTTACAGGAAATGGAGTGGGGCTTACGATGAGTTATTAAAACATCAAACCTATATAATCAGGATAAAAACTGACTGTCTGCCGGCTGGCATGTGTCAGGTTTGGATAATAAACAACAAGTAACAATTTAAAAAATAAAATATGATGAACGCAGTAGTAAAGACCAACTTTAATTTTCCGGGGCAAAAAAGTGTTTACACCGGAAAAGTACGTGATGTTTACAATATTGGCGACGAACTGATGGTGATGGTTGTAACCGACCGCATTTCGGCCTTCGATGTGGTTTTACCCAAAGGAATTCCATACAAAGGGCAGGTGCTAAACCAGATTGCCGCGAAATTTTTAGATGCCACCGCCGGCATCGTTCCCAACTGGAAAATCGCCACACCAGACCCGATGGTCACGGTTGGAAGGTTTTGCAAACCTTTTCCTGTCGAGATGATCATCCGCAGCTACCTTACAGGAAGTTCGTGGCGCACCTACAAAAATGGCTCCCGTGAAATCTGCGGAGTACCCGTCCCCGATGGTATGAAGGAACATCAGCGTTTCCCGCAACCCATCATTACACCTACAACCAAAGCTACCGAAGGCCACGATGAAGATATTTCGAAAGAAGAAATCCTCAGCCAGGGCATTATTTCGCCCGAAGATTATGCTTTGATGGAAAAATACACCCTGGAAATCTTCAAAAAAGGCACCGAAATCGCCGAAAAAATGGGGCTGATCCTGGTTGATACAAAATATGAATTTGGTAAGAAGGACGGCATCATTTACCTTATCGATGAAATTCATACCCCCGATTCGTCCCGCTATTTTTATCTGGAAGGTTACGAAGAACGTCAGGAAAAAGGCGAGCCTCAAAAGCAACTTTCGAAGGAATTTGTGCGCGAATGGCTGATGAGCAATGGTTTCCAGGGTCATGCCGGGCAGCAGGTTCCCGAAATGAGCGATGATTTTGTTGCATCCGTTTCGGAGCGGTACATCGAGCTTTATGAAAATATAACTGGCGAAAAATTTATAAAATCAGATGCTTCCCATGTTGTGAACCGAATCGAAACAAACATTAATA
>CAYOWJ010000026.1:17387-22033 GCA_964407625.1 uncultured Lentimicrobiaceae bacterium
TTTATAAAATCAGATGCTTCCCATGTTGTGAACCGAATCGAAACAAACATTAATAGTTTTTTAAAAACACTTTAATTTCAAAACCTACCATTCGCCAATTGGCGAATGGTAGGTTTTTAATGTCAAGAACTTACGATTTTTTTTGATTTTTAATAAGAATCACAATTATCTCAAAACTAAAAATAATGAATGAAGATATTTTTCAGGGCTACAAAGGCGCTGCACTCGAAACACTAAAAAAATACAATGTAAGGGTTTGGGGCACGGCTCACATCCAAACCAAACGCGGCCCATTTGATGGCACCGTTCTTCCCCGTTCTGAAAACGACGATGACCAACACATCGTTTTAAAAATTGTCACCGGTTACAACATCGGCATCGACATCCGGACGATTCTCGAAATGGAAGAAACCGGCTACAAAAAGGCCAACTACAAAATTCCTGAAAAGGAGTTTCCATACACGCCAAACCTCCCGAAAGTAAAATTAATCGGCACCGGCGGTACAATCGCTTCGCGCCTCGACTACCGCACAGGCGCGGTAATCCCGGCATTTTCGCCAGGTGAATTGTATGGTGCAGTTCCCGAACTCGCCGACATCTGCAACCTCACTACTGAAAAGATTTTTGCTGTTTTTAGCGAAAACATGGGACCAAAACAATACATGACTTTGGCAAAAGCCATCGGCAAAGAAATCGAAAACGGCGTCGAAGGCATCGTGATCGGTCATGGCACCGACACTTTGCACCACACAGGTGCCGCTCTTACTTTTATGGTTCAAAATTCGCCGGTTCCCATCGTTCTTGTTGGCTCACAGCGTTCTTCCGACCGCCCCAGCTCCGATGCAGCGCTCAATTTAATGCACGCCACTTACGCCGCCGGCCACGGTGACATTGCCGAAGTAATGGTTTGTATGTTTGGCCCTACTTCCGACGAATATGGCCTTTTGCACAAAGGAACCCGCGTAAGGAAAATGCACTCTTCGTACCGCTCAACTTTCCGAACTATCGGCGATACACCGCTGGCTATGGTTTCCCGAAAGGGCATCACACATATTAAACAGGAATACAATCATCGCCGCAAAGACCGGAATGTTAAAATCATGCCTTACTTCAGCGATAAAGTTACCATGTTGTATTATTACCCGGCCATGAAACCCGACATTATCGATTCGATGGTTGAAATGGGTTACAAAGGAATTGTGATCGTAGGAACCGGCCTCGGCCACGTGAACAAGGAACTCTACCCGGCCATCGAACGCGCCCAGGCAAAAGGCGTTTGTATGTACATGACTTTGCAAACAATCTGGGGATACGTGCACATGTTTGTTTACGACACCGGACGTGACATGATGGCCAAAGGAATTATTCCGGCAGGCAACATGCTTCCTGAAGTTGCTTTTATCAAGCTGGGCTGGGCTTTAGGCCAGACCGACGACCCTGAAGAAGTAAAACGGATCATGCTGACCCCCATCAACGACGACATCACCGAACGTGAGCCCTACAATGGCTACCTTGTTTACCAGGGCGGAATCCCGGAAGTTGAGGAGTTTATTAAAAAGGTTCATAAATAGACTGATCAATCGCTGAACAGTCCGCCAACTGGCGGACTGCGCTAAACCCAAGTTTGTTTTTGTTTTATCGCACCCCATCGGGTGCCAGGCAAACCGACAGATCAGCGGTTTTGGGTAACCTGCAGGTGCTGATCTATAATTTTGACCTCTGTAAACAGTAAAAATCCTGCATTATCATCAAAAAAAAACTCCTTCAGAAAATTCTAAAGGAGGTTCTCAACGATAACCCTGAAGGTTTTACTCTGTTTTTTTCACCACTTTTCCCATAATGGTAAGGGTTGTGGGATTAGCATCGGCATTGGTTTGTACGGTAATGGTTTTACGAAAATCTCCGGGGCTGGCGGCATTGTAAGTAACCGAGAGTTGGGTGGTTTTTCCTGGCAAAACCGGTTCCTGCGAATATTTTAATCCGGTGCATCCACACGAAGCTTTTGCGTAAGTAATCAATAAAGGTTCGTTGCCTTCGTTGGTAAGCGTAAACTCGGCGGTTTTTGGAACCATGTAATCAACATTGCCCATATCCAGAAGCAATTTGTCCCAGGTAGCTTTTGCGCCAACTGCAAGTGCCGGAGCTGCCGGTGTTGCTGGTGTTGCAACAGTTGCAGAAGTGGTTTTGGTTTTTGCATCCTGTGCCATCAGCATCATAGCCGGGGCAACCAATAAAGCGATAAGTAAAATCGAAATCCTTTTCATGTTTGTAATTATTTAAGTTTTTAAATGATGATTAAATTATGCCACAAAGGTCTGATAATCATTTTATAGTTCGTGTTAACGAAAATCAAATCTTTGTTAACGAAATGTAAAAACTTTCAGGCACCGAAGGAATTCATATATTTTTACACAAGTTAATCGTAAGCATCAAGCTTCCACCGGATTTTTAAAAGGAATTCGGCAGCTTTTTACAAAAATATCATTATCAAAAATGAATCGTAACCAGGTAAGATTGGTTGTAATTTTAGGGACTTTTGCCATCATCGGCATTTTTGTGGTTCAGATTTACTGGATGCAAAAAGCCTGGAATATCAGCGAAAAGCAGTTTAACCAAACCATATTTATCGGCCTTAAAAATGTTGCCGGCAAACTGAGCACGTTCAACCAAACGGTTTTGCCCAACGAAAATCCGGTGAGCCAGCTCTCCTCAAATTATTTTGTGGTAAACGTAAACAGCATTATTGATGCCAACATCCTTGATTATTACCTTCGTACGGAGTTCGACAAACTAAACATTGACATTGATTACGAATACGCCATTTACGACTGCCACACCGACATCATGGTTTATGGCAACTACATTTCGATGAACGGAAAGGAAAAGCCGGTAAAACCAACCAGCAACATGCCCAAATACAACGAATACCTCTATTATTTTGGCGTTAATTTTCCTTCAAAAACTACCTACCTAACGGGCTACATGACCATCTGGACCGTCTTTTCGGCGATTTTACTGATTTCGGTGATCTTTTTTGGTTACGCCATTTTTATCATTTTGCAGCAAAAACGCCTCTCCGAGCTTCAAAAAGATTTTATCAACAACATGACCCACGAATTTAAAACGCCCATTTCGAGCATCAACATTTCGGCGGATGTGATTATTAATCCCGAAATTATCAAAAACCCGCAACGTCTTTTAAATTATGGTACGATCATCAAACAGGAGAACAACCGGCTGAACAACCAGGTTGAAAAGGTGCTTCAGATTGCCCGCATCGAAAAAAGTGGTTTCGAACTTAAAAAGGAAAAGGTGAACCTGAACGACCTCATCACGCAGGTTGCGGGCAATTGCAAGGCAAGCAACGACAAAATCAGCTTTTCGCTTATCACTGATTTGGATGAAAAGATTCCCCAAATAAAGGCTGATAAACTTCATCTTACCAATATTTTGCACAACCTGCTCGAAAACGCCATAAAATATTCAGGCGAAAATCCTGAAATCGAAATCAGGACGAAATTTCAAGACCGGAAAGTTACTATCGGAATCCAGGACCATGGCCCTGGCATCAGCCGTGAATACCAGAAGAAGGTTTTTGAAAAATTTTACCGCATCCCCACCGGCAACGTACACAATGTTAAAGGCTTCGGGCTGGGATTGTATTATGTAAAAAGTGCCTGCCAGGCACACAAATGGAAAATCAGCCTCGAAAGTGAACCCGGAAAAGGATCAAATTTTATCATCGAAATAACCGTATCATGAATTCAAAAGCAAAAATACTTTACGTAGAAGACGACCTGACCTTATCGTTTGTTACCCGCGATAATCTTGAGCTTCACGGCTATTTAATTGATTACTGCGAAGATGGCGTGGAAGCACTCAAATTATTCAACAAAAACCAATACGACATCTGTGTCCTCGACGTGATGCTCCCTAAGATGGACGGCTATGATTTGGCCCGCAGAATACGGGAAGAAAATCAGGAAATTCCCATTATTTTCCTCACAGCAAAATCAACCAAAGAAGATAAAATCCATGGCCTCAGGCTTGGTGCCGACGACTATATCACGAAACCTTTCAGCATCGAAGAACTGGTTTTAAAAATTGAGGTTTTCCTGAAAAGATCGCATCATGGCCAGAAAAATAATGTCATAACAGGAGAATGTACTATTGGTGATTTTATTTTTGATTTTAAAAATCATGAACTTAAAAACTCCGGAAAGACCCACAAACTTACCCACCGCGAAGCCGAACTTTTGAAAATGCTTTATGAACACCGCGACACCATCATCAAACGCGACGATATTTTGAATGAAGTGTGGGGCGACAACCATTATTTTGCCGGCCGCAGCCTCGATGTTTTTATTTCGAGGCTTCGCAAATACCTCAGCTCCGACGAAAAAGTTAAAATCGAAAACATCCATAACGTGGGCTATCGGTTGAAGACGAAGGAATGAGTTGGCAGTTGGCAGTGGCCAGTCGGCAGTAGGAAGTAGGCAGTCGCCAGTGGGCAGTTTGAGAGGCGTGAGGCATGAGGCATGAGTCGGCAGTTTAAACCCTAGACTTCAACTTTCCATTCTTCCATTGTCGAATCGTCGAATTGTCGCATTTTTCCATTCTTCCATTCTTCCTACTCTGTGTCCTAT
>CAYOWJ010000027.1:0-6565 GCA_964407625.1 uncultured Lentimicrobiaceae bacterium
GTAGCAGGAGTAAATGTTCCACCAGCTACACCAGGGCCAGAATAAACACCACCAGCAGGTAAACCGCCAGTTAATGTAAAGGCAGGATCCGTTGTTTTTACGCCGGTCATATTTGCAGGGCAAGTTACAATTGGAAGGGCAACAACTGTAATCGGGAATGAACAAGAACCTGAACAACCATAAACATTAGCGTAGGTATAGGTAATTGTATGAACCCCAACGCCAGCAGTTGCAGGAGTAAAAATACCACCGGCAACACCGGGGCCTGAATATGTACCACCTGCAGGAGTACCACCTGCTAAAGCAAATGCGGCAGCATTAACACAGAATGGGGTTGCGTAAGTAGGGCAATTTACAACCGGATTGTTTGTAAACTTAGCAACAGCGCTCATTGCGCCATTTGCCCATGAGAATTCTGCATTAGCAGCATCATAAGCTTTAGCACACAATTCGACACTTGTAGCGGTGCGATACACTTTCCATTGAATTAATTCATTGGCCCAGAAACCGTTTTTAATGGCTTCCAGCGTATCGTTTCCAAAAGCAACTACAGCAACATTTCCGGTACCTGTCCACTGAACAGCACCAGCACATTTTAATGTACCACTTGCATCGTAAAAAGCACCGACCCAGTCGTTAGCTGCAAGCGGTGCTATACCATCAAATGTTACAGTTGTTGGAACCGCAAGTACGTGAGATGTTGGATTCTGAGTAAACCCCCAACCGGCAGGTAAACCTGGAATCTGAGCAGCTCCAAAGAATGGCAACAGCATCACAAGCAGTATCCACACACTTGATTTGTAAACTTTTAATAACATGTAATCCTCCTTTTTTAAGATTTGTATAAATTTAGGTTAAAAAATTCTACGACTTTTCGTAAACAAATATAGAATTATTATTTAAAATCACTAACATAATTTTAACTTTTTTTATAGAAGCACACACTAACTACAAAAATGTGTCCCGATAAAAAAACCCAGGTTGAACCTGAAATTTTTTTAATTTACTTAATCCATTGATCTAAAAAAATCGTTTTTAACAATTTTAATGAAATAAAATAAAAAACTATCAAACAAAAACACCAAAACATTAACATTTCATTGGCAAATACTTCAAAAATATTCTTAAAACCATACCAATACCTCCTCTAAGCATTTCTTTCGCAAATATAATCAAGAATCAGGATTAACTTCTTAATAAAACTTAATAATATCGAAAGAAGATACCATCCGGATACTTAATTTTAATCCCGCAAAACTATGAATTTACCTTCGGCAATGTGATAATTGTTGAATACTTTTAATAAATAAATGCCGTCCTTGATGTCAGGTACACTAACAGTCAACAGGAATCCCTCATTATCATACTCAGCGCCGACTTTCTCTTCGTAAATTAATGCTCCATGCACCGACAATACTTGCAGGATGAAATTATCCTCGAAAAGGAATGATTTACTGATTTTAAAGCTTCCGGCATTAGGATTAGGGAATATTTCCAAACTCGCCAGTTTATCGAATTGACTAACAGAAGTAATTCGATTAATTGTTAACAATAAACTATCAGTAGTATTTTGAATACAGGGAAAATTTGCTAGTGCAGTTAAACTAAGCACAACACTGGTATTTATGGTATCCTGAATTCCGGGCGTGTAAACAGGGTTCAAAATTCCAGGATTATCAAAAAGGCCATCTCCGGAAGTATTCCAAACAATATCTGAGAAATTCATTGCCTGACCGTTTAACTGAAAGACTTCATCACTAAAAATGGTAGCATCGGATCCGGCATTTGCTGTAGGTATCTTCGAAATATCAAGAAGCATCGTATCTTCATCATTTACTGAACATGGAAATTGTGGCAGGGCAGAAAGGGTAAGGTGAGCAATGCCATTAGTAATATCAATATTCCCGGGAAAGTAAATTGTACTCAATAGCGAAGGATCAGAAAATGTTCCATCCCCATCGGTTGACCATTGAACACCTATACTATTTAGGGCATTGCCCACTAATTCAGCATTTTCACCTTCACAAATGATTTGATCCGTTCCCGCATTGGCAAACGGAGCACGAATTATATTTAACAATGTCTCATCTTCTACGGCTAAATCACAAGGGAACTCCGGAAACGCAGTCAACTTTAAAATAACAGTTCCGACAATAATATCATTAAATCCGGGTGTGTAGGTAGTACTTAAAAGATTTGGATTCCCAAATATTCCATCGCCGGAAGAACTCCAAAAGACTTCATCATAATTTTGCGATACCCCGGTAACCTGATGTATGCCGTTTTCACAAATAATCGCATCAATTCCGGCAAATACTTCCGGTAAAGAAACAATACTTATTACCATTTGATCGCTAACAGGTAAAGTACAAGGACCAATAGAAAATGCTGTCAGAGAAATTGTAACTGAACCCGTTACTATATCAAGATTTCCAGGATAATAATTAGTCGAAATTTGATCCGGGTTGTCAAAAACTCCATCTCCCATCGTTTCCCAAAGCAGGCCGGAATTATTAACTGCCTGGCCAATCAAAGTTACATTGGCAGTTTCACAAATTAACCTATCATCACCAGCACTGACCTGCGGCAATCGCTGAATTTCGACAACCAAAAAATCACTACTTGCAACTACACATGGCTGAACAGGTGAAACCGTTGCTGCAATTTCAACTGATTCGATCAAAATATCGTTGCTTCCCGGAGAATATACAGGGTTTAAAACAGTAGAATTATTGAAGGTTCCATCGCCATTGCTGCTCCACAAAATGCTTGCAAAATTGGTTGCAGTTGCATTAAGCTGTGCCAACGAATTTGAACAAATTAACAAATCACTCCCAACATTAACCAGCGGGTTATAATCAATGTTCAGATTTAAAGAAGAACTGGCGTTTAAAGTACAGGGAGAAACAGGAGAAACTTGTAAGGTAAGATTTACACTTTCATTTAAAATATCATTAGGTCCTAAATTGTAAACCGGGTTTAACAGGCCAGGATCAGAAAAAATCCCATCGCCGGAAGAAGTCCAGTTAATCGTATTTGCATTCGTTGCCGATCCATTAAGTTGAGCAAATTGATTTTCACAAATCGTGATATTATTGCCCGCATTAACAGTTGGATTATTAACAACAACAATGATAATATCACCCGAAATTGAACCAGTTCCATCATTAATAGTCAAAAAATACTGCGTAGTTATTATAGGTGTAACGATTGGATTGGGCAGCGTTGATGAAAAACCTGCAGGAAGAGATGACCACAAAAACGAATAATTGCCATTTCCTCCTGAAACTGAAACACTCAGTTGCGATGATGAACCAATACATATTTCAGCAGGAACAGCAGTGATTGTTGCAAAAAAACCAACCGCATTTAAACTTGCCAATCCAGACAATCCATTTGAGGTGAAATTTGTACATGAACTTGGCAACCCCGAATTGCAGGTTACCGTTGCAGGATATTCATGCAATACTCCCCAGGAATACACCTTGTAGTGCATCAACTCATTCGGAGAAAAACCATCCTTTTCAGGGGTAAAGCTATCATCTCCAAAAGCGATCAACCCGGTATTCTGATCTCCCAACCACTCAACTGCGCCACCGCAGGTGAAAAAACCCTGGGTATTTACATAAAATACGCCAATGTAATCGCCAGGTTGCAAAAGCACACCATTAATATTAGGATTACTGGTAAGCGGTATTGACACAATATGCGTATTAGGTGTAGGACTGTAATCCCAACCGGGAGGTAATCCCTGTGAAAAAGCAAAAAATGGCATTATGGTAAACCAAAAAATTACCAATAAATAAGAATTGCGGGTTACTATTTTCATTTGCTTAAATAAAATGTATGTGTTCGATTAATTTCGGGATGTAAAAATACTACATTCAATCAAAAAAAATCCAGACCAAAGGTTAAAAAAAGTGTAAAAAAAAGAGGCTCCCCACAGGAGAGCCTCTTTTGAGAATTCAATTTAATGATTATTTTACAGTAATGCGTTTTGTAATAATTGAACCATCAATGGTTTCAATACGTACAACATACATACCTGTTCCTAAACCGGAAACATTAACCTGGAAGCTATTTCCGTTAACATTCTGGTTGTAAACCATCTGGCCAACATAGTTAACCAATGTAATGTTCTTAACATTCAAGTCAGAAACAACATTGATAACATCTTTTGCAGGGTTAGGATAAACCTGAACGTTGTTGTCAGTAACTTCGTTGATCGAAGTAATACTCATTGTCATTCCAACAACATTAGATACTCCGTAGGTTGCAAAATTACCATCATAGTTAGGATAATTTGGATCATACGTAAAGGCAACGTCAAAAATTTCTTCGGTCGAAGGACGATAGAGTCTGAAGCTCATTGCTTCGCCTTCTTCGTATCCATCAATTTCTGAAGTTAAAAGATCATCGCCATTGGCAACAAGTTTATATAAACTTTCAGCGCCAACGTAAGTTTCCATACCAACACAATTACCATTCTGGTCAAATGCGGCCAAAACGTCACCAGCATGTAACTGACTTGAAGCAACATCAGCAAACATAATAAAGTGTGCCTGCGAAGTTCTTACAACATCATTCCATGGAGTTGTATTTGGTCCAAAGTCAACTGGTCCGCTTGCTTTTGTTACAACAGGTTGATTTAAATCAAAAGCAGGATAGGTAACTGTAAATGGTGTGTATGGTGATTTAGCTACTAACAAATAAGCATTGCCTGGTTCGAGTGTGGTGAAAGTGCCGCTGAAAACAGCTGGTCTGTACCAAACATCCTGAGATACCCAGTCAAAAATTAATTGAATCTTAGTAGTGTCAGCGCCAATTAAATCAGCAATTGAAGTACTAACGTTGGTTAATACCGGCAAATAAGTAAAGTTTCCATTGACAAGGAAAGTTTGATCTGTTACTGGTGTGCCATAAATTGGCAAACAGCAAGGTGATTCAAATTTAGCTTTGTAGCCAATTGGTAACCAGTTACCAAGCTGATTGATCGGAGGTGTTGGTTCTGGCCAGTAATATTTACCAGCTTTATTGATCATAATGATAAGTTCATTAACAACTGGTGCCATTACAGCAGGAACAGTAGAAGCGCTCTTATCAACATAGGATGAAATACCTCTCCATGCATTTACTGATTCAACCTGAATGATTTGAGTTGGAACCAATAATTGGATAGTAGCTTCAGCAACATATGAACATGCACCAGGACCATAAGCCTTGAGTGTTAATGTAACTCCACCACCCCAAATGTCGTTTAATCCAAGGTGATAAATTGCGTTTTCAACGGTAACATCATCAAAATGTCCATCGCCACTTGTGCTCCATAATACTGAAGTTGCAAATTCTACAGTAACATTGGCATCCAGTTCAACTGGTTCCCATTTTAATGTAACAGTATTAAAATCATCACAACCTAACTCTCTCTGAGGATCAAGCGTAATTTTTGGATTCTGAACAATTACTAATGTCATGCAATCTTCAGCAACTTCCAAATTACAAGCACCAGTACCAGTAGCATTCAGGCAAAGTTCAACTGAACCAGCAAGAATATCATTAGCACCAGGTGTATAAACTGCGTCAAGAACAGTTGCATCATCAAATGCTCCGTCACCTGTCGTTGTCCATTCTAAAGCACTGTAATCGGTTGCAGAACCAGCTAACTGGTATGTATCACCTTCACAGATGGTAGCATCATCACCTGCTGCAGCTGTTGGAGCAACGTCAAAGGTAAGTACAAGGCAATCATCAACTTGTGATTGACAAGGTACATCACCAACTGCTGTTAAGCATAATTCAACTGTACCAGCATCAAGGTCACCTGTACCAGGATTGTAAACAGTTACTTCAGATTGTTCATCATCAAAATAACCATCTCCATTTGTTGACCAGAATACCTGAGTTGCGTTTACAACCGTTGGAGCAGTTGTAAATGTTTCAGTTTCACAAATTGTTGCATCAACACCTGCATCAACTGTAGGTAATCCAATGATATAAATGGTTACACAATCAGTAGCATCAACTGAACATGGATCAACTGCTTCTGCTGTTAAGCAAAGCTCAGCAAAACCTGCCAAAATATCGGCTGCTGTTGGTGTGTAAACTGGATTCAGAATAGTTGCATCATCAACATTTCCAGTCCATAATAATGAAGCATAATTTGTAGCAGATCCATTCAACAAAGCTGTCTGATCTTCACAAATTGTCTGATCGAAACCAGCATCTGCTGTTGGAGCACCCTGAATTGAAAGTGTCATACAATCAACTACTGGTCCTGTTCCATAACATGGAAGTATTGGCAAAGCATTGATGCAAAGTTCTACGGAACCATTATCAATATCATCTGCACCAGGAGTGTAAATTGGATTGAGAATACTTGCATCATCAAATGCACCATCTCCGGTTGTTGACCAGAATATGATACTTGCATTATCAGCTGTTCCTGTAAGTTGATATGGTGTTGCTTCACAAGTAGCGCCATCATCACCAGCATCTACGTTAGCAAGGTCAGGCTGTACAAAAATAACAACATCATCAGCGTCAACAAATGTACATGGGTCTATTG
>CAYOWJ010000027.1:6665-9706 GCA_964407625.1 uncultured Lentimicrobiaceae bacterium
TGGACCTGCACTTACATTGGCAAGTTCTGGCTGTACAAAAATAACAACATCATCAGCGTCAACAAATGTACATGGGTCTATTGCAGTAGCTGTGAGGGTAAGGGTTACATTTCCTGTTTCTCCAACTGCTGGTGTGTAGGTAGGATCTAAGATTGTTGCATCACTGAATAATCCTAATCCGCCTGTCCATAATACTGCACTGTAATTATCAGCTGTTCCGTCTAACTGAATTGTTGTTTCTTCACATGTACTTGCATCTGGACCTGCACTTACATTGGCAAGTTCTGGCTGTACAAAAATAACAACATCATCACTTACAACAAGTGTACAAGGATCAAGAGCAATTACAGTGATTGTAAGTGTTACATTACCTGTTACACCAACTGCTGGTGTGTAAATAGGATCTTCAATCGTAGCATCACTGAATAATCCTGATGGAGCTGTCCATAATAATGAACTGTAATTAGTAGCTGTAGCAGCTAACTGAATGCCTGTTACTTCACAAGTTGATGCATCTAAACCAGCATTAACTGTTGGAGGAGCAAGAATTGTGAGCGTCATGCAATCGAAATAATCCTGAGCACAAGCTGTACCGTCAAAAGCATACAGACATAATTGAACTGTGCCTGCCAAAACATCGGCAACACCAGGAGTATATACTGCATCAAGAGCAAATTCATCAGGTGAGAATGCTCCATCACCGGCTGTTGTCCATTCCCATGAATCAGCAAATTCTTCTGAACCATTTAATTGAACTGTTTCACCAGCACAAATAGTTGCATCTGCACCAGCATCAGCAACAGGACGTCTGGTAATATAAATTGTCATAGCATCAACATCAGGATAACAGCATGGGCTTGTTGGGAAAGCAACCATAAATAACTGAACATATCCTAATTCGATATCTCCGGCTCCAGGTGTGTAAATAGGATCTTCAATAATTTGGCTGTCGAAAGTACCATCGCCTTCACCAAGTAAAGCATAATCCCAGAAAACACCACTCGAATATGTGGTAGTACCATTTAACTGAACAGTTTCGCCTTCACAAATTGTCTGATCAGGACCAGCATTTGCTTGTGGGAAATATTGAACAGTGATTGTCATTTGGTCAGTGTCTTCAACTGTACAAGGATTACATGCAATTGCATGTAATGTAAGTACAACACTTCCTGCAGCAACATCACCAGCACTTAAAGTGTAAACTGCACCTGTAGCAAGATTAGCATTTGCAAAAGTACCTGTTCCACCGGTCCATAAACTTCCACAAGCATTGGTTACTTCACCAGCTAAGGTGTAATATCCATAGGTGAAAGGAGGTTGGCAAAGCATTTCACAGATAGTAGCATCTGAACCAGCATCTGCTAATGGTAACAATGTAAAATACAGTGTTAATGTGGAAGAAGCTACTTCACAATTTGATAAAGGTTGTACAGTAAGTGTTAAAACAACACTGCCTGCAAAAATATCATCAGCACTTGGAGTATAAGTTGCTCCGGCTAATGTTGCATCGTCAAAAGCACCAGTTCCTGAAGTTGACCAGAGTAAAGTTCCACCGTTTGCAACGGTAGGATTTGCAGTGTATGTTGCATCTTCACAAATGGTTGCATCGGCACCAGCAAATACTTCAACCGGAGCCTGGAAGCAAAGTTCCATAAAGTCTTCAGTTGTAAGTGTACAAGGATTCAATGGAGATACTGCAACACCTAAAGTAACACATCCCTGAGGATAATCAATTGAAGGGCTTGGGCAGTATATTGGATATTCGGTTGTTTCATTATCGAAGAAACCACCACCATTGGTAGTAAACCATTGTAATGCTGAGTAATTTCCATAAACTACGTTTGAAGCGTCAAAGGTGAAGCACAAATCGTAGCAAATTGTTGACGAAACAGGAATAATATCAACTGAAGGTAAACCTTGTAAAGTTAATGTCATACAATCCTGGAAGTCGGTAGCGCAAGGAGCAGTAGGATAAGCATTTAAACAAAGTTCTACCGAACCGTCAAGTCTATCCTGAACACCAGGTGTATAGATTGCGTTTACAGCAAAAACATCATTAAAAGCTCCATCTCCTGAAGTTTGCCACATCTGTCCATTATTGTAAGTAACAGATGCGCTTGATAAGGTAAATGTTCCATCTTCACAGATGGTACCATCAACACCAGCATTTGCCAAAGGCAGATGTTGAATTGTTAATGCCATTTCATCCATTGCAGGGAAATCAGGGCTACAATTTAAACAAGGTGCACCAATTAAAGTCAGGTGAATAGTTCCTGAAATAACATCCTGTGCACTTGGAGTATAAATTGGGTGAAGAATGGTTTCGTCACTGAAAGTACCGGTTCCATCATAAGTAACCCATTGTAAGCCACAAGTGTTTTCGGCAGTGCAATCAAGTTGTACTGAAGTTAGTTCGCAAATAGTTTTGTCGGCACCTGCCCAAACTGATGGAGCTGGATCGAAACAAAGTTTCATTTTATCAAGTTCCCATAATTGACATGGTTCACATGGATATCCAATCAGAACCAAAGTCACACAACCTGCAGCAAGGTCACCAGCGCCTGGAGTATAAATTGGATCAAGTTTTGAACATGGGAAATCGAATGTACCATCACCTAAAGATACCCAAACAGTCTGCAGGCAAGGATCAGGACAAATAAATTCTGCTTCACCCTGCATTGTATAGGTTTCAGTTTCACAAATAGTAGCATCGTCTCCGGCATTAACATATGGAGCATGCAAAATAGTTAATTCCAATGTAGCGGAAACTGGATCAACACATGGAGCAAGTGAAGTAGCAGTTAATGTAAGTGTTACAACATTACCAGCATCCAAAATGTTAGCAACGTATGTTGCACTTAATGTTGTTGCATTATTCAGATATCCAAAGCCATCATGAGTCCATTGATAAGGACCTACTGAATTTTCAACAGTTGCGCTTGTTGTGTATTTTTCGTTTGAACAAATTGTTGCATCATCACCAGGTTCAATTACAGGAAGCATCTGGAAGCAAAGAAGCATCATATCTTCAGCCGTAACAG
>CAYOWJ010000027.1:9806-15754 GCA_964407625.1 uncultured Lentimicrobiaceae bacterium
TCAATTACAGGAAGCATCTGGAAGCAAAGAAGCATCATATCTTCAGCCGTAACAGTACAAGGATCAAGCGGTGAAGCAGCAATCCATAATTCAACACAACTTTGAGGATAATCAACAGTTGGACTTGGGCAATATTCAGGATTCATCAATGATTCGTCATTGAAAAAACCACCACCATTTGTGGTGTACCATTGAATATCTTCGTAATTTGTAGCTAAAGCATCAGCTAAAGTATAGCATTCAAATTCGCAAATGGTAGCATCAACGCCAGCATAAGCAGTAGCAGACAAGGTAACTGATAATTGATTTGTTGAAACTGCAGGGGCACAAGCAACGCCGGTAACAGTTAATGTAAAATCAATAACACCACCAAGAGCAAGGTCATTAGCACCAAAAGTGTAGATTGGATTAGCAATAGTAGCATCGTCAAAAGCACCATCACCTGTTGTTTCCCAAAGGATGTCGCCACCATAATTAACATCAACAGTTACAACTGCATCAGCAAATGTATGACTTACAGCAACGTCTGAACAATAACTCATCGGGTCACCAGCAAATGCTGTTGGAGGAGCTACAAAGCAAAGATCCATAAAATCTTCTGCAGAAACAGTACATGGGTCAATTGAGGAAGCAGTTACAGCTATAATAATACATTGCTGAGGATAGTCAACAGTAGGACTAGGGAAATAGGTAGGCTGAAGAATATTTTCATTGTCGAAAAATCCTCCACCATTAGTGGTAAACCATTGTAAAGCATCATAATCAGCAGCTTCTACAAATTCGAAAAAATATGAATCACCATAGCATACATAATCCATTAAAGGAATTATGTTAATACTAGGATCTTCCTGAATTGTAAGAACCATGGCATCAGTTACATTACCGCAAGCAACAGTAATTGAAGTTAATGTTAAAGTAGCGTTACCAGCCAATAAATCAGCTGCACCAGGTGTGTAAACTGGATTCAGAATGCCGGCATCACTAAAAACACCATCACCTGAAGTAGACCATTGTAAAAATAAATAATTTGCAGCAGTAGCATCAGCTAAAGAATAGCCAGCTGCACCTGAAGCACAAAGAGCACCGTCAGCACCAGCAAAAACTGCCGGAGGGCCAACAACAGTAACAGTTGCAGTAGTACTCTTAGGTGTTGCATCAGTAGCAACTAAAGTAAAAGTAGTGGTAGCCGAAACAGGACCATAAGTTAAAACCTGTCCTGTACCAATTGATGTAGCACCAATAAACCACTCCCAGGTAACAACATCGCCTTCAAGTTCTGCACCAGTTAAGGTAACATCGCCGGCGGCACAAAGTGTTGTTGGATCAGCACTTGCAGAAACGGCAAATGTTGGTCCTGCAATACTTGTTACGTCAGAAAACCCATAAATAGCAAAGAATTCTTCTCCCGGTAGAGCATAAGTTGCACCACTCCAGAAGTTATCTGTGCCATCATAAATGCGCCAGATGAACTCTTCACCATCAGCAAAGCCATCCTTTGCTGGTGTAGTTGGATCATCTCCAAATGTAGAAAGAGCAAGGTTAAAACCGGCAGTATATTCTACTGAACCCCCGCAAACCATAACTCCGCCATTGTTGAAGAAAACACCAATAAAGTCACCATCTTCAATTGGTAACGCATTGACAGTAGGGACAACAGTACTGGGCACACTAAGAACGTGTGTGAACAGCGTTTCTGTTTTTTCCCACCCCGGCGGGTCAGCGGTAACCAAAAATGGTACCAGCAAAAGCGCCATTAAGAACTTAAACTTGTAAACTTTTAAAAACATGTAATCCTCCTTTTTTAAGGTTTGAATGAAAAAAATGAATAATAGAAAATAATAATATTCCTTATTAAACTACGCAAAAATTGCGAAACAAATATACAATAAAAATCAAATAACCTAAACCTCGGCAAAAAAAATTAAGTTTTTTTCAAATTCTACTTAATTCATTACCTAACTTGGTGTCATTCAATAGTTTTTAGATTTAAAATAATGCAATCGAGTAAACAAAATTAATCTAAACGCATTAATCTCAGTCGTACAGTCGATTAAACTTACTATCTTCAGCACTAAACTATCCCTTCCTGACATTTATGAAATAAAAATGAATTATGCATTCTACTATCCAGTCCGGACTGAATTCTCGCTTTATTGTAATATCATTAACAAACAACGGTATCAAAATAATATTTTACCCGTAGTAAACTTTATAATCAATTAACCGAAAAACTGATTCAAAACAGGATCGCGTCCATTTTGTTTTTTACAAAAAAAAATAATGCGTGTTTTAAGGCCATTATAGCGATGTAGCAGGCCATTGAAAGGTGATGTGAACTAAAAAACAGATCTGCCGTCAGAAAGCAGCTAATTGACCGAAAAAAAATCAATCTTAAAATACCTGTTAACATATTTTAAGGTTTATTGATTTATTGTTTGGCGTCACGCTTGAAGGTGGGAGGCTCAAAGATCTGAGGAATCCTAAATTCCTTCGATTTTGTTACCCGCTGATTTTTGATAATAAATCAGTCGGACTAATGGCGAATTCAAAAAAAAAGCAGACTTTAAAAAGCCTGCTCCTTTTTGAGTTCCTTAATAGGTTTTGTCTAATCTTTTACAGCGTAAACAATTGCCTTAAAAGCACCTGGATTATTCATTGCAAGATCAGCTAAAACTTTACGGTTAAGCTGAATATTATTCTTGTGCAATTTACCAATGAAAACCGAATATGATAAACCAAACTCGCGCACTCCTGCATTGATACGCTGAATCCATAAACCTCTGAAATTTCTTTTTTTCGTCCTCCGGTCGCGATAAGCATACAACTGGCCTTTTTCATAGGCATTTTTAGCGACTGTCCAAACATTTTTTCTTCGCCCGAACTGACCTTTTACAAGTTTAAGGATTTTTTTGCGTCGGGCTCTTGATGCTACTGCATTTACTGATCTTGGCATTTTTTTAATTTTTTTTACGTTAGCGCTCCGCTTTTCGGAGTCTTTTTATGCTAATCGCAAGTTAAACAATAAGTTAATTACATGAGAAGCATTTCTTTTACACTTTTCAAATCTGCTGGGTCAACAATTGCTTTGTAACCAAGGTTACGTTTGCGCTTTTTTGACTTCTTGGTGAGAATGTGACTCTTGTAAGCGTGCTTCCGCTTGATTTTTCCAGTGCCGGTCAAGGTAAACCTCTTTTTTGCGCTGGATTTCGTCTTCATCTTAGGCATTACTAAAAATATTAAATTGATAATTGAATTTATTTAAATACAATTCTTGTTATTTCTTTGGTGTAATAATCATGATCATGCGCTTTCCTTCGAGAAGCGGCATTTTTTCGACCTTACCAAAGTCTTCAAGATCCTGGGCAAATTTCAGAAGGATAATTTCTCCCTGATCCTTGTAAATGATTGACCTTCCTTTAAAAAATACGTCAACTTTAACCTTTGCACCTTCCTGAAGGAACTTCTTGGCATGATTCAGCTTAAAATTAAAATCATGGTCATCGGTATTTGGTCCTAAACGGATTTCCTTAACAACCACTTTGGCAGTTTTAGCCTTAATTTCTTTTTGTTTCTTTTTAATCTCATAAAGAAACTTTTTGTAATCCACAACTTTACAAACCGGGGGACTTGCAGTAGGTGAAATTTCAACAAGGTCTAATCCCTGTCGTTCTGCAATTTCAATGGCCTCTTTAATGTTATAAATTCCCTGTTCAACATTCTCGCCAACTACCCGAACTACCGGGGCATTAATCAACCGGTTAATTTTATGCGGGTTTTCAATCTGCCTGCGCATTGGTTTCCGACCCGCAAAACTTCTTTTAAATGGTGTTGCTATAATTAAATCCTCCTAATTTCGTGAATACAAAATATTTATTTTTCAGTCAACGATTTGACTTCCTCATTTATCATCCTGGCAAATTCCTCAACAGAAATTACTCCTAAATCACCGTCACCCTGTTTACGTAATGAAACTGTTCCGTCATTTTCTTCTTTCTCACCAACGATCAGCATGTAAGGGATTCGCTGCATTTCTGCATCCCGGATTTTCTTTCCGGTTTTCTCGTTACGGCTATCAATTTGGGCGCGGACTTCAGAATTTTGCAGCAAAGATAAAACTTTTTCGGCATAACCCTGATATTTTTCACTGATTGGCAATATGATAGCCTGTTCAGGTGCCAGCCACAAGGGAAATTTACCAGCACAATGCTCTATTAAGACGGCTACAAAGCGTTCCATGGAGCCAAACGGAGCGCGATGAATCATCACGGGGCGGTGCTTTTCGTTGTCACTTCCAACATATTCCAGCTCAAAACGATCGGGCAAATTATAATCAACCTGGATGGTTCCAAGTTGCCATTTCCGTCCCAAAGCATCTTTTACCATGAAATCCATCTTAGGTCCATAAAAAGCTGCTTCACCTTCAACTATAACAGTTTCAAGTCCTGATTCTTCAGCAACCTCGAGGATAGCTCTTTCAGCTTTTTCCCAGTTTTCATCAGAACCGATGTACTTTTCGCGGTTATTGGGATCACGTAATGAAATCTGAGTGATGAAATTATTAAAATCAAGCGCATTAAATATCTTCATCACAATTTTCATCACACCTTTAAATTCATCCTTTACCTGATCGGGTGTACAAAAAATATGTGCGTCATCCTGTGTAAAACCCCGGACTCTTGTCAGACCGTGCAATTCGCCACTTTGCTCGTAGCGATAAACGGTTCCAAATTCGGCATAACGGATGGGCAATTCTTTGTAAGAGTGTGGTTTATATTTGTAAATCTCACAGTGATGAGGGCAATTCATCGGTTTCAGGAAAAACTCCTCCCCTTCCATCGGCGTTTTTATTGGACGGAAAGATTCTTCGCCATATTTCTGGAAATGTCCTGAAGTTTTGTACAGTTCAACATTTCCGATGTGTGGAGTAATTACCGGCTGGTAGCCAGCTTCTTTCTGAACTTTCTTTAAAAAACGTTCGAGGCGTTCGCGCAATTCAGCGCCTTTTGGCAGCCAAAGCGGCAATCCGGCGCCAACTTTTTGCGAAAATGTGAATATTTCCAGATCTTTACCAATCCTGCGATGATCGCGTCGTTTGGCTTCTTCCAGAAAGACAAGATATTCTTCGAGTTCTTTATTTTTAGGAAAAGATATTCCATAAATCCGGGTGAGTTGTTTGCGCTTTTCATTTCCCCTCCAATAAGCGCCCGCAATACTCAGAAGTTTTACGGCCTTAATGTGGCTGGTATCGGGCAAATGAGGCCCACGACATAAATCAGTAAAACTACCGGACTCATAAAATGAGATGGTGCCATCTTCCAATTCGCTGATAAGTTCGAGTTTGTATTCGTCACCTTTATTTGTAAAATAGGCTAAGGCCTCTTCTTTGGAGACTTCCCTGCGTTTGTATTCCAGCTTTTGTTTGGCCAGTTCTTTCATTTTATCCTCGATTTTCACGAGGTCGGCATCGGTAATTACCCGATCGCCAGGGTCAACATCATAATAAAAGCCACTTTCGATATTTGGCCCAATCCCAAATTTGACGCCAGGAAAAAGTGCTTCAATGGCTTCAGCCATTAAATGTGCTGATGAATGCCACATGGCAGCCTTACCTTCGGCATCATTCCAGGTAAGTAACTGAATCTTTGCATCGGTTATAATTGGCCTGGTAGCATCACAAACCTCTCCATTTACCTTAACAGCCAGAACATTCCGGGCAAGACCTTCGCTAATGCTCAAAGCTATCCCGATACCGGTAATTCCGCTATCAAATTGCTTTACACTGTTATCGGGCAATGTTATGTTTATCATAATACGATAATTATCTAAGTTTTATAATGGGTCGCAAAAGTAATAAATCTGATGACAACCAATAACCAAGGAGTAAGAAATTATGTTAAAAAAAGAAGCCGGCGTAAGTAATCAGGCGTGAGGCATAAGGCGTAAGGCAT
>CAYOWJ010000027.1:15854-18244 GCA_964407625.1 uncultured Lentimicrobiaceae bacterium
ATTAATCTGATTTTTCGATTTCGAGGATTTTAATTTCGGTACGGCGATTTTGTGCACGACCTTCCCCGGTTTCGTTACTTTGGATGGGATGTAAAAACCCATAGCCTTTGTAAACCAGCCGGGGAGCCTTAATCTTTCCTTCAACCAGGTAATCCAAAACTGCTTTGGCCCGGTTTTCAGAGAGCTTTTGATTAAATTCCTCCGTTCCAACATTATCGGTATGGCCGCTGATCTCGATCATTAATTCAGGATTATTTTCGAGAAATTCGATAAGCTTGCTCAGTTCTGCCATTGACTCATTTTTAAGATCTGATTTTCCTGTCTCGAAAAAAATGTTTCTCAAAACCATAATCTGACCTTCGCCCACAGGCTCTAAAAAGATATCTATAATATAAGGTGTAATCTGACTGTTCAATCCCGTCAACGAAAAATTGAGCGAATGAAAAAGGTAGCCGTTTTTTGAGACATTGAGGGCATATTCCCTGTTTGTTGGAAGGCAAACCAAAAATTCGCCTGATGTGGCATCAGAAAACGAACGGACAACCTCTTTACCGGTCAATAAATTGCTTAGCGAAAAATATGCTTCCAGCGGTTTTTTGGTTTTATTATCGCAAACAATACCTTTAATATAGGTTGAAGGTATGGGACGGATGTTTAGAGGAATTTCAAATTCAAAAATATCGTAACCTCCGGATCCACTTAACTGGTTCGACGAAATAAAAGCCTTGTCACCAGCCGCAGTTACAACAATGTTCATTTCGTCAGCGACGGTATTTATCGGGTAACCCAAATTTACGGGTTTCGTCCAGTTACCAGCCGAATCGAGACGTGAAACAAAAAGATCGATGCCACCCATCCCAGGGTGGCGGTCGGATGAAAAATAGAGTGTTTGCCCGTCGGGATGAATAAACGGCGACATCTCTGAACCTTTGGTATTGATCAGTTCACCGGGATTTTCAGGGATCGACCAATCGCCATTATCCTGCAAAGTACTTTTCCAGATATCAGATTTCCCAAATCCGCCTGCACGCGTACTTGTAAAATACAACGTTCTTCCATCAGACGAAAGTGAAGGCTGGGTTTCCCATTTAGCCGAATTTAAAACCGGTCCCAGGTTAATGGGTTCCGAAATGCTATTTCCGTTGAATCTGGCCGCATAAATATCACAGCTTCCAAAACCATCTTCGCGATGGCAACCGGCGAACAGCAAAAAGCGACCATCAGGCGAAATTGTTAAAGCACCTTCATCACCGGCAGTATTGATGGGAGGCCCCATCTTTATGGATTTATTCCATTCATTCCCGATGCTTTCGCGATATGAAAAATAAAAATCCTCACCTCCACGATTCCCGTTACCAAGTGAATCCCGGCGTGTAAAATACAGCAACAATTCATCTGAACTAACCGAATTAATGTACTCTTGATTTTTGCTATTGATATTTCCGCCCAGATTTACCGGCTTAAATCGCACAGGATTTTTTACTGCCCCGATTGCAAAAGTACAGCAAGCCAGCAGGAATCTGGCCTCGTCAGCACGGGCCTCACCTAAATCATGAAACGACAAAAATTTTTTAAACCGTCGGCTCGACAACTGGTAATTCTGAATTTCGTAAAGCGACACCGCAGAAAAATACCAGACTTCGGGATATTTATCAGGATTTATGGCGATAACTTTATCGTAAACCTCGTTTGCCTGAGGAAATTTTTTCTGTTCCCGATAAACATCCCCCAGCAACAAATAAGCTTCGATGAACCTGGAATCAGCCAGGATGGCTTTATTCAAATCTTCGGCGGCAGCATCAAATTCGAGCAAAATGAATTTTTTGTTCCCTTCCTCATAAAATTTAATGGCTCGTTTTGATTCTGTTGAAAACTCCTGAGCATGACTTTTTGGTGAAATCATAATTAATCCCACCAAAAATAATATTATGGCAATTTTATGGAAATCAAAAAATCTAATCACACCAAAGTTTTTTAGGTTCAGATTTAGAACAGAAAGCAGGCGGATAAATTGTAAAATCAGATTTTACAAAGAGAATATTTTTGATTTTAACCGAAAAAGCAGCAAATAAGAGTTTTTCAGTCAATGCTGAAATTGCGCTTCCGAATTATGGAATATTAAGGTATTTGTGTGTTTGAAGGGAAATCTTCCATTTTGGATTTTTCATCACAAAGTCGATGATGACCGGAGTTACAAAAGCGGCACGGCTCCACTCCGGCTGGAGATAAAGGATGCAGTTTGGATTCACAAAAGGAGCAAA
Source organism: uncultured Lentimicrobiaceae bacterium (assembly GCA_964407625.1). Taxonomy (GTDB): domain Bacteria; phylum Bacteroidota; class Bacteroidia; order Bacteroidales; family 4484-276; genus CAJATL01. Next base: position 18,116 of record CAYOWJ010000027.1, read on the forward strand.
TTTTTCGGCCCAGGCAAGATCGCTATCGTTGTAAATGATCACTTTTAGCTCGCTTGCAAGTTGCAGGATATTGCCCACGGGAGCACTGTTTTTCTTGGGTGACAGGCAAATCCAGTCCCATTTTCCGGT
>CAYOWJ010000027.1:18344-21982 GCA_964407625.1 uncultured Lentimicrobiaceae bacterium
AGCAATTTATCCTGTTCAGGATTATTTGTTTTTGGACTTATCAATTTTTGATTTTTACTTTTCGAACCAATGATTGACCGCCACTGATTATTTTGATGGCATAGTTTCCTGATCTTAACTTTTCGGCAGGAATAATCACAGGATAGGGTGAGCCGGAGTTTTCGACCGTAAACTTTTCGGAGTAAAGTTTTTTTCCTTTGCGATCACTTAAACCAACCGAAAACCTGGTTGTAGGAACCTCAATGACGTCAAACATAATTTTGCCGGAAAATGTTTCAGGAAAATCAGAGATTACGATTTTGGATGAATGATCAGCACCAGCCGGCTTGTCAGCCAGAGATTTTAATCCGGAGGAACTTACCGTAAAAACCCCTGCATCGACAATTGATCTTTCGAAAGAATACACAATTTTGTCATCGTCCAGGTAAGCGATTCCTTCGGTTTGAACAAAAATCAAATCAGGAAAATCGATCCTGAGTTTTTGACCTCCAAAAAAATCGCTGCCTTCAAAATCCCAAAAAAGCCACATAAACGGCTGAAAATCCATGTAACCGATTAAAGCAACTTCATTTTGCGCAGGATTAACATCAGCCCCGGTGACTAATCCGTCGGCATGAAAAGTGGTTCGTGGCCAAACTGAATGTTCGCCATCAGTTTTTGGAAGCACATAAAGCCGCGAATTTCCGTCCACCCAGTTTTTGGTAAACAGGAACAAACTGTCGCCGAGGGATAGAAAACTTTCACAATCAAAATCGTTTTTCCTGAAATTATTCTCAAAGCTTTTTTGGTCGGCAAATGAAAATCTGATTGTTGAAGGACTTACGCTAACTACTTTTTCATCTGAAGGTATTAACGATTTCGGGATTTTGTAAATAGAGAGGTTTTTGCGGTCGCCACCGTTGTTCCCGAAATCACCGATAAAAATATAATCCTCGTCCTGGGCAATATCTTCCCAATCAAAATTAATAACTCCATCCAGGAAAATTGTTTGCGTAATTTTTCCGGTAGCTGTGTCGATTTTATAAATTTCAGGCTTACCACCACTGTCGTTGTGTGTCCAGAGCGAATTCCGCCAGAATATCAGGCCGGATGTTTCGCTTACAGTTTTGGGTAAAGTTGAGATAAATTCAGATGCAGATGCTTCTACGGTCCTATATTTAGATCCTTCGGCTACAAGAGAATCAGGTGCAAATAACGAAACCGGGAATACCTGGAAAGCGACAAAAAACGAAAATAAAACCAACAATGATTTTTTCATGTGTGGGCTTTTATGAACTCAGGCGAACAATTTGTTTGAAAGCTGTGAGTGTATTCTGCAGCAAAGCTATCCGGGTCATCGGGCCAACACCGCCGGGAACAGGGGTGATAAAACTGGCAATTTTTGAAACTTCAGCAAAATTTACATCTCCAATTAAACGGAAGCCCGCCTGAAGGCTGGCATCCGGAACCCTGTGAATACCAACATCAATAACTACAGCACCGGGTTTTACCATGTCGGCGGTAACAAATTCAGGCATTCCGATGGCGGCAACTAAAATATCAGCCTGAAGCGTGATTTCCTTAATATTCTGAGTTTTCGAATGGCAAAGTGTAACGGTGGCATTTCCGTGTTTTGATTTCCGCGAAAGCATCACGCTAAGCGGTGTACCGACAATGTTGCTCCTGCCGAGGATTACACAATGTTTGCCCGATGTTTCGATATCGTATCTTTTCAAGAGTTCGATAATGCCGGCGGGAGTTGCCGGAAGAAATGCGGGATGCCCCAGCATCATTTTGCCAATATTAAGCGGATGAAAACCATCCACATCTTTTTTCGGATCAATGTGACTGATGACTGTATCAACATTGATATGCTTCGGAAGCGGCAACTGAACAATCAACCCGTGAACATCGTCGTCATCGTTAATAAAATCAATTGTTTTCAGAAGTTCATCCTGCGAAACATCTGTCGAAAACCGATAAATTGATGAAGTGATTCCGACAGATTTGCAGTCTTTTTCCTTGTGCGAAACATAGGTGTCGCTTGCCGCATCGTCACCAATTAAAATGGCTGCAAGGTGCGGTGCAACATCATAATCATCGATATACTTTGCCACCTCAGCCCTGATTTCACCTTTTATGACTTCGGCAATTTGTTTTCCATCAATTATTTTCATAACCTAATTTTTGCTTAATAATAATGCGACTTTATTATTCTTTTGATTTTACCTGAAAAAAATATCTGCAACAAAATCATCATCTCAACCAATGATGCCTATCCCTGAGGCATTCCTTTCATGCGCTGCATCATTTTCATCATATTTTTGCCGCCGCCTTTGGCCATAACGCTCATCATTTTGCGGGTTTCGTCAAATTGCTTCACAAGCCTGTTTACTTCCTGAATATCGGTTCCGCTGCCGAGTGCGATGCGTTTACGGCGGCTGCCATTTAAAATTTTAGGATCTTCACGTTCTTTGGGTGTCATCGAAAGAATGATTGCTTCAACTTCTTTGAAGGCATCATCATCGATATCCAGATTTTTGATGGCTTTTCCCATTCCCGGGATCATTCCCATCAAATCTTTGATATTACCCATTTTTTTGATTTGCTTGATCTGGGAGAGGAAATCGTTGAAGTTAAATTGGTTTTTGGCAATTTTCATCTGTAACTTCTGCGCTTCCACCGTATCAAACTGCTCCTGGGCTTTTTCGACCAGCGAAACAATATCACCCATCCCGAGGATACGGTCGGCCATACGTTTTGGATAAAAAACATCCAAAGCCTCCATTTTTTCGCCGATTCCGACAAATTTGATGGGCTTATCAACCACCGAACGGATGGTCAGCGCAGCTCCACCGCGGGTATCACCATCGAGTTTGGTGAGAACAACGCCGTCGTAATCGAGCCTGTCGTGAAAGGTTTTTGCAGTATTCACTGCATCCTGACCAGTCATCGAGTCGACCACGAAAAGTGTTTCGTGCGGATTTATCGTATCCTTAACGCTTTTGATTTCGGTCATCATCACCTCATCAATGGCCAGGCGACCGGCGGTATCGACAATTACAACATTGTAATTTTTTTCGCGGGCATAAGCTATCGAGTTTTTGGCAATCTTAACCGGCTCCTTGCTCCCTTCTTCGGTGTAAACTTCAACACCAATCTGCTCGCCAAGCACCTGCAACTGGTTGATAGCAGCAGGACGATAAACGTCGCCGGCCACAAGCAGCGGGTTTTTTCCTTTTTTCTTTTTAAGATAATTGGCTAATTTGGCCGAAAAAGTAGTTTTACCCGAACCCTGCAAACCTGCGATGAGGATGATTACAGGACTGCCTTTCATGGCAATATCAACATGCTCGCCACCCATGAGTTCGGCAAGATCGTCGTGAACAATTTTTACCATTAATTGACCGGGAGAAACCGATGTAAGCACGTTTTGCCCCATCGCCTTTTCTTTTACCTGCTCGGTAAACTGCTTGGCAATTTTATAACTTACGTCGGCATCGAGCAAGGCTTTACGCACTTCCTTGAGGGTTTCGGCAACGTTAATTTCGGTAATATGGCCGTGGCCTTTCAGGATTTTGAACGAGCGTTCGAGTTTTTCGCTTAAACTTTCAAACATAAACAGTTAAATTTTTTATAGGGCGGCAAAGTTAAAAATA
>CAYOWJ010000028.1:0-21155 GCA_964407625.1 uncultured Lentimicrobiaceae bacterium
TTATCCCGGAACCGGCGACAAGGCAAATGGTAATACATCCCTTTGCTTAACTGCCATGGGAACCGATGGTTGCGAAAATAATGAAGATTGTTTACAGGTTTCATTACTCCAAACCGCTCAGGTTGATGCAGGAATTAACTTCACCATTTGTCAGGGCGAAAACGCTTATCTTAATGGTGAAGCAGAATATGTCGAAAGCACTACCTGGAGTACATCTGGTGATGGCACCTTTAGTGATATTACCATACTGAATCCGGTGTATTCACATGGTGTTCAGGACTCGATCACCGGAAATATTACCCTTTATCTTACCGGCACTACTCAGTTACAATGTAGCGAACTCTTGGATAGCCTGGTTATTTCGCTGCAAAAGCCGCCAACATTCTTTGCCGGAAATGATGTAACAATTTTATTTGGAGAACCATTTGAATTGAGCGATGCAATAGCCGAAAATTATGATCAGATACAATGGTTTACGACAAATGGTATCGGGATTTTCTCAGATGAAACTGTGATGAATCCTATGTATTATCCAAGCCCGATTGATGCTGGTCAGGCATATATCGTTTTGGGAGCGACTGTTTCTTCCATTCAGCCGTGTGAGATTTCTGATGACGATGAGATGCATCTGACTATTTTATTTGAATGTCAGGATGCGATAGCAGAAGCTGGCGAAAATGTTACAATCTGTAATGATGAAAACAGCATTCAGTTATCTGCTTTTGCTGAAAATTACAACCAGATTGATTGGACTTCAGGTGGCAGCGGTTATTTTGAAAATCAAAATTACTTCGACGCAACTTATTTCCCGAGTGAGGCCGACAGACTTGAAACGGAAATTACCCTCTACGTTTATGCAAATGCCATCGGTAATTGCTCAGATGCCATCGACAGCATAAAAATATTCATACAGCCTGCTCCTGTTGTTGTTGCAGGTAATGATCTTACCATTTGCCAAAACCAGGTTGCGGAGCTTAATGATGCCTCTGCAGCAGGATATTCCTCTTTAAACTGGAGTACAGGTGGCGATGGTACTTTTGCCGATGAAAATCAAGAGACCACCAGTTACACTCCCGGAGAACTGGATATCTTAAACCGGCAGGTTATTCTCACTTTAACGGCAGCACCTAATGCTCCGTGTTCGGTGATGATTTCGTCGGAATTGCTGCTCAACATCCAGGGTGATATTGTTATTTACCAACAGATTACTGATGCAGAAGTTACAGTTGGCGATAATGTTGATTTTATAATTGGCGCTGATTTTGCCGCCCAGTACGCCTGGTACGGTCCACAGGGACTTATTACTGAAGCCACTGGTCCGGTGCTTTCAATTACAAATGCTGTACTTGATGATGCAGGAACTTATTATTGCCAGATTTCTAATTCCTGTGGCAGCATAAATAGTAACAATGCCCTACTGACCGTTAACCAGGAACATCTGATAATGATACCAGCCGGATGGTCAGGTATTTCATCATGGATTACACCTAATGAACTGGATCTGGAACTTCTTTTTGCGCCCATGGGCAGCAATCTGATCCTGCTGAAAAATTTCGAAGGGATTTGTTATCCGGGGCTTAAAATTAACACCCTTGTTATGTGGGATGCCCAGATTGGCTATGAAATTAAAACGCTGGCTGCCGCTTCGATCTCCTTTAAAGGTTATGAAACCCTGAACAAGACTGTTAGCATTAATCAGGGATGGAATTATCTGCCGGTATTAAGCACTTGCCTGGTTGATGTTCAAGCCGAATTTGGTGAGCAAATGTGTATTGATATTATTAAAGAAGTTGCCGGTTCGGGGATTTACTGGCCTGCAATGGGCATTAATAGCATTGGTTATTTGAAGCCTGGCAAAGCATACCTTTTAAGGGCCAATCAGGCCTGTACCTATACTTTCCCTTCCTGCACTAGTAAATCCGGCTTCATTCCGGATAATTCAAAGCCTGCAAATAATACAACCTGGAACGACCCTGTAAATACTCCATCAACACATCTTGTAGCTTTTGATGATCAATTGCTGGAAACCTTCCGGTTTGGCGATGTAATAGGTGCATTTACTTTGGATGGCCGTTGTACAGGTTTGATGGAAATTGAGGATAGCAAAAATGCTTTAACCATTTATGCCGACGATGTTTACACCCCCGAAAATGACGGTTTCACCGAAAATGAAATCATGACTTTCAGACTATACAGACAGGCTACAGGCGAGGAATTTGACCTCAGTTTAAGTTTCGACATGTCATTCCCGAATAATAACGGAGTGTTTGCTGCAAACGGAGTTTCGCGGGTTTACAAGGCCGTTTTGAATTCGGTTTATGAGCCTGGCCAAAGTAGCATCAATGTTTTTCCAAATCCTACAAAAGGCAAGGTTAATATTCTTGGCTTAACAGGTTCGGCAAAAGTTGAGATTTACAATACCGAAGGCCAGTTGCTCAGGATAGAATCTTGTTTTGATACGAAAGACAATCAGCCCTTTGCTGTTGATCTTTCGGGTTACAACTCAGGAATAATTTATTTACGGATCATTGCAAAACAAAACGTAGTCATTACAAAAGTTATTCTTCAATAAACATCTACTTCCCCTCCCCGTTTTTTGTTAATTCCCGGCTGTGCAAATGGCTGGGAATTTTTTTTGTCGTTACTAAACGTAGCCCGAAGTGTTGGGTGCCAGATTGTGGATACTGATATTTGAAAGGCAGGCAACCATCAGAACCCACAAGTTAAACCAGCTATTTTTTGGTAAAGGTTTTTAAAAAAAACTGAACTGAATTAATCCTGATTTCAGATGAACAAGCCGGACTATTTCCTGTAAGGAAGACAAATGCCGCCGCCTACCAAAATTTGCGTACCATCCTCAGTATTAAACCAGCAATCAGCGGAAGCATACAAGTATCTGAAAATCCGTAAAGAAGCTCCAACAATAGGCGAAAACTTGGTTATGCTTTCACGGGGCACCGAAAAATAACTGCCTTCGTAAATGATGTTTGAGTCGTAGTAACTCTCATAATCCTGGTCGGCCAGGTAAACATCAGAATACGCCAGAAACCGCAGCCCAAAACCAACCGTTATCGCCAGCGTTGGCACATCCCTCAAAGCAAATTGCCCTTTAAAATACAACGCAAACTGAGCCGAATCGGTGTTGCTTTCACGCCCAACTGAATAGGCAGGATAAAGCCCGGCATAATCGTCGGGGTTGATATTTTTATTCGGGATGTCCTGCGGAAACTTTTCGGGATAAGGAAGATGAAATCCAATTCCCCAACCGGTATAGCGCTTGATCAGCGAGAACTCACCTCCCCAGTTTTTCATCCCATAAACCACACCAAACCGATAATTGCTCAGGGTCGCCATCGTTAGCGAAACCGACTGATAATTATCCTTCACATCAATAAACCGGCGTTTCCTGAAATACCCGTCTTTTTCAAGGGTAACCTGGTATTGGCCAAAGGGAAGGCTTACATTTACGGGTGTTGTCCCCACCGGGGTTTTTTCGACAAAAACATTGGCTCCTGTAACCGATGAATTAATCAAAACATTATATTTTGCAGCCTCAAGGGCAAAATCAAAACTTTCGGTTCTGGCGTCTGCAACAATGGTTTCTGACTTGTCGGTAAAATGTTCTTTTTTTAAAACAACAGCATTTTGGCCGTAGGAAACCATAACTTTTTGTGGAGTTTTGCCTGCAAATTTTCCATTCAGATATATTTCGGCTTCAGCCGGAAACGACGTAATCCTTACGAGCCGTGTATTTGGAAGTACTTCGTTGATGACCGTTGTTTGGTTTTCGCTAATCTGGATGGTTTTTTCGATGGTTAAACGGCCTTCTTTCTGAATTTTAAGGCGATGCTCTCCAATCTGAAGTTCCTGTGATATTGGTGGATTTCCAATAAAATTTCCGTTTAAGAAAACCTCTGCACCTGCGGGTTCTGCTGATATTTGAAGGGTGCCACTGATTTGTTTTAACGAAAAACTGAGGGTACCGTTATCGCCACGCTGCAAATCAATGGTTTTTTCGTCGGGATAATATCCCGCCTTCCGGGCCATGAATGTATGAACCCCGGTTTCGATGCCTTTTTCGGCAGCAACAAGTTGTTGAGGTCCGTTTCCAAAATAAACATTATCAATAAAAATATCGGCATCCTTTGGCTCAACGGTGATTACAAGATCACCCCAAAGCGGTTTTAGCTGGATAATATGAACGATTTCTTCATCCGGCTGAATGGTGAGGATGGTATCGACGGTTTTGTACCGGGCTTTCGATATTACAACGTTGTAAGGAAAAGCAGGGTAATTTTCCAGTTTGGCAGGAGTAATTTTTTTGAGGTCGTTCAGTTGTTCTATTTCCACCGAAGCGCCCGCAGGAATCGTTTCGATGATCATAGAACCGGTTGCCGCAGTGGTTTTTTCGCTGTTGGTGATTTCCATCAAATACACCTTTGAAGCCTGAATAACGACCGGAATATTATATTTAAGGGTGATAAATCCTTCCTTGTACACAACGATCTGCTTTTCGCCGGGCGAAACATAAAGCCAGAACTCGCCATTTTTTATCAACACATCGCCTACAATATTTCTGTTCGAGTCGAAACGCAGGTTACGAAGGTCGGTCCGGATTTTAATGAGCGCGCACAAATCATCGTTAACATCAGTGCGGGGATACATCACAGCAGATAAATCCGTAATATCGGCTACAAACGATTTAACAACAAATTCGTCAGCCGATGCTGCAAGGGAGCATGCAAAAACCACGAAGAAGAGCACAGCTTTCTTCATCCTGACAGAAAAATATTTAGGCTTAATTTTCGGCGCTGATATAGTTGGTGACCTCGATTTTACCGTTGATGATCTCGAAAACATTCCATTTGTTGCCCCGCTCTCCCGGAGGAATGGTCACAAATTCGAGCAATTTTCCATCGCCATAAACTTTTACATTTGCGCCTGATTTCGACAGCTTTTTGGAGTTTTCGTCCATCCGGTTGCTAAAATCGTGAACCCAGAAAATATAATGCGATTTCGAATCAATTTCTTTAACGGTGATGGTTTCCGGGCCCCAGCTATCGGTGTCGTCCCGGTCGAGTTTTGCAACGCCATCATCGGTAACTTTCATGTTCCGGTACGAAATATGGTATTGCTTATCTTTGGAAAAATGGGCGTCCACATCTTCAGGATTTCTTCCCCAATCGACGATAATCCTTAAATAACCGATAGCCATGACCGGTGAAACCGAAATCCGGTTGCTGAAAATGGTACCTGCAACTACTTCGACACTTATGCTTGTAGGGATGTAGCCTTCGGCAGTAAAATGGACGGCAAGATCGCCATCTTCGTCAACACGCGGGAATTTTACGATTCCTTCAAAATCGCTTTTATACAGGCCGATTCCTTCAATTTCAACAGCAGCATCTCCAACAGGTTTTCCGTCGAGGGCATTATAAAAGCGAAGGGTGAAGTTTTCCAGGTCCATTTCGTCGTCCAACACATCTTTCATTTTGTCGATCTGCGAAAAGAGCATCATTCCCGGGAGAAAGATGGCTATCAGTAAAATTATTACCTTTTTCATGTTTTCAGTTTTTAAGATGAGCTTAATATAAAATGTCGTTTTTTAAATTCAGTTTCTTTTGGGTGTGGTCCGAATCGTAATCGAAAAGCATGTCGCCGGTTTTTTTGTACATCTCAACATAATTAAGGTCGAACCAAACCACCGATTTCCCAACCCGTACTCCCGAAAGAATTTCAAGACGGGCATCGCCGGAGGCCAGAAAGGAGAGTTTTACCTTTGTGTCGTTCCTTACGCGCATCATGTCAAAATAGACATCTTTGCCATCGCTGGTTTTCACGGTTACAATGCCATCACTATTTTTTATAAAAGTTATCCGCCCAATGTTTTTATAAATATCGGGAGATTTCTGCTTAAATGATGGGTTGTATTTATCCAGCGTTGTTTGTGCATCGGTTCCGGGAATTGATACTCCGCTGTTTTTTACCAGGTTTATCACTGCAAAAAGGCCTGCAATGCTTTTCTCGTATTGCTGACTGATCAGTTTATCGTTTTCTTCTTTAAGCGAAGTTATCGAATTGAAGGCAGTGATTTCGTTGGGCGAAAGTTTGTTCACATTCATGCCGGTGGTTTTGTTGAAAGCCCCTGCAACTAAAACTTCGCCATCCGGAGAGAGGGAGATGCCATAATTATTAAAGTCGGCTGTTTCGAAATACAAATCGGTGGCGAGGTGTTTGCCCCGGGCATCAAACCTGGCAACAAAATTCAGGAAGTTTTCCTGGTTGATGGTGTCGATTCCCGCTTTTTCGAGCCATTGAAGTTTACCATCTGTAGAGAATTTGGCTAAGAAAACATCCGAAACTTTATCACTTTTAAGCGCTTTCCCCGAAAGGGATAATTCGCCTTCAAAAGTTCCGGTGACGTAAACGCCGGTTTTATCCTTAGCAAGGCCATAAGCCAGCGATTTTCCGTCGCCGGTGCCGGAAGCAAACCACGAAGGTTTAAGGTTTTTATCCAGCGAAATGGTAAACATCGAAGGCTTGCCGGTACCTTGTAAATTCACATTTCCCATCTTAAAACTTTCGGTAAAATATCCGCTCAAAATGCTGTTTCCGTTATCATCAACGATGATGTCGCGGCGGTTATCACCACGGTTTCCACCGGCAGCAATAACTTCCTCCCAGATTTTGGTTTCGGAAATACCTTTTGGGTAAAAACTATTCAAAATAACTACTGTAGCCTGTGTTTGCAGGTACTGCGGCATGGTTAATCCAACCGGTGCGTTAATGTAGGTTGGATCCGAAACAATGTATTTATCGCCGTCATAGGTTACATAATCGCCATCGACAGGTTGGGTAAAACGCACGGCTGTGGCCATGTGTCCGGGATAATCCAGACCGACGACTTCGAGGCCAACGAGGTGTTTTACAAGATAAGCGAATAAAACTGAGCGATCTTCACAGTCGCAATACGGGTAATAAAAGGCTTCTTCGGCAAAGAAGAATTTTTCGTACCCAAACTGATCGTTGTCGGTTTTATATTCAAAAGCTGTCTGAACAAAATTTAGCAGCAGATTTACAGCCTGTAATTCTGATTTTCCTTCGATTAAAGGTTTAAAGCTGTTAGCCAGCGATTCCTTGGCTTCGCCGGAAACAGCAGCATCGAAATAAATCTTGATGTCGGCCAACGGGTAATCTTTGTAAAAATCGATCAAATCGTTGCTGTAACTTATCGAAATTGGCATTTCAACGCCCTGATAGCTATATTTGAAATCTCTGTTAGCCGGTTTGTCGCCCAGGAAAATTGGGCTGTAAATGTTCAGGTCGAAAGTTTTTTGGGCATCCGGGAAATCCTTTTCGTAAGTAAAAATATTCGAAAGCTTGCCATCCATAATATAATAACGGAGGTTGTCGAAGGTAAAGAAATTGACGCCATAAATCTGATTGTTGGCCGGCAGCAAAACGTAAACGTCGTTTTCGAAATAAGCGATTTTTGTTTTATAGCCCGATCTGATCAAAATAAACCAGGTGAGCAACTTTTGCGAATTTTCGTTTCCTGATGTAATTTTTGAAGCTACTTTTTTTACCAGTTGATAATATCCCCAATCGTTGAGGTTCGAAATTTCCTTGTATCCGAGCAACTGCTGAACCAGATGGTTGTAGTTGGCCTCGCTGAGCCGCTGCCAGTGATTGCTGATCGCTTCTTCGGCAATTTGAGCGGTAAAGGGAGCGCTTAGTTTTTTATCATAATCAAAAACCATCGGGAAACCATAAAAATCAACTTCTGCTGTATTTACAGGGAATTTCTCGGGTTCCTTTTTTGTGATACGAGGCAGGATTGGCGCCGGCACCTGATCCTTCATCGGTTCGATGCTGGGTTTTAATGTTGGCAGGCCTTTAGGAGGCGTGGTCCTGTCGGAGGGTTTAAATTCCGGAACAACAACAGGTTTTGGATCGGCCGGTACTTCAAGTCCCTGAAAAAGCTGAAACTCTTTCCATCGCTGTTCAAGATAATCCGAGAATTCCTTGTCGCGTTTATTTACATAATCGGTGTACTCGTCGGCAAGGCGCTGCATTTGCTTTTGGCGGTCTTCCTTGTATTGCTGCATCTCTTGCTGGCGTTGCTTTTTATACTCTTCGAGGGTTTGCGCATTTGCACCCAGGAAGCCGGTAAGTAAAAAAAACATCAGAATAGCCGTGTAATAAAATGAATTCGTTTTCATGGCAAATATTTTTTTAATGACATTTATTTCTTTCAAATTGATAAAATCATTTTAAGCCGGAAACCTGCCAGCATTGATGATTGCTATTTTTTTACAAGTTTCAGATAAATCATATTGTCCCTAATAAAAACCTTCTCCAGATCGAAGCCCAGTTGGTTTTCGGAAATTTCACGGGTAAGGTTTTGATATTTTGCCGAATAAAGGTCGCCCATTTTCCGGAGGTCAGAAGTGTATTTTTCGCCCATTTCTATTTGCCTCAGGGAGGCCAGAAACCAGGCATTCCATAAACCGTTGGTTAAATCTGCATAGCTGTATTCAAAGAGTTCGTCATCCGGAATTTCAGGTATGGTTTCGGTAAAATATCTGAATTTGCTATAATCAAAAGCAAGACTATCGTTATTGAGAACGGAGTTGACCAAAATGCCTTTTCGTGTTTTATGGGCCGTAAAATCAACTGCGTTTCCTGCTTCATCAGCAACAAAAAGTTTATAGGTACTTGTCATTTTAAGCCTGTCATTTTCGCCTTCTTCCGAAAGGAAATATTCGGCTTTTGTGCATATTGTAGGATTATTTTCGGCAGGAGCCGATTTAGGGATGCCAGCTAAAACAATGGCTTCACCAAAGCTGGTAAAACCTTGCTGGTAAATCCGGAAGCCACTAATCGAAATGTTTTTCTTAGATTCGATTTTTGAAAAGGAGGTGAATTTTTCCAAAACTTCGCTTCCGTTATATTCGTTGGTGTAACTATCGGTTATGTTTTGTATTTCAGTCTGGCAAAACAGCGCCAGCATTCCTTTTGCACGGATTACAGCCTGAGCGGTTGCATTGGCCGAATCCAGTCCCGGATCGGAAATCCCCAGGGTCAGAAGTATATTTTCTTTGTCAGGAACCGAAAAATCGGTTATCCATGCCTCAAGCCCGCATGGTTGATAATTATGACCTGATACGGATTTTTTGTTGTTTGGATTGTTTTCGGGATTGTTGTTGATTTCTTTATCGAAGGTATTCTTAAAACTATCATATTGTTTTTCGACGGGAGTCGGGTTGGCGTTTTGTTGTGCCGGTTTGTTTTGTTGCGGGAACAAAAATGGAGCGAAAAGCAACAGGCTGGTTAAAAGAAGAACATCTCTCATCATAACAGTTTGATTTTGGATGTTTTTAAAAAGATGACACCGCCTGAGCGGTGCCATCTTTATTTAAATCCACAATTAAAACTAATTGTTTCCTTTATAGTTTTCCATCTCTTTTTCAAGTTCTTTCTTGAATTTGTCGTATTGGAAATCAATTTCGAGCTTGGTGTCTTTCGACAGCCTTTCATTCATTGCATTAAGAATTTCGTCGCCTGCAAGCTCGATGGCAACATAGGTTTTGTAAGTTCCTGTTTTGGTTTTCGTGGTCTTTTCGCAAATCGTTTTTATTCCATTGAGTTTTTGTTGGATAACTTCGCGCGAAAGACCTTCATACCTTGATTTGTCTTCGATTTTACCATCGGCCTGATACGACGAAAAATAGTTATCGATTACCGCTTTCACGGTTGTTTCGATAGAGCCGGCCAATGCTGCTTTTGCATTACTGTGGGCTTTCTTTTGCGCCATCACCTGATCGGTACTTTCACCCAGGCTGTTAGCTCTGAAATATTCGGCGTTGGTGTAATACTCAGGGCCGGAGCAATAGGTTTGAATGAGCACTTCGTCTTCAGGAGCTTTTTGTGCTTCTGCTTTCGATTTACAACTCTGCATTGCCGGAACCATTAAAAAGGCTGCCAGCATCAGCATAAACAAAGGTTGAAAAACTCTTTTTTTCATAACTTGAGAAATTTGATTTAACATTAAATTCTAAATGTACTATTTTGCTAACAAGCATTATGCCTGCATTTGTTTAAAACTTACTGTTTGGTGAAGATTACAGCTAATGTGTAGGTTTTTATACCTTCTCCGAGATCATCAACCATCGTGTACGAAAATTTCAGTGAAGTTTCGGTTAATTCGCTGATAGTGTATGCTTCGGTTAATCCGTCGGCAGTTACACTAAGTACGGTCTGATCAGCATTAAACGACCAAGTGCCATAAGTTGTTTGTGGGTCACCGGAATCGCATTTTGAAGCACCTTCATCAAAATTTACGGTTCCATCCGAATTGAATTTTGTTAAGTCGTCTTTTGTGCAAGCAGGCAAAAACGCATAAAAATCGGTCATCGAATTTACTGCCGGATTAATGGTTAATGCTGTCATTTTCCAGTCTTTACCAACAAGCAAATCCTTGTTTGTTTTTTCGTCTTCATCTTTGCTGCAACTCGTTCCTGCTAATATCAACCCTGATAAAAGCATAATAAAAAATGTTCTGATTTGAATTTTTTTCATAAAAATGTAATTTTAATTATTGATACAAACCTATATTTTTTTTTGATTAGTAAGTATTTTTTTTCCACTTTTTATTAAACAAATGCCATTAATACTTTTGGAAAGCATACAAATTTATAGAATTATTTGCTTTTAATATCCTGTTAATGATCAAATTATCTTTACTAATACAAAATAAATTAATTTCAATTCTTTTTTATCCTTCAATTTCTATAATTTTGAATTTCATTTTACATGGTAAGACATTTATCGATTTTAACTGAAAGGGGCATATTTATGAAGCGAAAATTACTTTATCGGATCTATTTGGGGCTACTCTTCATTGTTGTGGCTCAACCATTCAATTCCTGCAAAAAAGTTGATCTTGAGCGGACAGCTTTCGTTAAAACAGTCGGGTATTCGGATGTCAAAATCAGCTCTGCCAGGGTTAATGGTCAGGTTATCGACCTTGGCGAAAACGAAGTAATCGAATATGGCTTTGCCTATTCGACAAGTGGAGAACCTACCGTTAATAACCAGGTTGCGATTATTCCAGGCGGGGCAAAGCTGGGTGATTTCAGTACAACAATTGCCGGTCTTAATCCAAACACACAGTATTTTGTGCGGGGTTATTTAAAATTTACCGATGGAGTTGTTTATGCAGCTTCATCATTAACTTTTACAACACTCGATGCTGCTCCTACAAATGCATGGCTTCATTACGATAACGGGGAAAATTTTGATGGGATTGGCATGAATGCAGGGGGTGATTTTGATGTAGCCATACGTTTTGCGCCTTCAGATATTGCTGAATACGACGGTTGGACAATTACCAAAATAAAGTTTTTCCCAAAAGTAGGCTCGCCAATCGTTTATACCCTCGAAATTCTTACCGGATCCACGGTTCCTACCCTGGATTATTCGCAGGAATTAAGTTCCGTTTCAGTTGATCAATGGAATGAAATTACACTTAATGAATCTTTCACAATTGATGCATCCACTGATTTATGGGTGGGTTACTGGGTTCAGAATCAACCTGCATTGACTTATCCTGTGGGTTGCGATCAAGGTCCCGCTGTAGCGGGAAAAGGTGACATGATTTCGGTGGATGGCCTGGCGTCATGGAACTCCCTTTCAACACTGGTGCCCACACTGAATTATAATTTCAATATCCAGATTTATGTTATCGACCAAACCGGCATCGAAAAGCAAATGGTGATTGGCGGAAAACCAGCTCCGTTCAGAATTCCATTTACTTTCGGTGGCTTAAACAATAATTCATTTGGTTCATTAAATCAATCACTTAATAAGTAAAAACCATGAAAAAGATATATTTCATCACCGCAATTTCAGCCATTTTTATTTTACTCATTTTTGTTGGAAATGGCCTTTATGCCCAATCGAAAGCACAAGTTGAAAACGTCGATTTTTTTGTTGAAGGCGAAACCCTCGTAATCAATTACGACCTCGAAAAAGCCAAAACCGGCGAATTATTCAATATTACGGTTAACATTATGACAAAAGCCGGGAAAAAAATCAGTGCATTTTCTTTTACCGGTGATGTTGGAAAAGGCATTTACGGAGGCAAAGGAAAAAAAATAGTCTGGGATCTTACCAAGGATAATGTTTACCTGGATGATGAGATTACCGTTGAAGTCCTTGCCCAGTCCGAAATGCAGGCAAAGCCGGTGAGCGTGGGCGGCGCCATGCTGCGTTCGCTGGTATTTCCGGGATGGGGAAACAGTTATGTTAAAGATGGAGGAGCTTACTGGCTGATGGGAGTATTCGGTTATGCTGCTGCCGGAGGAGCTGTGTTTTTTAACAATAAGTCGTACAATGCTTTTGAAGATTACAAAGTTTCAGAAGATCCGGTTGAAAGGGGCCAGCTATATACCGATGCCGAAGATTACCAGCAAAAACAAAAAACACTCATGGTTGGCGCAGCGGCCATTTGGGCTGTTGATTTGATCTGGACTGGAATTCAGGCCGGAAGTGCAAATAAAAAGGCCCGTAGTCAAAAGGTTTCAATGGGCTATTATTACAACCCGGTTGTCCGGCAGCCCATGTTTTCGGTTTCATATAAATTTTAACTTTGATGCAAAATCAAAAAATATCGATGTAACATGAAAAGAATAATACTTGTCTTGCTTTTGTCCCTGTTTTTCTCAGGCTATTTAACAGCTCAGAATGTTACCTCAGGCAAAAGTGAGAGTAAAAAAATTACCGTCAAAAAGCCTGCCGCCGGAAGCTATAAACAGTTGCCCGACCTGATTATTAATGAGGAAAAGTTTGTTGACGAAAACAAGAACAATTTCATCAATGCCAATGAGGAGTGCTCAATTTCGTTCAAGGTTCAGAATATCGGAAAAGGGCTGGCACAGGATGTCAATGTGAAGGCTTCGGTAAAAAGTGGCAGTGTAAGCGGGGTTACCTTTAATGAAACGATTTCGTTGGGAAATATTCCCGGCGACTCTTCCAGAAGTGTAACCATTCCGATACACGGAAAACTCAATACCGAAGACGGCATGGCTGAATTTTTAATCCAGGTAATGGAAGCCCGCGGATTTGATGCTTTTCCGCTCGAATTCAAAATCGAAACCCGCAAATTTGCCGAACCAAAAATTGTGATTGCTGACGCGGTTTTCAGCACCGAAGATGGCGGCCTCATCAAACTGAATTATCCGATAAACCTGAAGGTTCTGGTGCAAAACGTCGGAGCAGGCGAAGCCAAAGGTGTGCGTGTAAATTTTGACCTCCCCGGCGCCAATTGTGTTTTCCTGGGCGATCAAAACCAGTACGACCTCAACTTTATGAAACGCGGCGAATCCCGTGAACTCGACTTTTTATTCACCGCAACCCGCCGATATACCGGAACAACAATCCCGGTTTCGGTTCAAATCAATGAAACCTACGGCCGTTATGGTCTTGACACCACGTTACAGGTAAGCCTAGCCGAAAATCTTACCGCCAAAAATGAAGTAGTTATTTCGGGTGTTACAGCAGCAGTTGCCGAGGATATCACCATTGCGTCGCTCACTTCTGACGTTGATAAAAATATTCCGCTCATTGTTACAACCCATCCTTCAAGATATGCTTTGGTAATTGGCAACGAAGATTATTCAAAATTCCAGAGAGGCCTCAATAATGAGGCTAACGTTAAGTTTGCCAGGAACGACGCCACCATTTTTAAAGATTACGCCCAGCGTGTTTTAGGAGTGGAAGAAAAGAACTTGTTTTTCATCACTGATGCCACTGCCGGCGAAATGGAGCAGAAAATAGATCTGATTTCCAAATTGGCTACAAAAACCGGTGCAGAAGCCGAAATCGTTTTTTATTTTGCAGGCCATGGTCTGCCTGATGAAGTTTCAAAAGAACCTTATTTAATTCCGGTGGACGTTTCGGGAACCAACCTGACTTCGGCCATTAAACTTGCCGATGTATACAAAAAACTCAGCGAAACCGGTGCTCAAAAAGTTACCTTTTTCTTAGATGCCTGTTTCAGTGGTGGCGGACGTGATGCAGGTCTTTTGGCAGCCCGTTCGGTAAAAGTGAAACCAAAAGATGAATTGGTTACCGGAAATGTTGTGGTTTTTTCGGCAAGCAGCGGTGAGCAATCATCTTTGCCTTACACCGACAAGCAACATGGCATGTTTACCTATTTTTTGCTCAAGAAATTGCAGGAGAGCAAGGGAAACATCACCTACGGAAAATTAGCCGATTTTGTTAAAAATAATGTTTCCATCGAATCGCTCAGGATAAACAGCAAAGAGCAGGATCCCACCGTGAAAGTAAGTATGGATGTGCAAGATAAATGGGAAAGCTGGACGGTTAATTGATTTAGGATTTGTGATTTGTGATTTGTGATTTGTGAAAGTCGCTTAGCGCTTAGCGCAGAGCGCTCTGCCTTTTGAGATTTGAGATTTAGGATTAACTGCCGACTGGCGACTGATGATTTGAATTTTGAATTTTGGGATTTGAGATTTGCAACATTCAAGCTGAAAAAAATATAAATGAACCAAACATGAAATATCTGTTGAATCTTAGCTTTTGCCTGATTTTTCCTTTGCTTTTTGTGGCTTTTACCGCTGAGGCGCAGGATAAGAAAACCGTTCGAGCAACCGGCGTTTACATGTCGCGCGACCTTACGCCCGAGCAAACCAAAGCCAAAGCCATCGAAGAAGCCAAACGAAATGCCCTCTTAAAAGCCGGTATTTCCGAAACGGTTTCTGTTACCGATTTTAATTACCAGTTTGAGGATAATGAAAAATTCAGGGAAATCTTTCAGTCAATCTCGTCCATCGAAACCGGCGGTGAGATTATCGTTGACACCATTCTGAGTGAAAAAAAATCGTTCAACGAATTCGGAAATATGCAGGTTGAAGTCGAAATTCAGGCCACAGTTTTTCAATACAGTCAGCAGGCAGATCCCACTTTTCTTATCAAAGTTGAAGGCATTGATGAGGTTTACAAAAATGAAGACTATCTCCAGTTTTCGTTTACGCCGACCCAAAACGGCTATCTTAAAATTTTTAATGTTACCGACGAAGAAACCTACCTTCTTTATCCTTACAAAGATCTGGCAAACAAACGGCTCAACGACAATCCCGACAGGCTTTTCACGAAAGACCAGGCCATAAAAATGCCTGTTCATCCTGCCTTTGACGATGGTTATTATCTCGAAATTGATAAACCCGGCAAGGAGCAGGAATTTAATATCCTGATTTTCGTCTTCACAAAGCAAAATATCCCTTATCTGCAGGATGTAAATTTTACCAATATGATGCGGTGGATTTACTCCATCCCGCCTGATCAAAGAGTTACACAGCAAGCTGGTTTTATTATCAAGAAAGGGAAGTAGGGAATTTTTTGTTTTGAGATTTCCTGAATTTTTTACTCATGTTTGCTCATGGGACAATTTTGGAGTTGGCCATTAATTGTGCGACCTGATAAACTCAAGCTGACTGTCGAAAATCAATCACCACCAATATTTTTGCATCACCATTTAAACAAGCGACAAATATGAATCCAATCATCAGAAATATCCTTGCAGTAATAGCCGGTGGAATCGTTGGTAGTGTAGTTAATATGGGCATCATTATGATAAGTGGTTCCGTTATTCCGCCACCGGGTGGAGCGGATGTAACCACCATGGAAGGATTACAGGCTTCGTTGCATTTATTCGAACCCAAACATTTTCTGATGCCATTTTTTGCTCACGCCCTTGGAACTTTTGCAGGTGCATTGGTTGCAGCATTAATTGCCGCAAACCATAAAATGCTGTTTGCCCTGGTTATTGGTGCCTTTTTCTTAGCCGGAGGAATTGGCAATGTTCTTTTGCTGCCATCACCGGTTTGGTTCACAGTTGTTGACTTAGCCGGAGCCTATTTCCCGATGGCCTGGATTGCCGGAAAACTGGTGGCAAAGAAGTAAAAATCAGGAATTTTTTTTCTGAGTAAAATCCATGAGGCCAGTCAAAAACTGTAAATTTTGGGCTAAAGCCCGATAACTGACTGTTTTTCAATTGCCCCGACATTAAGGTCGGGGCAATTGATACCCTTGATATTCTGGGCTTTAGCCCCATGATTTTGTATTCGACACATTATTCGACCAGTCTTATCCTCATACAAGTAAATTTATTTCCCTTTTCGTAAAAT
Source organism: uncultured Lentimicrobiaceae bacterium (assembly GCA_964407625.1). Taxonomy (GTDB): domain Bacteria; phylum Bacteroidota; class Bacteroidia; order Bacteroidales; family 4484-276; genus CAJATL01. The sequence continues at coordinate 16,215 of CAYOWJ010000028.1, forward strand.
CTCGTACAGCAAATCCTACTCGCAACACAACAGTTGGGTTATCTCATTAAGAATGGTTTATTTTGCCTTCAAATTAACCGAAAACATGGCACAAGCAACAATCCTTCAGGTAAGCTCACTCAGCAAAGCCTTCAAAAACGTACAGGCCGTCGAGAACATCTCTTTTTCGCTGGAGCAGGGTGACATTTTCGCTTTTTTAGGCCCCAACGGCGCCGGGAAAACCACCACCCTGCGAATACTTCTCGACGTTATTAAGCCCGACAGTGGCACCATAAAATGGAATTTGGCCGGCAACAAAAGTTCATTTCCGCCATCATCACAAATTGGCTATCTGCCCGAAGAAAGAGGCCTTTATACCGACCAACCCATTGTGCGTTCACTTGTTTACCTGGCGTCCATCCGGGGAATGGAGCCATCCAAAGCCAGAATTTCAGCGATGGAATGGCTCGAACGACTCGATCTTGCCGACAGAGCCAAAGAAAAACTTCAGGCACTCTCCAAAGGAAATCAGCAGAAAATACAATTTGTAGCCTCCATCCTTCACAAACCTGCATTTGCTATCCTCGACGAGCCTTTCTCCGGCCTTGATCCGCTGAACCAGGAAAAATTCATCGGCTACATCAAAGAGCTAAACGAGCAGGGTACAACCATACTTTTAAGCTCGCACCAGATGTCGCTGGTCGAAAAAATCGCCCACAAGGTTTTTCTTATCAACCAGGGGAAGGAGCTTTTCAACGGCACTTTGATGGACATCTATCAAAATTATGGACAACAGCACATCCTTGATATCAGTTTTGCCTGCGAAGTTCCGCTTGAAAAATTCCAGTTGCTGCCAAGCCTTGAAAACATGAGCCCGGTTGGCACTCAGCAGGTAAAAGTTACCTTCAGTCCTGGCGCTGAACTCAAAGAAATCCTTGGTAACCTTTCCGGGATGGACGGAATTTCCAACATCAAAAGTCATAATTCCAGTTTACACGACATTTTTCTAAATATTGTAAAAACGCATCAACAATGAATTATTACAGACAGGTTTTAACGGTAACTTTATGGGAATACCGCCGGTTTTTCAAGATAAAAAACGAACTCCTCGGTATCGCAATTATGCTCCTGGTTTTTGGCGTAAGTTACTTTGGCGGGAAATATGCCACTTCGATATCTTCCGAAAAGCCGCATCTCATGGTTTTGAAAGATCTGAATCCGCAATTGATCGAAATTTTATCCATCGATTTTGTCGTTGAGCCGATTTCCGGTGAAGAAATGGAAAAACGGCTCCTTCAAATTGCCTCGCTGAAAGAAGGAATGCTGCTTTTGCAGGATGGTGAAGGTTTTGTGATTCATTCGTGGAAAAAACCGAAGCGGCTTAGCGCGTTGCAGGAAAATCTGAAAATTTACTGCCAGCAGGAAGCAATGGCGAAAATTAATCTTTCAGCCCGTGACCTCGAATATGTGATGAGGCCGGCAGATCTTAAGGAAGTCTATCTTTACGAAGCCGGTACAAAAGACAGAAGTGTGCTGGCCTTCTTTTTTGCCGGGTTGATGATCATGGCCGTATTTTTAAGTTTTGCATACCAGTTCACGGCAATCACAGGCGAGAAACAGCTAAAAATTACGGAACAGATTATTTCGGCAATCAAGCCGCAGGCATGGATGGATGGGAAAATCCTCGGAATTACACTGACGGGACTTTCATCCATGCTAACCTATTCCATCATCGGGACCCTTGGTGGCATGTTGTTTTTTCAATTTACAGGAGGATCGGTTTCCAGCATCCTTCAATACCTTCATCTGCCGTCGATTTTGCTGTTTTTCATGTTTACCCTCATGGGCATTATGATGTGGAATGCTTTTCTGGCGGCCATTGCCTCAATGATCACCGACCCGAATAATTCCGGTAAAAGTGGGGTTATGTTGTTGCCGCTGATTTTTGTGTTTTCGTCGTTTCTGGTGATGCGCGATCCGGATAATGGCGTTTCGGTGTTTTTATCATGGTTTCCGCTTACCTCAGCAACGGCAATGCCCATGAGATGGGTTGCAACAGAACTGGCATGGTGGGAGTTTGCAGGATCATTTGTGGTGCTTGCAGCTACATTTTACCTTTTGCGGAAACTTGCAGCAAAAATTTTCCATGTTTCTGTACTCATCAGCGGCAAAGAACCTACGTGGCGTGAGGTATTCAAGTTAGCCAGGGAAAGCTGATCACAAATTCCACAACATTAGATTTTCTGTTTTTTGGTTAATGAAAAACCAGGTCAATCCAGATAATAATGATAAGATTTTTGGTGCAACCCTTCTCAAAAACCATCATTAAAACCGAAATATTAACCCCTTCCGAACCAGGGCAATATCAATAAAACATTCATTATTAACAAAATATAACCTCCACCCTGGGGTTTTTAGGGTATCTTTGCCCAATATTTATTTACCAGGGCCCCTTCTTTACCACAAATAAAATCGGCTGGCCTTTTAAAAATTACACATGTTATTCGAAAATTTAAATTTAATTGAGCCTATTTTACAGGCACTCAACACCGAAGGTTACACAAACCCAACACCCATCCAGGAAAGAGCGATTCCAGTTATTCTGCAGCGTCGTGATTTAATAGGTTGCGCACAAACAGGCACCGGAAAAACAGCGGCTTTTGCCATTCCGATTCTCCAGCTTTTACACAACGACTTAAATTCAGTAACTCCCCAGGATGCGCGTACATCGCAAAGGCGCAAAATCAAAGCACTCATTGTTACCCCGACCCGCGAACTGGCTATCCAGATTGGAGAAAGTTTTGCGGCTTACGGCGTTAATACCGGAATTCAGCACACCGTTATTTTTGGCGGCGTTGCACAAGGCCCACAAACTTCTGCTTTGCGCAGAGGTGTAGAAGTTCTCATTGCCACCCCTGGCCGTTTGCTCGACCTGATGGGACAGCAATATGTTGACCTCAACAATATCAGTTTTTTTGTGCTCGACGAAGCCGACCGTATGCTCGATATGGGATTTATCAACGACGTTAAAAGAATCATGGCCGTGCTTCCCAAAAAAAGGCAATCACTGCTTTTTTCGGCAACCATGCCACCAGCCATTGTAAGCTTAGCAGCCAGCTTGCTTATTAATCCTGCAAAAGTTGAAGTTGCGCCAGTTAAAAAAACTACCGACGCCATCGTGCAATCGGTTTATTTTGTTGATAAAGGCGATAAGAAAGATCTGCTTCTTCATTTGCTTCAGGATAAAAAGATGGTCACCGCACTTGTGTTTACCCGCACCAAGCACGGCGCCGATCATGTTGCTAAAATCCTGAACAAACAAGGGATAAAATCAGAAGCCATTCATGGTAATAAGTCGCAGCAGGCTCGTCAGCGTGCGCTCGAAAACTTCAAAAATAAGGAAACAAGGGTTCTTGTTGCCACCGACCTTGCAGCAAGAGGACTTGATATTGAAGAGTTGACCCATGTTGTGAACTACGAAATTCCAAACATACCCGAAACCTACATTCACCGGATCGGCCGAACCGGAAGAGCCGGCGCCACGGGAATTGCTGTTTCGTTTTGCGATAACGATGAAAAGGCATTTTTACGCGACATTCATAAACTCATCGCAAAAACCATCCCAACCGTCGAAGATCATCCCTTTCCGATGAGCAACCAGGCTCCGGTGATGAAGGCGATACTTCCAAAACAAAACTTTTCGAGAAATCAGGGAAATCCGGGTGCGCGACGTTTTGGCGCCTCTGAAGTTACTGAACGCAGAAAATTTCAGACTTCCTGGGCAAAAAACAGGTAAGCTGATTTTCTAATCCAAAAACGAATCATCACAATGTTGCTCCCGGGCAAGGTTGTGATGATTTTTTTTGCCATGGATTTGGATGTTTTATGATCTGAAGTATCAGACTTCAGGATTTATTTTCTTTGTCACCCACCCCTTTGCAGGATACAGCTCATAATGCTGTTTGTCGAAAAAGTGCTATTCGAAAAATCCCGCCAATTTATCGGGACGTGTTTCGTTAAAAATGCGAATTTTGGGAAATCATTTTTTTTTGTTTGATGGAAGATACTTTGCCAGTAAAGAAACGATTTTGGCTTCGACTTATCCGGTTTTTTTTGTGGATATTCGTTGCCTGGCTCGCCTTTCTTTTTGCGGTTATCCTGGTAATAAACATTCCTGCCGTTCAGACTTTCGTCACCGGCATTGTCAGCAAATCGCTGAAAGATAAGATCGGAACCGAAATCAGCGTTGGCGCGGTCAGGATTGCTTTTCCAAAAACCGTAAACATCAGCGAAGTGTTCTGTGCCGATCAGCAGGCCGACACTTTATTTTATCTTAAAGAAATCAGCATAAATACTGACCTTTTTGCCCTTCTCCGAAATAAAATCAAGGTAAAAAACCTGGTTTTGCGCAACGTTGTTGGCCATGTTTCCCGCAAAGCCTCCACTGATTTTAATTTCCAGTTTATTATCGATGCATTTTCTTCGCCCGATACGCTCCCGGAACCTGAAAAATCCGCTAAACCATGGGCTTTTGAGGTTACCGATATTGATTTAAGGAATATCGCCCTCACCTTTTATGATGAGGTTGAAGGAATAAATGCCGGTCTTGACCTTGGGGAATTGTTTATCCGTGTAAAAAACTTCGATCCCAATAAAATGGACTACCGTGCCGAAAGAATTGATATTTCAAACACAACCGTTTTTCTGGAACAATGGAACGTTGCGAAAACAATTAAAAAGGAAGGACAGGATTTGCCGGTGCAGGGTTCGGGTTTGGCAGATTCCACGCTTCTGCCGGAAATCGGCATTGGTTTGCTTTGCATGGATAATATCAAAGCAAGGTACATTAACGAAGATGCGCGGCAGGATTTCCAGGTAGATCTGGGATTACTCGAATTTAGCCCCAAAACCATCGACCTGAATCATCAAAAACTGGAGCTTGGCGAGCTGTTTCTTTCAAAT
>CAYOWJ010000029.1:0-21104 GCA_964407625.1 uncultured Lentimicrobiaceae bacterium
AAAAAAATAAAAAATGTTGGTGGTATTAAAAAAAATGTATTTTTGCCACGTTCTAAATATGTAGAAAACTGTATGCAAATCTTATCAAACATAGCAAAATGGTGGTGGTGGCACTTCAAAAATGAAGCCGCCGTAAGTTGCCATTGTGTTATCTGAATAAGATAAAAAAAAATAAATCACAAAAGAGGCATGTTGTTACGGCGACATGCCTCTTTTTTTATGTCTAATTTTTAAATTTTTATTATCATGAAAAACACACGTAAATTCGAATTGACCGAGAAAGAAATGCCAACACAATGGTACAACATCCACGCCGACATGCCTAACAAGACTTTGCCGCCGCTGCATCCCGGAACCGGGTTGCCCCTTGGGCCGCAAGACCTGGCTGGCCTTTTCCCAATGGAACTCATCAAACAGGAAGTTTCGATGGAACCATTTATTGATATCCCCGAAGAAGTTCTGGAAATTTATAAAATCTGGCGTCCCAGCCCATTAATCAGGGCACGGAATCTTGAGAAGTTGCTGAATACCCCGGCAAAAATCTATTACAAAAACGAAAGTGTCAGCCCTCCCGGCTCGCACAAGCCCAACACCGCTGTGCCACAGGCTTATTACAATTACAAGGAAGGCATTAAACGCATCACCACCGAAACCGGTGCCGGCCAATGGGGCAGTGCGTTGGCTTTTGCAGCCCAGTTTTTTGGTATCGAAGTGAAGGTTTTTATGGTAAAAGTGAGTTACAACCAAAAGCCTTACCGCAAATCGATGATGAATGTCTGGGGTGCTGATGTAACGCCTTCGCCAAGCCCATACACCGAAACAGGCCGTAAAATCCTTGCGGAAGATCCCGATTGTCCTGGAAACCTTGGGATCGCGATTTCTGAAGCCGTCGAAATGGCAGCAAAAGATCCGGGAACCAAATATTCGCTCGGCAGCGTCCTCAACCATGTTTTGATGCACCAGACCATCATTGGCGAAGAAGCACTGAAACAGTTTGAAAAAGCACAGGATTATCCCGACATCGTAATTGGCTGTTTTGGTGGTGGAAGTAATTTTGCAGGAATCAGTTTCCCGTTTTTACGCGGAAACCTGCGAAATGGCAACAAAACCCGCTGTATCGCTGTTGAGCCGACTTCATGCCCGAAGCTGACCCGTGGGAAATTTATGTACGATTTTGGCGATTCTGTTGGCCTCACACCACTTATCCCGATGTTTACGCTGGGTCACGATTTTATGCCACCAAAAATCCATGCCGGGGGTTTACGTTATCACGGTGCTGGTGCCATCGTAAGTCAGCTTTTAAAAGATAATATTATCGAAGCCGCCTCAGTAAATCAACTCGAGAGTTTTGAAGCCGGATTAAAGTTTGCCCGCACCGAAGGAATTATTCCTGCACCCGAAACCACGCACGCCATAGCCCAGGTTATCAAGGAAGCCGAAAAGTGCAGAATTGAGGGAACCGAAAAAACCATTCTGTTCAATTTATCCGGACATGGTTTGATTGATCTGGGTGCTTATGACCAGTATTTTGGTGGTTTGCTTCATGATTATGAAACAACGGATGAAGAAATCCGCGAAAGCCTTCAGAAGCTCGAAAGTATTGCAGTTTAGTTCAAGAAACCGCAAGCAGTAGGCAGTGGGCAGTGATCCGATGGGAATTGACTGCAACCTGGCTACTGCCTGCTTTTTTTGGAAGCAATTTTCATGGCAAAAAATATAGGTACAATGGTGAGCAGGATGATAAATACCGGGAGAAACCATTTTCCCAAACCCTGCTGATTTCCCCGTGAAACCTGAATAGCCGCAAAAACAATGTAAGCAAAGGAAATGGAAAGTGCGGCTTTTAGAAACTGGAGCAGACTATAAACTCCTTTTTTTTGCCTGGTTTCGGTGGCAGCGTCGAGTTTACCGGAAGGTGTGGTGCGGATTAAAAAATAGTTTAGAAAACTTAATCCCGCATAAATAACGAAACCGATTACCGGCAAAAGCCAGATCGCTTTTTTTGCGCCCCAGCCGTCGGCAAATCCGCTGATACCAAAATGAATGGGAATTTCATCGGGTAATCTGGAGTAAAAGAAAGCAGGAAGGCCAACAAGTAAAAGCAGGCCAAGAATTCCGGCAATTTCAAAAATCAGGTCGAAAAGCCCTGTTTTTGGAGTTTCGTGAGTAGTTTTCATGCCAAAGTTATTATTTAAAAAGTTCGCAAAAATTTGCAACCTTCAAATGTAAATTAACTTTAGCATTCAGCAATATTTACAGCATTTTATTTTCTCAGCAATTTAAAGGCGTGGCTCCATGTGTTGGTTTTAAAACCATAAACTATCCAAACCAAAGCTAATGGTTCGAGCAGCCGTGACATCTCAATATTTCCCAGGTCGATGGTTTGCCAGCCAAAATCATCAAGGAAAGATTTTACAGTTTCTTTGGATTTCTGATCATTACCACAAATAAACATATCCGGTTTTCCTTCGGGAAATTGAGGGTTAATCATGTGTGAACTTCCAACGATGTTGAAGGCCTTTACCACATTGGCGCCGGGAAGCCAGTTTTGTACAATTTCGCCCGCCGAATCAGTCATGCCGACTGCAAGTTTTGGGGGAACGCCACCCGAAAAATCGAGCGGGTTGGTAACATCAATCACAGTTTTCCCTTTAAAATTTGATGCTCCGGCAAGTTCAACAGCGTTTTTTGTGCCTGACCAGGGTGTTGCAAGAATTACAACTTCCCCAAAAACGGCTGCATCAGCAAAATTTCCCAACGACGCATTTATGCCGCCGCCACTGAGCCATTGCTGAACTTTTTCCTGCATAATATCGCGGGAACCGAGCATAACTTCGTGCCCATATTTTATAAATCCGGAGGCCAGCGTCCTGCCAACATCTCCGGTACCAATAATTCCAATTTTCATAATTTGATGATTATTTTAAGATGATTAAAATTTGTTGATAAAAACAACAACGAGATCCGATTGGTTCAATTTGTATAAAAAAAACCGCCGGAAATGATTTTCGAAATCATCTCCGGCGGTGATATTATCAGCGAAAACCAAAAACCTATTTACGGTAAATCAATTTTTTTTATCTTACTATTTGTACAATACATGGGTGCCATTTTAGATATTGACTTCAAAATTACGAATAACACCTGGGATGCCCGTATCCGCTATACCGCTAATAGATAACTGATCTCGATCGGTACATATAATATTACAAACAAATCTTCCAGCATCATCGGTTTTACCAGTGGCAGAAGGTTCAGCCACACCACCAGACACTTTAACGCCAACACCAAAAAATGAACCGGCAATACCGTCATTATCTCCCATGACCAACTCGGCAAAAACTTTTAAAAATCCTGTGTCCCCGGTTTTTATTTCATCTGTAAGCGTTGGTCCTTTTAGGTCGGTTTCAACATTCACAGAAAGTTGAAGTCTTGAAGCCAAAGTGCTTGGATCAAAACTTCCTTTATCATCTTCAAATCCAAGAAGATTTCCAATGGTTACAATTTCAAAAGCCAGCTTCAATTTCTCAAAGCTATTAGTGGATTTTGCAAGATCAATTGTGTTGTTAAGCGATAAAGCAGTACTTGCTTCTGCAATTTTCATGGCTTCATTGGTTGTAGATCGAAGCTCGTCACCAACACCAACCAATTCTCCTGTTGCCATAACATCTAACAGGCTTCTTAGCACAGGTCTAAATTTTTCAAAATCAGGTGCATTAGCTTTTAAGGCTGGAATAAGCCTGTTTTTCAAATCAGCATCTATAATAACCAACATGTCATTTTGATCCTTTGCAGTAATCCCTTCTGGTGAATCGGCAGCTTTTTTTAATATGTCTGTTACTTTAGATAATTCGGGAGGAAAAATTGTTGTTTTTTTTTCATTTCCCGGGACACTGGGACCTGGATCAATTTCTGGAGTGGCATTTTTATTCGGTTCAGGAGTTACTTTTTTTTTAAACTCAATATTTCCCCCATCATTATTCAACTTCAGTTCACCTAATCCTGATTTTGAAAAATCACCAATTAAATCGGATATATTTTTCTTTTCGTTGAGGAATGGAAGAATGCCTGGCTCTGCCGGAGTGCCTTTTGGAGCATTACGGCCTATACCTAAAATACTTTTTATTTCATCAGGCACCTGAATTTCTGACCCATTATTCTGACCCGAAATAAACTTTTCCAAAATATTAGCCACACCACCTTTTTCTGTAGATGATTTTGGTGCATTCGCAGGCTGACTTGCAGCCTGGGATGCCAACTGTGCAACCTGTTTTCCTATTTCAGTTGCCGCTTTCAGTGCATCCGATTGCGCTTGTCCTGCCAACGAGCCTGCTTGCTGTGCCATGCTTTGAGCAAGGTTGCTTAAGTTGCCCATGACAGTAACCAATTGATCGCTCTTCGACATATCCCTGAAGATATTGCCATTCTGAATTGCACTTAAAACCCCTGCCATTCCGGTCGGATCGGGCAATGCCGGTGGATTCATAATGTTTAACACACTTGCGGGTACTGTGGGAGAAAGGTCTTGCTGCGTAACATTGTGTTGGCCTGCATTAAGTGCATTAATAGCGGGAGCAAGATGAGGAATTGGCATATCCTGCCAGTTGATATAACGGGTAAGATCAATTTTTTCAGATGCGTTTGAACGGCCCAAAATAGCTTCTGCAAATACCCCTGATGTTGGAAGGTAAATATCGCTGCTTAAGGTATGCTGTGCTTTATTTTCCAACACACTTTTCAGGTAATTGGAAATATCCTCAGGGTATTCCTTCAGCTCTTTAATCCTGCTATTATTATTAATGAGCGGATTGGCAAGCACTTCCTTATCCACAATCTTTTTCATCTTGAACATAATTGTGTTTCCGGTGATGGCAAATGGAGTACTGTCGATAAATTCTGACAAGTGAATAAAATTGTCGTAAGAATCGAATTTATCAAGTGAAGCAAATACTTTGGCAATTCTGATTTTGAGGTTTTCGTCAAATTGCTTTTTGTCTCTTGCAAAAACTGTAAATTTTGAAAACCAGGCCCCGGTAAGTTTCAGAATTTCATCTGTGATCTTTTTCTTTTCGTTATCTGATTTTGGTTGATTTTCAGATATCTCAGAAATAAACTCATCAACCTGAATTAAAAGAGTGTGTATGGAATCTAAAACTGCTGCTCTCGGAATAGTTAATATAGTTAAAGGCTCATATTTTTTGGTGATCTCTGTCAACAGAGACACAATTGTTTTACGCATAAAATCCATAAAGGACTTTGAAAAAGAACCGCCTGATTCATTCGAATTATATTTATCTTTAACATCTCCGGTATAGTAATTTTCACCCCAGACTGTTTTAATTAATTTGTTTAATGCTGGATTTGCACTTCTTAAAATAAGCGACTCCACTACATCAATCAGTTGTTCCTTTTCAATGGCAAATAGCAGCAATCTTGTAAAGAAATACCGGTGAGCATTAAAATGACGGACAACCTCATTAATTCTATTGGCATTTACTTCAGGAGGAGTAATAGCGGATTCCACCAGTGCAAATGCGTAGGTAACCATGCCATTTGTATCGGACCGACGTGGGATATTATTGAAATTTTTAACTATCCTCAACTCATGCTCATCCTTCATTCTTGCCCAAATGCTTAAAACAATATTTTCACCTGGATTCAACTCCTCAATTTGAATACCTGTAAGATTAGCCGAAGATTCATTATTTTCAAACACGAAACTGGCCTGGTTTTGAAATATTCTCTTCGATTGAGCAACTCCATTTCCTATTAAATTGACCTTTGCATCCGGAAATTCAGGAGACCTAAAAATTCTACCATTTCTGGTATTTGCCCTTGTTACTGATATTGTAATATTATCCAGTTTGTATTGGTCATTGACTGTCCCTGTTTTAGTGTTGTTATTGATTAAATTTTCAATATCATTTAATAAATTGATGTCTGTTAATCCTCTTTTCAGAATATCCCAGAAATCAACAATCAAATCAAAATCAAATTCAAGCGGTGCAAAAGGCAGTAGCAAAAAAGGCTCTGCCTGGGTCATGCACATTTCTGATTTGTAGTGCTGCAACACTTCAAAGTATTGAATGGTCAATGCATGGCTGTGGTTGTAATTTGTAACATTTCTTGTGGTTAAATTTTCATTTTCAGTTTGCTCATCCGTAACAATCACCGATGACCACAACGATCTGATCGAACTTGATTTTTGTTTGATGGATTCTTCAATATCCTGACTTAGTTTTGCATTGATCCCCCTATCGCCACTGCTATCGGATTGTATAGTGCCAAACTGAGCATTTGCAGCGCCTACTAAGGCTGCACCACCGGCAATCGCCGCTCCGGCCCCAAAACCAATTACAGTCCCGGCTGCTGCTCCAACCACTACGCCTGGAACTGCACCTACCACAGGCAATACCACTCCTCCAGTACCAGCGCCTATTCCTCCGCCAATAAATGCCCCTGGTAATGCTCCTGCTACACCACCAACAAGTGCAGCGCCTATCACTCCGGCACCGGCTGTTGCAATGGTTGCTGCACTTATATCTGTGCCGCCTTGCTGATGTTCTGCTGCTGCTGAACGTGTAACTTCATCCAGCGCCCGTTTGTGAAACAAGTCATTAGTAAGTTGCTCACTGGCTTTCGTATCCTCTTTTCTGGCGCTGCTTTGCTTTCGCTTCCAGTCAATAACTGCAATATTGCGCGATTCTCCTGGTGCAAGCGGTAAACTATGAATCACTTCCCCTAAATGAGTACCATAATTGATCCATTTCTGGGTCAGTTTTGAAATATAGCCAACCTGAACTTCAGGGATCTGAACGCTATCTGATCTTTTTTCGATTTTTTTCGCTCCAGCTACCGCTCCTGCAAGAGCCCTGCTGTTGCCATAGTTTGTCGCTAAAAAGAGGGAAATAAGTCTGTGATCAACGTATAACCGCTGATTATCAAAAACAAGCTCCAAGTCATTAAAACGAAGACGCTTCTCCTTAATAAAATTTGAATAGCTGTATTGGCTTGCTACAGAACCTACAATTTTTGGAATTAAAGTTTCAGGTGCAGATGAAGGTTCCGAAAACTCATTGGAATGTTGTAAAATAATTCTTTCGGCATCTTCATAGGGCTTAAAAGAGGCAAGCTCTTCGATGGTTTTAATGCTAAACGCATCATCAAAAACTTTGGCAAAAGGAGTGCCAATTCCTCTAAGTGCTTTTATCGGCTGGGAAGCAATTTGATGAATAGGAATATCTTTTGAAGCCTCATCCAAAATATTTGACCTGTTCAAATCAATAACTATATCGCCTTTCACAAGTACCATCAGCATTTTTGCATTTTTGATGGGATCAAAATTCAGCAAATCACTAATTCTGGTAATACCTATTGAGTGAAGTGCCTGAATTTGTTTTTCGGTAAGTTCCTTCAGGCAACTAATAGAACTTAAATTTACGATAGATGATAATGCATTCATAGGTTTAATATTAGCGATTTAATTAAAATAAATGTTTTCTCTCCGGCTTTCCGGCTTCCACCTTCTTTTCGGAATACTCCCTGTCATTGATTCAAAAGGATTATTCCATGTTGAATTTGACGTTGCAATAATAGTGGTTGAAAGCATGATTAATATACTCAATTTTGAGTATTTTTCTCGAAAAACTGTTAATAAATAGTTAAATAACAGTGTTTTACATTTAACAATAAAGGAATCGGAAATTGGAACAAGGGATGCTGTTAATCAACAAAATGAAATGTACATAATCCGGAAAAATGAAAAATTTCAGAAGCCCGAACTGATGGTTTCAGAAGGTTCAGGGTTTTTAAGAAACTGAAAGTTTGTCAGACAATCCCCAGCTTTGAAGCTTTATGCACCATTTCCGTTACATTTTTACAATTTGCTTTTTCAAGCATCTTACGGCGATGGGTATCCACGGTATGCCGGCTGATAAACAAATCGGCTGCAATTTCACTACTGTTCATCCCCATTTTAAGCCGAACAAGGATTTCGATCTCCCTTTTCGAAAATTTGACTAAATTGGGAAGGTTGTTATTTTCTTCATGGAGGATTTTCCCGGTTTTATGGTCGAACACGGAAAGGTTGACACTGTTTTCGGGTTTTATACCCGAAATATCGGTTAAAATATTAATAGCACTTTTAATGGATCTATCAGTGCAGTTCTCGAAAATGGTACTTTGCCTGATCACCTTTATGTAGGAGCCGTCTTTTCGCCTTAGCCGGTAATCAATCTGTACCTCAATGCTGAGCGGTTCGGGGGTGATTTGGCGTGCCCATTGGTTTGTGAGTTTAACAAGGTGCACATACCGCTCGGCATCTTCGGGATGAATAAAGGAGGCAAGCAGATCCATCGTGAATTCCTGGTCTGAATATCCCATCATGCGCGTAATTCCTCGTTTGTAAGGGATGTTCAAATGCTTCCAGTCCAATAAATAAATAGCCTGGCTGGGAAGCAACATGTACCTGTCGAGCAAATCAAATGTTTCCTGCCGGCAATCGGATTGCCTCAGTTTTTCGGAATAGGTTTTAAAAAAATAAATATACTGTTCGGATGGATGCATCATATTTTTTTTAATGGTTTACATCTGAAATAAACTGAATAAGTAAACGGTTAAACTCCTGCGCCGCTTCAAAATGTGGCGAATGTGAAGCATTCCGGATAAGAGTTGTTTTTTGGTTCCACAGATTCGGGATGGCTAAGTTTTGGTAATAGTCGTAATTTATCAGGCTGTCGTATTCGCCTTGAAAAATGGCCACTGGCAGCCCTGATTCGGACAATGGTTTTGTAGTTTCAGCCTGCCGGAAAGCTTTACTGTTTTCCGACAATAAAAGTGCTTTTGTTGAGATGTAAGTAGATTCAGCAGTAAGCCGGGCAGTGCAATAGTTTTTGTGAGTTTGAGAGTTTCCCGAACTAATTATAAAGAGCAATAAAATAAAAAACAAACTCCGGATTTTCATTCTTTTAACAGATTTTTGATTGCACCAATTACAGATTTTTTAACACTGATTATTAACAATAATCATAATAAATTGGTTCGCTAAATTTGACTAATTTAACGAAAACTTAACACTTGAGCCTGGTCATAAAATCCTGGTTCTGGCACTTTTACCAGCCTGTTGACCGGTTATATTAATACACTAAAAATGGTTTGTTGTAATTGTCCAGCCAATCATTTCCTTAAAAAAAACCGCCGGAAATGATTTGTAAAAATCATCTCCGGCGGTTAAACAATTCACAATTAAACCAACAAAAACCTATCTGCTGTAAATCAGCTTTTCGGTGCCTGATTTTTCATCAATTGTCCAGTTTAAAAAGTAAATGCCTGGAGTAAGTTTTACCCGGGAGGCAGCGGCTGACCATGAAATCGTATTTTGCCCGGCGGCTATTTTTCCATCATAAATATTTGAAACTTTCCTGCCGTAAATATCAGTCAGCACGAAGCTGGCATTTCGGACTTCATTTCTTGTAAAGGTAATTTCGATTTGGTCGGAAAAAGGATTTGGTGTAACCGAAACAAGGTTTTCAATATTGTTTTCAAAATCATTGATGGCACTTATGACTGTAGAGAAGGGCAAGGTTTTTACATTTGAAATACGTTGATAGTCGGTCACTTTAAAAGCGATATTCCAGGTCATGTCGGGTTCGGTGGGGAGGCCCTGGAATATTCCATCTGCCGAAACACTCATGCCCAGCGGGAATGGTTCACTCCCAATCTGTGCTGCAAAATCGGCCGGAATATTTACATTTCCCGAAATTGAGGTGATCAGATAATTATTGCCATCGCCCTGCGAAATTCCCGAACTCCAGCCTGTTGCCGGGGTGATTGGATCGCCATATAAAAATTCAATTTTGCCATCGGGATAAAGTGTCACGGCAAAATCAACATTAAAATTTGGGAGATCAAACTTTGAAACTTTCCATCTGAAAGTGGCGTGCGTTTCGTCGCCTTCGTAAAAAATGCCATCGCCCTGAGCCGGATAAATCATCAAATCGGCGCAATAGCCCGCAATGCAACGGTTGGAGGTGATGGATGCGTCTTCGCGGATATAGGCAAAACTCCCGTCAAACGTGATGGCACCATCGGTGAGGATGGTCACTTCGTTAAATGCTTCTCCGTAAAACTGGAAATCAAAATCAATGGGCTGGATGGCAAAACCGTCGTCGTCATTTGTTGGCTGCAACTGATTGGTTGTTATGGCCGGAAAAGTATTTGCGATGGGCGTTTCGGAATATTCCATCTGCAACGACCACGAATAAGGAGGCGTGCCCTGTGCAGCTTCGAGCTGGTAACTGTAATCCTCGCCAACTACAGCAGCATCAAGGGTTTCGGTGGTTACCATTACTTTATCAAAATTGATAGCCTTATTCATCCACAATAAAGTTGTATCGCTGTTTGCAATCGGGACATTTGCCAGTTCGCTGATAACTTCCTCGGTGCCGTTGATATAATCAATCAGCGAACAGCTTATAATTTCGCCGTCACCTTCAAAATTAGGGTCTTGCTCAACAACTTGGAGGAAAAACCGGGCTTCGGCACCTGGTTCAACGTAAGTGAGCAGATCGGTAATATCAAGACCAATTTCGATGGTTTTATCAGCGTTTGAACTTCCACCCTGCATATAGAAATCACCTCCCTGGTAATTGAAAAGCGGGAAACCTTTCATCACATCTGGCTTTGTTGCGCTTGGGTCGGTTGATACGCCAGCCATAATTTTGAGTTTGTTACGTGAAGTGTGTGAGATTTTTGCTTTTAGAGTGAGCAAAGGTTCGCCATCGGGTTTTGTTTGCACAATATGCACGGCATTGCTCCAGATACCGCCGATTTCGATGGGGTCGGCGAGGAGTTTATACATCACGTAAGCCTTACCGCCAAAGCCAAAACTCGTGCCCCAGGAGTTGGCCATGAGCATCCCACCGATTTCACAATCTCTTAAATCAACATTTCCGTCACCATTAATGTCGAGGTTGGTGGTGTATTGCCCGTCATTGTTGAAGTCGTAACGAATGTTGTCGTCATATCCAACAAATGTCATAGCATGATCGGAAGTTGTTCCCCACTGCACCACTACTGCTTTTCCGGCATTTGGCGTTCCGGCAGGAAGTGCAGAGATAAAAGCAGCCCCGATTCCGGCACCAAAATTGGCAAGTCCTCCCGGCAAAGTGCCGCCATCGCGCGACCAGAGCCATTGCTTGAGGGTGTTAAGACCTTCGTAGGTGCTAACATCAATGCCATAAAAATCGAGTGTACGGTTAAACATCGCGCTGTAATACTTGTCGTAGCCATACATCCAGCGGCTTTGGCCTCCCGACGACATCCCACCATAAGTGGCAACATTGGGGCAGCCGGCTTCGCGGATAATCACCCAGCCATCGAAATACCAGGAGCCATCGCCAACGCCATTATTTAAAAAATTCCATGTAAAATGCGTCGGGTATTGATTTGTGGTTATGTTGGCCGGAATATTCCGTTCGTAATCAATTTCGTAGGTAAAGTTATAACCAACACCGCTGGCTTGTCCGCAGGAGCCTCCATCCTGACTGAAAATCGGACGGAACCAGGGATTTACAGTATTATCAAGTTGGGTTGGAAGATCCCGGCTATTGGCTGGATTTACTGGTTTCCATTGAGGGACTTTGTTCAGCATAGTATAATCTTCGGCAGTGAGCGGCCGGAGACCGCCAACAATCCACGGTTCACCGTTTGGATCGGGATTGAGGTTATAAATCTGTGTAAAAGCTGAGAGAGCTATGACCATGAGTGCGAGTGAGAGGAGAAGTTTTTTCATAACGAAACTGTTTGTTTAAAAAGTTAAATGCGTTGAAATTATTTGTTTACAAAATTAGAAATTCATTGGATAAGATGATTTTTATTTGATGAGTTATTTTTAACCACAATAGGCAATTCAACCACAATAGGCACATAGAACACATTAGGTTTATCTTTTCCTTTCTTCTATTGTGCTCTATTGTGCCTACTGTGGTGAAGAAAAATTAGTATTTTCAGTACAAGATTTCAGGAAAAATCATCATGCCGACAGTTGCAAAACATCTATTTTTGCCGGAAATTAACGAGTTACATCATGACTAAAATTGCTCTCATCACCGGCGCTACTTCGGGCATTGGCAAAGCCATTGCCGAAAAATTTGCTTCCGAAAAGATTAACCTCATCATCACTGGCCGCAGGGCTGACCGCTTATCTGAACTTGCTACTTCACTCGAACAAAATCATCAGATCAAGGTTCTTCCGCTTTGTTTCGATATTCGGGAGCGGGAAGCAGTTGAAAATGCAGTTAAATCTTTGGATGAAAACTGGGCCAAAATTGATGTGCTGGTCAATAATGCCGGTCTGGCTGCTGGTTTTGATCTTTTCCAGGATGGGAAGATTGATGATTGGGAAAACATGATTGATACGAATATCAAAGGATTATTATTTATTACCAGGCTTGTAGTGCCGGACATGATTGCCCGAAAATCAGGCCATATCATCAACATTGATTCGATCGCCGGAAAAGATGTTTATCAGCGGGGCAACGTTTATTGTGCTACAAAATTTGCGGTTGATGCGCTCACCAAAAGCATGCGGATTGACCTGCTGGAACACGGAATCAGGGTTTCGCAAATCAGTCCGGGACTCGTAGAAACCGAGTTTTCGAATGTCCGCTTTAAAGGTGACCAGGCTAAAGCCGAAAATGTTTACAAAGGTTACAAACCTTTATCAGGAACCGACATTGCCGATGTTGCCTGGTTTATCTTCAATTCGCCTTCCCATGTAAATATTGCGGATGTGATTCTGACACCAACTTCACAGGCCAATGTTTATATGAATAAAAAGGAGGTTTAGGGGATTTTTTTTCTTTAAAGCAAATCTGAAGATTTTTGAGGTTGTCGCTAATTGCGATATCCTCCACAAAAATATCAAAAATACAGGCTTGCAAAATTTGAGATTTTGACCTCTCGAGCCATTTCATTGGCTGTATTTGTCACATCGTCCTAATAATATTCACTTTATGTTAGTTGTCGGTGATCAAGAATTTATCAACAGCTAAGGTTTCCTTACAATCTGTTAAACGAAAGAAATAAAGTCCGCTGATTAAGTTTTCCCGATGGAAAATGATTGTATGTCCGGTGAGATTGTTGATTTGTTTAACTTTTCGTCCGTAAGCGTTGTAAATTTCCAAAACTGCATTTTTTATTGGTTTATCCAATCTCAAAGTTGTCTGCCCATTAAAAGGGTTGGGAAAAATCTCAACTTTTAAGGAGGCATTCGATATTTCCTCAACAGCGGTAACCAATTGGCATCCGATGGCAGAGTTAAACCCGGTTTCGAATAAAATCCCGCTGCTATCTTTTACACAAATCAAATGCGTGAAGTTGAAGCCTGATGAATTGAGCCATTCAATTAATCCATTATCAGAACCAATTCCCTGTATAAAATATCCGGAACCTTCGTTGAAGGTGTTGAAATTCCATTTTTTTCTGTACTGCAAATCAATGAGAACTGAATCAATTGAAGTAATTTTCATAACGCAATTTGCCGAAATAAAACCTTTAATTGTGTCATCAACAGCTAAGTTGTAATCGAACAGGAGCGTGTCGTTAGTTTGATCAGGTAAAACAAAGAACGTTTTATCCGATAACGAATCCTCTCTTAAAGCTCCCATATAACCCGAAAAAGTAGCCCATGGCCAAACATAACAGGGAGGTCCTCCACCTTGCCTCAAAATTAATACTGGTGAACGAAATAGTTTTTTATGTGAACTCCCATTTATAATGGTATCGCCATCAAAGCAATAGTCGTAATAATAATCTTCCTGACAGCCAGTAAAATTATCGCTGGCCCATGCGTCAACCCTCCAAAAGGAACTGTCAGGAAAAGAATGGTAAATATTTGTCTGACCAAACCCAATTTTAAGCGCAAACAGAAGAATTGAAATTATAATAAATTGTCTTTTCATAGTTTTTGCTTTTCGAGATTGAAACAAGTTTTCACGAATTATTCATCTTTTCCTTGTAACGTTAAAGGAAAAATAATTTATCGTTAAGTTTCCAAATTGCTGATAACGAATCTTAAACCACATTTTCAATTTCTTTCACCAGTTCGCGCAGGTCCACGTTGCCAACTGCCGATGGACGTAATTGTCCCATCATCCAGTCGATGGAATCCTGCCGTTTGTCCGAAATACGGATTTTCTCAAACTTTTCTTTCAGGAAACCAATTTTTGAGAAGATTTCCTGCTTTTTAACCGGTTTAAAATTTAAAGTCGTCAGGATGGATTCGAACTCCATTTTCGGATGCTCCAGAACAATCGGCAGCATTAGCCGGGCAAGGTCGAAGCAAAGGTTTTCCTGTTTGAGGAATTTAAACAAATGGTAAATTACGTTGTATCTGAAATCCTGTGGAGTCGTGTATTGGCCCTCGACACGCTTGAGCGTGTGCCCAAAAAATGTGGCGATAAATTTGGGATTTAAAGCTAAATCAGTAATCGTTTTTTCGATGAGTGGGAACAGGTTTTTACTAAAAATGTAGGAATAGGTATCTTCGGGAACTTCCCATTCTTTTAACTTCTGGTATCTTGTGATGATGTCGTCGGGCAGGGTTTGACTGAGTTTTTCGATGAGTTCGTCTTCGAGCGGGATGGGAGCGGAGTCGGTGTCGGGATACATGCGGTCGGCGCCGGGAAGCACGCGTTCGAAAATGGTGGTTCCGTTTTCGAAAGATTTACGGGTTTCGTTAGGAACCCCGTCGAAGGCCATGCGGCACCGTTCTTCGATGGTGTCCAAAGCGGTTTTCACGTCGTCCTGCGGCCCCCAGAAAACAATCTGGGCATCGTTTTCGCCGGCATTGAGCAGCTTCTTGATTTTTTCGAAATCATCCGATTTAATTGAAGGCTTGATTTCTTCAGAATGTGTCATGTTGGGCAATTCGAGACAGGCGATAACTTTGAGGCGTTCGCTAAATTCGTTGGCAAACATTTTTCCGGGTTGGGTAAAATGTGACAACATGCCTTTAAAATCCGGCAAATTCACCGCAACGATGCTGTAACCGGCTTTATCAGCCTGGATGAGCGGTTCGTGCGTAAAATTGAAAGCCAGGAATTTCAGGTTTTCGTGGGTAGGTTTCCAGCTTTTGGCGTCGGCGATACGTTTTTTGAGTTGTTCGCGGATTGCCAGCAAAGCCCACTGACGGAAACATTCATTATGGGTAAGATTTGGAATCCAGGCGGTGTGCGCCACTCCTTTAATTTCGACCCTGGAGCCACCGCGGCAACTTACATTCACATCTTCGCGACCGGCGCCAATTCCGGTTCTTACTTTGCCGCTGCTGCGGTTCAAAAAACGGATGTAATCGCAGGTATCTTTAACTTCTTTGGGATTTTTACAGTCGGGATAAGTCACCGTTTCGATGAGCGGCATCCCGAGACGGTCGGTTTTATAAGTCCGCACATGTCCGATGTCGGAAATCTCGCGGCATGAATCTTCTTCAAGACTGAGCTGGATGAGACGGATTTTCTTGTAAGGAAGTTCAATTTCGCCCTCCACGCCAATGATGGCGGTACGCTGAAAACCTGTCGGGATGCTGCCGTCGAGGTACTGCTTGCGGGTGATGTGAACCTCGCCAACCACATTAAGTTTTGATAACAGTGAAATTTCGATGGCAATGTCGAGGGCTTCGCGGTTTACCCGGAAAGGCGGAGTGTCGTCAACTTCGTACGTGCAGGTGGTAGCGTGCTTTACGCGATAAACGATTTCTTTTTTGGTTTTGAACTCCATCAGCGCGGTTCCGTCGTATTCGCCGAGTTCGCTTAGGGTTGGGCGCATGTGCCGGATTACCTCGGCATCGTAATCGTTATTTTTGTGGTAAAGCCCGGCCGGACAATGGCAAAAGAGTTTTTTTCCGGTTAAAAGCTGCTGATGAACTTCAAGCCCCGACATGAACCCAATCCTGTCGTAATCGTTTTGAGTGGCGTCTTTGCGGCTAACGTAACCAATTTTTTCCTTAGTTTCGCGGTAGTTTTTTTTTGGATCGAAATTGTTCTTCATGTTACAAAATTCTCATTTTTTAAAGGCTTCAAATGTAGGGATAATTGGGATTATGGTAAGATTATTTAAGATTTTTCTTTTTCCTGGCTTTTATTGAGAAGGGAAATAAATTTCGACGCCAGTTTTTGGTTTACCATTGCCAAATGGAAGTCGATATTTTAATCTTCAGTAATTATTTCACTGCAATTTAACATACAGCAATCGAAGGAAGTGCAGCTTTGTTCAGCCCAAACTATTCCAAATATTAAAATCTTGTAAAAGTTTCCATGAATTTCGTAACAAACCCTGGGGGCAACTCATTAATTTTGCAACTTTCTTTCGGATTATATTTTATCTAAAAATCAAGTTATGAAACTCAAAAGATACTCGCTTTTTTTACCCTCCTTTTTTGTGATTTTGATGCTGTTGGTTTTCGACTTTGGAACCATCTCAGCCCAGTCAGCAGGCTGCCTATCTGAAGTTAAGGATTCGGCAGCTTCTCGAAATACTGATCTGCCCATTGGCTACAACAGTTTATTTGCGGGTTCCGGAACCTGTGCAGTCTGTCATAATTCGATGACCAATCTGCAGGGCGTGCCTGTAGGCATTGCCACAGACTGGCGTTCGACGATGATGGCCAATTCAGGGAAAGATCCTTTGTGGCAGGCAAAAGTGAGCCATGAAGGGCTGGTAAATCCAGCACATAAAACAGTTCTCGAAGATGTTTGTACTACCTGCCATGCGCCGGTTGGAAACTTTAATGCCCATCATTCGGGTCAGACCTATTATTCGATGAACGAAATGAAAACTGACCCACTGGCTCTTGATGGCGTTCAATGCACAGTTTGCCACCAGGTTACAGCAAACTCGATGGGAAGTTTTTCGGGGACTTTTCAAATAGGGACCACTAAGACAATCTGGGGGCCATTCACAAATCCGTTTGGCAATCCTATGATTAATAACACGGGCTACACACCGGTTTTTGGTAATCATGTAACCGATTCGCGGCTTTGTGGCTCTTGTCATACGCTGCTTACCAATTCTGTTGATCTGAACGGCGTTCTAACCGGCGAAAAGTTTGTTGAGCAAGCCATTTACCACGAATGGAAAAACTCAGTTTATGCCCAAAACGGAACTACTTGTCAAAGCTGCCATGTGCCGCGCATCAGCGATCCTGTAAAAATCAG
Organism: uncultured Lentimicrobiaceae bacterium; assembly: GCA_964407625.1. Lineage (GTDB taxonomy): Bacteria > Bacteroidota > Bacteroidia > Bacteroidales > 4484-276 > CAJATL01. The sequence continues at coordinate 17,214 of CAYOWJ010000029.1, forward strand.
CAATGTTCCGCCATGGTTGCAGCCCCGCACACCTTTTGGGATGCATCAGTTGGCCGGAGCCAATGTTTTTATGGGTCGTCTTTTAAAGCAAAATAGCGAAAGCATTGGGGTAACAGCTACTCCTGCACAATTCGATTCAACCATCAACCGCTCTTTACGAATGCTTCAGCAGCAAAGCATTAACCTCACCATGGTCGAAAAAGACCGAACCAACGATTCCTTATTTATCGAGCTTACGCTCAAAAACAAAGCAGGTCATAAGTTTCCGTCGGGTTTCCCTAGCAGGAGAGCATTTATTGAACTGATCGCCATTGCCGAAACCGGCGACACGGTTTTTCACAGTGGTAAAACTGATGCTGATTTTAATATCATTGGCGAGGACAATGGCTTTGAGCCTCATTATAATGTGATAAAAAGCAATAATCAGGTTCAGATTTACGAAATGGTAATGGGTGATGTTAACGGAAACAAAACCACCAGCCTTGAGCGCGGTTACGTGCATCTTAAAGATAACAGACTTCCTCCCGAAGGCTTCACCACATCGCACCTAAGTTACGATACCATCCAAATTGTTGGCCATGCAGCCACCGATCCTGATTTTAACAAGGAATCGGGAAACCAGGGAACAGGCAGCGACAGGGTGCATTTTAATATTCCGCTGAACAAGTTTTATGGCCAGGTGCAGATTATTGCAAAAGTGTATTACCAGACTGTCAACAAGAGGTGGCTTGACGAGATGTTTAGCTACACATCCAACGATATCAATACCTTTAAATCGTACTACCAGAACTCCAACAGAAGTCCGGTTTTGGTTGCGCAAAATTCGATGAGTTGCCGGGCAGGTTTCGATATTAACCTTTCTCAGGGATGGAACAGCCTATCGAGTTTTATCAATCCTGATAATGATGATATTGATTCGGTTTTATCACAAATCAGCCATTCGCTGATTATTCTCGTTGGTGAAGGTGGGATGATTTATCCGGCTGGTGGCATTCACACACTTACCGAATTTGATACTAACAAGGGCTATTCGATAAAACTTTCAAACCCAGGTACATTGCGGATCAGGGGAAATATTTTGATAAACAAACAAAAAGCTTTTGTGGCAGGTTGGAACGTCCTCCCGGTTCTTGCCGCCTGCGAAACAGCCATTGCCGAGCTTAACATTGCTTTTCTGAACCAACTCGGGGCAATCGTCGAATTGAATGGCTGGAAGGTTTACTGGCCCGAAAAGCAGGTTTATTCATTAACCAGTCTGAGTCCCGGAAATGCCTACCTTGTGAAGTTGAACAATCCTGCAAAAGTTGTTTTCCCAGCTTGTGATTGATGAAAATGAGAAATTTCATCTTAGAAATTTATCAAATTAACGACAGATAAGCCTCTGCCAAAATTGAAGTTACCAAAAAGGTTTCACCTTTCAAAAAGGTGAAACCTTTAAAAGACAGCACTACATTCGGCAAAAGCCAGTTAGTGTTTTTCAAATCAAGGTTAACGATAACTTTTTTTGACCAGGATTCATTATGACCAGGCAGATTCTCTGAATGCCATCAGGATGAAACTGCCTTTTAATTGGCCATTTCAATCGTACCTTTAAGCGGCAGGTTGTTTGATGCAGAGCCGATTGATACTTCAAACACTCCGGGTTCAAGCACCCACTCCAATTTATCCGGGTGGTAAAAACTAAAGGCTGATTCATCAAGTTCGATGGTTACCAAGGTTGATTCGCCAGGATTAAGGCTTACCTTTTCAAAACCTTTAAGTTCCTTCACGGGGCGGTCAACCGAACATTGCTTTTGGTGAACATAAACCTGGGCAACCTCGGCGCCAGTGCGGCTTCCGGTGTTGGTAACAGTGCATTTTACAATTACCTTGTTCTCTTTTTGGGTTAAGATAAGATCAGAAAAGCTGAAAGTTGTATAGGAAAGTCCAAAACCAAATGGAAATACTACTCCTTTATTGTTTTTATCAAAATAGCGGTAACCCACATAAATATCTTCGGTGTAGTTAACCGTTTTATTGCCCGGAAATTCTCCTACCGAATGAGAAGGATAATCCAGGTGCGAATTTGCAAAGGTCATGGGCAGCTTGCCGGAGGGATTTATCTCACCAAATAGTATCTGGGCTATGGCGGTGCCACCTTCCATGCCTGCATACCAGGCATGAAGGTAGGCCCGCGTTTCAGGCAACCAGTTATTCATCTCCACATTGCTACCCCCCAATAGCACTACCGCGGTATTTTTGTTTGCCTTAACGATTTCGGTGATCAGTTCTTCCTGACCAAAAAGTAGTTTGATGTTCAGTTTGTCCCGTGCTTCTGAATCGTAGGTGCCTTCTCCCCAGGGCATTCCTTCATGGCCATGAATCCAGCCTCCTACAAAAACAACAGCATCGGCTTTTTTTGCCAAAGCAATTGCTTCCTCACTCAGTTTTTTATTCGCAGTTCTGGCAACTTCAACCTCACTGGTGTTTGACCTGGATTGTGATGCCGCTTCCCCGGATTTTCCTCTGAAAAGGCTCTCATCATAATAGGTTTCGTAACCTTCGGCATAAATCACCTCAACTTCATTACCAACCAGATTTTTAATGCCTTCCAAAGGTGTGATTTCATACAATGGTTTAACCTGTGAGCTGCCTCCTGATTCGGCGAACACCCGGCTTGCATTGTTGCCAATGACAGCCAGCGTTTTGATTTCTTTTTTGTTGAAGGGTAACAGACCATCGTTTTTAAGCAGGACAATTCCTTCCTGGGCTACCTTCAAGGCAAGTTGCTGATGTTCGGCTGTGTTCCGTTCGCCAGGGCTGTGTTCGCCAAGTGCAGTTGTCCGATACATCAGTTTTAATATACGACGCACCTTATCATCAATAAAACTCATGTCAACTTCGCCGGATTCTACCATCTTTTTGGCATGTTTGGCAAGGTAAAAATCGTCATAATCAGGATTATTGAACGATTTTATAAGTTCAGTGCCCATTTCGATATCAGTGCCATACAGGAGTGCTTCGCGTGTATCGTTCACCGAAGCCCAGTCGCTTATTACCACACCATCAAAACCCCATTCGCCTTTCAATATCTCATTGTTAAGATATTGGTGGTGCGTAGCGTGCTGACCGTTAACTTTGTTGTAGGAACCCATTAAACTCCAGGTACCGCCGTCTTTTACTGCGGCTTTAAATGCAGGGAAGTATATTTCGTTCAGGGCGCGTTTACTCACTTTAACATCAATCGTATGACGATCGGTTTCCTGATTATTTGCGGCAAAATGCTTAACACATGCTGCAACACCCTGTTCCTGCACGCCTTTAATGTATCCAACAGCCATGGCAGACGCCAGAAAAGGATCTTCGCTCAGGTATTCAAAGTTGCGACCGTTTAAAGGACTGCGGATGATGTTCACGCCAGGGCCGAGTATGATATTTTTACCCCTCTCGTTTGCTTCGCTGCCCAAAACCTTCCCAAACTCATAACCCAGTTTTTTGTTCCAGGTTGACGAAAGACAGATTCCTACTGGCAGGTAGGTGGATTTGTCATCGGCATCTTTCAATGCTGACCAACCCCGGCCATGTTCGTGACGCACGCCGTGAGGGCCATCGGACATGACCAGTTCAGGAATACCAAGTCTTTTTACACCCCCGGAGGTGAAAGAAGAGCTGGCATGAATCAGGCTGAGTTTTTCGTCAAGGGTCATTTGTTGCAGCAGTTTTTCGGCCTTTGCATCGAATTCATTTTCGGTGCCGGCAGGTGCTTTTTTTTCGTTACAAGCGTTAGCCAGAATCATCACCAAACCTGCAATCAGCAGGTAAAATAGCTGTTTTGGAATACGTGAGTTTGTGTTTTTCATTATGTTAATTCTTAGTTTAAATATTTTATTTTTTTGACAGGACAAAATTCCT
>CAYOWJ010000030.1:0-8723 GCA_964407625.1 uncultured Lentimicrobiaceae bacterium
CCTGCCAATGCAACAACGTTAACATCCATTTTTTTGAGCAAAAACGGGATCACATTTTCATCACTGGCAAGGATACCTTTTAATATGTGTGCATTTTCGATTTGCTGATGCTGAAATCCGGAAGCGATATCCTGTGCTTCCTGCACGGCTTCCTGCGCTTTTAAGGTGAAATTATTGAGGTTCATTTTTTTCCTTTCTTTAAATTTTGGTTAAATCGGCATTTGCAAGAATGTTGCCACCGGGCATTTTTGAGAAAATTTTGAATTTGTGGCAGCTAAATTGTTCATTATGAATGACTTTTTGTCGTTTATTTAAAAAATCTAATAATCTTCAGTTCAGGAGAGAATGTCCATAAAACAATTTGAATTATCGTAACTCATTGGTAAAAAACCTCACAGATTTTATCCCGATAGCTATCTGGGCTGGTAGGATTAAAACTCCCCTGGGTTTTGTGTATTTATGAGTGCAGTCGAAAAACTGTCAATTTTAGGCTAAAGCCCAGTAACTTACTGTTATTCAATTGCCCCGACCTTAAGGTCGGGGCAATTGATGTCCTTGATATTCTGGGCTTTAGCCCAATTAATTTCATATTCGACACCTTTTAGACCATTCATATTTAATAATGAATACTATCTCTCAAAAGAAACCTCACACACCACTTGTAACTGAAATATTTTCGGGCAAAGGCAATAAAAACCACAACTTTGCATTTTCAGTTTTTCACTTTTAAAGACCTGAATTCATTGAATCAAAACGAAATTAAAAAGACTGTTGTCATCGGAGCAAGTTCAAATCCATCGCGTTACTCGCACACTGCAGTGCTTCAGCTCACCGGAATCAATGTTCCTGTTATCCCAATTGGAATTAAAAATGAGATGATCGGAAACATCGAAATATTGACCGGATTTCCGGAAATCGAAAATGTGCATACCGTAACGATGTATGTTGGCCCAAAAAAACAACCTCAATACTACGATTACATTTTAAACCGTTTAAAGCCCAAACGAATCATTTTTAATCCCGGAACCGAAAATAAGGAATTTGAAGAATTAGCTATCGAAAATAATATTAAAGTAATGAATTACTGCACTTTAATTATGATTTCGAATGGCACTTTTTAATGAAACTCCGTTGTTTATTTTTTTTGGTTATTTTCGTGCCCGCTTGCTGAGTAAATAATACGTAAACCTGTGTCTGCCGAATGATGTATTTAAAAAGATTATTTTTTCTGATTTTATTTTTTGTTGCTGTTTTTTCATTTCGGATTCATGCACAGGAAACCCTACTGCCTGATACAACCTGGGTTTGCCTTGCCGATAGCGCAAAGCTCGATGCCGGTCCGGGATTTTTAAGCTATTTTTGGTGGAATACAGGCGAAAACACGCAAACGATCTGGATTAAAGAAAATGGCCTTTACAAGGTATCCTGCGACACCGCTGAATCAGCGCCTCCGGTTTTGGATTCCACCTTCGTCTTTTTTCAAAGGGCCAAAATCATGCAGGAAGACACCATCATTACTTGCTACGGCCATTTGTACCCTGTAACTTTATGCGTTGATGTGGATACGTTGAAATATTTGTGGACCTGCAGCGACCCCGATTACACCATCGAAAACGATACTGCCTTTTGTGTGGAAGTTATTCCTGAATCGGATACAACGACTTTTTATGTGTCCATTTCCGACAGTCTGAATTTCATGACCTGTATTGACAGCGTTAAAGTTTTTCTTTATCCCCGGATAAAATTTGATACAGTAACTCAGATAAATATGGGCTGTCCGGGTACTTGCAAAGGACAGTTGGAAGTGCTGGTTTCCGGAGGTCTCCCGCCCTATTCATATCGCTGGGCAACGGCACCACCACAGTTCGACTCGATTGGTTTTGGCCTTTGTGAAGCAAAATACAAGTTTACTGTTTATGATAAATACATCTGCATCCGCGACACCATGCTGGATGTAAAAGTTTATGATATGCCCGAGGTAAAGATAAATTTTGAGCCTGAAACTGTTTTTATTAAAAACCCGGTTGTTACTTTTACTTTTGAGAACAGCAGCGCCGACAGCATCCAGATCATCGACTGGAACTGGAATTTTGGCGACAGCACTTATTCAACCCAGGAAGTTCCGGTTAAAGTTTTTGAAGATGTAAGGCTTTACTCGGTCTGGCTAAAATACACGACCAGTGATGAATGTATTGATTCGGTGAAAATTGATGTAGATGTTAAAGCAGTAAAACTTGGCATTCCAAATGTTTTTACACCAAATGGCGATGAATACAACCAGGTTTTTGAAATCAAAGAACTCGAAAACTACATGAGTAACGAACTCATGATTTTTAACCGGTACGGAAAAAAAGTCTTTTCACAGACTAATTACCAAAGCGACTGGGACGGAGATAATGTAAAAGAAGGTGTTTATTTTTATGTTCTCAGAGCCGATGGTTATTTCGGCACCGACACCTATCGAGGGTCAGTCACCATTATCCGACGGCAATAATTTTGTCTAAAAATCACTTTATTCATGAATTCCGGTAAATTTACCATCCTCATTGTCAGCATCTTTTTGTTGTTAATTTTTTCAGGTTGCAGAAATTCAACTGAAAAGAACAAATCGCAATCCGGGCTTAATCGATTGATTGTTTTTCATGCCGGAAGCCTCTCGATGCCTGTAAAAGAAATCGTTGAAGCATTTACCAAAACTCATCCGGATGTCAAAATATTCACCGAATCGGCTGGCAGTGTTGCTTGTGCCCGCAAAATTACCGACCTCAACAAGCCATGCGATGTTTTCCTTTCGGCAGATTATCGGGTAATTGACAACTTTTTAATTCCGCAATTTGCTTCCTGGAATCTTAAGTTTGCTTCTAATGAGATGGTCCTGGTCTACTCCGAAAAATCAAAATTCAGCAAGGCGATAACTGCCAAAAACTGGCCTGAGATTTTGCTGAAGAAAGATGTCTTTTATGGCCGTTCTGACCCAAATTCGGATCCTTGCGGGTATCGCACAGTTTTTTCCCTTCAACTGGCCGGAAAATATTTCGATAAGCCAAATCTTGCTGAGGAAATCCTCAAAAAGGACCAACGGTTTATCCGGCCAAAAGAAGTCGATTTAATCGCGATGCTTCAAACCAATGCCATCGACTATATTTTTATTTATCGTTCGGTTGCCGTGCAACACCAATTGCCTTTTATAATTCTGGCAGATTCGGTTAACCTGGGAAATCCTGAACTTGCAAAATGGTATTCGTCAGTTTCGGCAGAGATTAACGGAAATAAACCCGGCGAAACAATTACCCAAACCGGCGAACCCATGGTTTATGGGTTAACGGTTCCTGACAATTCACCCAACCCCGAACTTGCATTGGAATTTGTGGAATTTTTGCTTTCGACCGAAAATGGAATGAAAATTATGGCCGAAAATGGCCAGCCATCAGTGATTCCTTCATTTACGAGTACCTTTTCCAAACTTCCTGAAACGGTTAAACCTTTCGCTTCTCCAAAATAATTTCCCGATTTCGATACGAGTTTCCAGTTTTGTAAGCGGAAAAATGCTTTATTTGCACCCGATATGCACAAATATTCATATCCAAAAAAAATAAATTAATGAAAACAAAAAAACTCTTATTCTTAGCTTTGGTAACCATTTTATTCGGTTGCAACACTCAAAATTCAAAACCCTCAAAAGCAGATTCTGCGACTATTCCGACACAAAAAACACGGGTTGATACCGCGGATCTGACCAATAATTTTTATGACAATGAACCCACATTTGAATTAAAAATGCAGCCGCTCATGGTTGAGGGTGAAATTGCCAACCCGGGAGCAGTTGATTTTTCAAAATTGCCTGTTCATTCGGTGATTGTCAAGGAAACGTTATTGGACGGCACCGTGGATAAATTTACCGGCGCCTACCGCTATGACGGCTATTCACTTTTTGATATTTTAAACGAATACCAGCTCAATAAAGCCAACAGCAAAGAATTCAAGCCAATCATCGACCTTTATGTTGTTGTTGAAAGTCAGAGCGGGGAAAAAGTAATTTTTAGCTGGGGAGAAATTTATTATCCCAATCATTTGCATGAAATTCTTATCGCAAAATCCGTTATGCGCATCGTACCCTCCAAAACCAAAGATATGTGGCCGTTGAGTGAAAATTCGAAAATCATCGCTGCCGGCGACCTGGTTACCGAACGCAATATCGAAAATCCGGTTAAAATTACGGTAAAATCAGTCAAAATGACTTTTGAGGTTGATCGTGAGATTAAGATGTTTTATCCCAAATTTGATGTTTATGCTGATGGAAAAATGATCCGGACAATTTCGGACCAACCAGCCGGATCAAGGGAAATTACCTACGAAACAATATTTTACGGCAGAGGCCGCGGAATTCACAGCACAACTCCTTTTCATGGTGTGATGTTAAAAGATGTTTTCAAGGATGTAACACAAAGAAATAGAAACAATATGCAAACCGGAATGCTGGTTGTAGCTGCGCTTGATGGTTACCGCACAATTTTTACGTATTCTGAAGTCTTCAACCGCAACGATCAGGCTGAATCAATTTTGATTTACGAGCCTAAAAATGAAGATGGTGGAGCTTTTACACTGTTTCCTGCCAGCGACTTTTTCTCCGACAGGTCAGTTAAATCAGTAAAAAGCATTTATTTTGACACGGAAAAATAATTCCGTGAGAAATGCTCCAACGTGGTTTCAAAAATCATAGTAATTTCAGATTAACCCTTGCCTTCCTTGGCGGGCTGGTATTGCTATTTATTGTTGCTCCGTTGCTGGGATTGCTTTTCGGCACAAGCACCGAATCGTTTGTTTCAACTATAAAAGATGAAGAAGTTACAAACAGTATCTGGCTTACGCTGCTAACTTCGATGGCTGCTACCCTCATGATGGGTGTTGGCGCGATACCGCTCGCCTACATTCTCGCCCGTAGAAATTTCTGCTGTAAGCGTTTAATTCTTGGCATCATCGACCTGCCTGTTGTTATTCCACATTCGGCTGCCGGAATCGCGCTTCTGACCATCATTTCGAGAGATGGTGTGATTGGAAAAACAGCCGGAGCCTTCGATATTAATCTTGTTGGACATCCGCTTGGAATTATGGCAGCAATGGCTTTTGTAAGTGTGCCATTTTTGATTAATGCTGCGCGGGATGGTTTTGCCGAAGTACCTGTAAGGCTCGAAAAAGCAGCGCAAAACCTCGGGGCCTCCCAACGCAGAGTTTTCTTTTCGATATCATTGCCACTCGCCAAAAGAAGCATTATTTCGGGTTTGATTTTAATGTTTGCCCGCGGAATGAGCGAATTTGGCGCTGTTATTATCGTTGCCTACCATCCGATGATTACGCCGGTTTTAATTTATGAACGCTTCAATTCGTTCGGACTAAATTATGCAAGACCAGTGGCACTGCTCTTCATTGCGGTATGCCTGCTGTTTTTTATAATTCTCAGAATGATTGTAAAAGAAAAAAAGACGCATGCTTGAGGTCGTAAATCTATCGGTAAAATTTGAAGATTTCCACCTTCAAAATATCAATCTTCACATTCGAAAAGGAGAATACTTTGTACTTGTCGGCCATTCAGGATCCGGAAAATCCATCCTTCTGGAAACGATTGCAGGCCTGATTTCACCGGATTCGGGTTCAATTTTGATGAATAAAGCCGATATTACACATTCCAAAACCGGTAGTCGGAAAATTGGACTGATGTTTCAGGATAACTCACTCTTTCCGCATCTATCAGTCAAAAAAAATATTGAATTTGCACTTCGCCTTAAAAGTAAAGATCACAACCTGAACAGACAAAAAATAAATACCCTTGCCGGAAATTTTGATATCGGACATTTGTTAAACCGGGACACTGAAACATTGTCGGGTGGGGAGATACAGCGTGTGCTGCTTGCCAGGACACTTGCTTCGGATCCCGAGATTCTGATGCTCGACGAACCGCTTTCGTCCATTGATTCGGTGTTTAAAGACGAAATTAAGACACTCCTCAGAACCCTGAACAGAAATGGGTTAACCATTATTCATGTTACCCACGATTTTGAAGAAGCCATCGCTCTTGCCTCCAAAATCGCTGTTTTAAACGATGGTAACCTTTTGGCAACCGGCACTCCGGAAGAAATATTTTTTAAACCAGCCAACGAATTTATCGCCAGATTTTGTGGACATAAAAATTATCTGAAAGCCGATTTTAGCCTTGATGGGTTTGCTGTTGTAAATAAAAATCTGCGGATTGAGATTTCATCCATAAAACCAGAAACGGATCAAGGTGCCATTTTGATTGATGCTTCCGAAATAATTTTATCCAACGAACACTTTTTGTCAAGTGCCAGAAACGCCTTTAAGGGAAAAATTCTGGATATTTCAAAAACGAAATCCGGCGTCGAAGTCAAGGTTGATATCGGTATTCCATTGATAGCCCTCATTACCACCAATTCGACAGATTGTTTAAAGTTAAAAATAGGCATTGAGATTTGGTGCACTTTTAAAGCTTCATCGGTTCAGATTATCCAATAATATATTTTTCCTGAAGGTTGTTTTTATACCTGCTTCGATTAAAAATAACCGGATTAATTAGTTATGAGCAACTTCCCTGTTGGCATTAAAAAAGCTCCGAAAAAATTATTGTTAAGAATATAGAATTAACTTGTTTCGATGATAATTATTTCTACTTTTAGCCAACTCAATTTAACTCGGCTTCACTTATTTTTCATTTTTTTTAACATTAGCAAAATGGAAATCCCTCAAACAAACTAAATATGTAGCATCATTTGATTGAATGATGATAAATAATTATTAATCAATTAATTAAGTGAATTTCGATTAAAAAAAATATTTTTATCCTTACATGTTTTTTTTCATAAAATCAATACTAAATAATATTTTTTTTTCACTTTTTTTGATACACTTTTGTTGACAAGTTTTTGAGGAAAACAAATCTATAATTCACAAGATTTCTTTTTAAAAAATCCAATTGTTTCGTTTTTTCTATTTAATTGATTCAAAGCGTTTAATAAATATTGCTCATGGAAATTAATGCAAAATCTGTTTGGAGTAGTTGCCTTTCAATAATCAGGGATAATATTGATCATCAAAGTTTTAAAACATGGTTTGATCCGATAAAAGCGCTCAAGCTTGATGATAACGTATTGACCATCCAGGTGCCAAGTCAGTTTTTTTATGAATGGCTTGAAGAGCATTACATTAATCTTTTGCGAAAGACTATCAAAAAAGAACTTGGCCTGAACGGGAGGCTCGAATACAGCATTGTGATGGACAATGCGGTGAATAAGCAGGATCAGTACTCGATAATTATCCCAACATCCAACCGGTCAGCAAAAAATAATCAGGATGTGTCGATGCCTTTTAACCTCAGCAGTTCCTCAAAAACAATTCCTGATCCATTTATAATTCCGGGGATTCAAAAGGTTAAGGTTAATTCACAACTTGTCGAAAGATATTCGTTCGAAAATTTCATCGAAGGCGATTGTAACCGCCTGGCACGTTCTGCCGGTTTGGCCATTGGCAAAAATCCGGGAAAAACTGCTTTTAACCCTTTGTTTATTTACAGCAAGGTGGGCCTGGGAAAATCACATCTGGCGCACGCCATCGGCCTCGAAGTAAAGAATAATTTCCCCGAAAAGACGATCCTTTATGTTACCGCCGATCAATTCATGGCGCAATACATCGAATCGGTCCGAAATAACAATCAAACCGACTTTACCAATTTTTACCAGCTTATCGATGTGCTCATCATTGATGATATTCAATTCCTTGCTGGTAAAGACAAAACCCAGGACGTATTTTTCCATATTTTCAACCAGTTGCACCAACGCTCAAAACAACTGGTGATTACCTCGGATAAACCACCGGTTGATATCGAAGGTATGGAACCCAGGTTGTTATCACGCTTTAAGTGGGGCTTAACTGCCGACCTTCAATTACCCGACCTGGAAACCCGGATCGCCATTTTGCAAAAAAGACTTTACAACGACGGTATAACCATGCCCGAAAATGTGATCGAATACCTGGCATACAGCATCACTTCAAATATCAGGGAACTTGAAGGCGCGATGATTTCTGTTCTTGCTCAGGCTTCACTGAATAAAAAGGAAATTAATCTTGACCTTGCCAGGCAGATTGTTGAAAATTTCGTGAGAAACACCAACAAAGAAATTTCGATCGACTATATTCAAAAAATTGTTTCGGAGTATTTCGGGCTTACCGTTGACCAGATGAATTCGAAAACACGCAAAAGAAACATCGTACAAGCCAGGCAATTAGCCATGTTTTTTGCTAAAACCCACACCAAGACTTCACTTACAGCCATTGGACTGCACTGTGGAAATAAAGACCACGCCACAGTACTTCATGCCTGTAAAACCGTTCAAAATCTCATCGAGACCGACAAAGAATTTAAAGGTTATGCTGATGATCTCGAAAAAAAGATAAAATTATAATCTGAGCGGGAAAACCCGATAATGTTTTATTCGAATGATGAAAATCCTGATGGTATGTCTTGGCAACATTTGCCGCTCACCGCTTGCCGAAGGCATTTTAAGAGATAAATTTAAACAAAGGAAAATCACTGCTGAGGTTGATTCATCCGGAACATTCAACTTTCATTTTGGTGAACGACCTGATCCCCGCACCATCGAAGTAGCTGATAAGCATAATATCGACATCCGTAGCCATCGTGGTAATCATTTTAC
>CAYOWJ010000030.1:8823-20942 GCA_964407625.1 uncultured Lentimicrobiaceae bacterium
GCAGTAAAAAATTATGGTGGAATTATCACTTTTTGCGAATCAAATCTGGAATCCCGCGAAAGTACGCTCATTAAAGTAATCCGGGAAACGGGTGCTACCGAAATCCATCCATACAACGACCCACGAATTATTGCAGGCCAGGCCACAGCAGCAAAAGAACTAATCGGAGATACCGGTTTTCTGGATATCATCATGGCTCCTGTTGGCGGCGGCGGCTTATTAAGCGGAACAGCACTGGCAACAAGTTATTTTTCGGAAAAAACCAAAGTCATCGCGGCAGAACCCGAACAGGCCAATGATGCCTGGCAATCATTTAAAAGCAAAAAGTTTGTGCCTTCCATAAACCCCGACACCATAGCTGATGGTTTAAGAACATCCCTCGGAAGCTGGACATTCCCGATTATTATGGATCATGTTGATGATATTCTTACAGTTAGTGAAGCTAACATCGTAAAAGCCATGAGATTGATCTGGGAACGGATGAAAATCATTATCGAACCTTCGTCAGCAGTGCCGCTTGCTGCAATTATGCAGCATCCGGAGATCTTCGCTCATCAAAAGGTGGGGATTATCATTTCGGGCGGTAATGTTGATTTTGATCATTTACCCTGGTAAAAAAATAGCCGACAATGCTTGAAACTGCGCTCTATCTTATTCCTGTCACACTTGGCGATAATCCGCCTGCAAGCGTATTGCCCGCACTAAATTTTGAGATTATCTCCGGATTAAACGAGTTTATTGTCGAAGATGTGCGTTCGGCACGGCGGTTTTTGCGGAAGGCAGGGTTTACAAAAAATTTCGATGAGGTCATTTTTCATATCTTAGATCAACACACCTCCAAAATTGAAATCCCGACTTTTATCAATTCACTGAAACAGGGAAAACCTGTTGGTTTATTGTCGGAAGCCGGCACGCCCTGCGTAGCCGATCCGGGTTCGGAGATTGCAAAAATGTGTCAGTCGGGAAATATCAAGGTTATTCCTTTGGTTGGTCCGTCGTCAATTATCCTTGCATTGATGGCCTCAGGTTTTAACGGACAACAATTTATTTTTCATGGCTATCTTCCCGTGGATAAAGAAGCCCGAAACCGGCGGATCAGGGAAATCGAAAACATGGCTCACCGCGAAAACTATACACAGATTTTTATCGAAACACCTTATCGCAACAACCAGCTTTTAGAGGCCTTGCTGGCAACTTGTGCGGATAAGACCCTGATTTGTATTGCCTCAAACCTCACCACCACCGACGAATTTATTTCGACCAGAACCATCGCAGCCTGGAAAAAATCAAAGGTTGATCTGCATAAAAAACCGACCGTTTTTCTGCTTTACAAATAATTTTTCCTGCTGAGGACTTTTTGAATTTCTTAGAATTTAAAATTGGTGAGAAATTCAGATATCTCCACCCCATTTTCGAGTTCAAGTTTTTGCCTGAGGCGGGATTTGCGCGTGTAAACGGCTTCGGGAGAAGTTTCGAGAAACTCGGCAATTTCGACATTTAAAAACCTTTGCCGCAAATACGAGCAAAGCCGGAGATCGTCGAAGGTTAATTTTGGAAAACAACGCTTCAGTTCACGATGAAAATCCTGATTATTTTTATCAATAAACAAATTGGTAATCATTTCTTTAACCTGCTTTATTTCAAGTCGTGCAACAGGGTTTCTGTCCTTGATAAGCTTGTCCATCTGGCTCCGGAGATCGTAAAATAAAGTCACGTGATCAAGGTCAGTTTTTTGCCTTTCGAGTTCTCTTTCACGAATTTCACCCTGATTTACTTTTTCGATAACCAGATTTTTCTCGAGGTTGTTTAACTGCTTTTCTTCAAGTTCGACAATGAGTTTCTGAAGTTGTTCTTTATTTTTTAGCAACTCGTTTCCGATACGTTCCTTTTCCTCGATTTTGCTTTTAATCCCAACATGGGTATTGACGCGGGCAAGCAATTCCTCGGTTTTAAATGGTTTTGTAACATAGTCAACGGCGCCCAGTTCAAAACCTTTGACAACATTTTCGGTTTCAGCTTTGGCAGTTAAAAAAATCACCGGAATATTTTTAGTCTCCGGGTCTTCCTTCAGCCGCCTGCAAACTTCAAATCCATCCATCAAAGGCATCATGATGTCGAGCAAAATCAGGTCGAAATTGATTAATTTGACTTTTTCGAGGGCAACAATACCACTTTTTGCGAAAGTGATATTATAATCTTTCGTGCGTAAAATATTAGCTGCCAGCTCGATATTTTTAGGAACATCGTCAACAATGAGAATCTTGTATTTTTTACTATTTTCCATTTTGTTTAATTTTCGTTTTCGGGAAGTGTAAAATTAAACACACTGCCCTTGCCTTCTTCACTTTCGACCCATAAAGTACCGCCATGTTTTTCGATAAATTCTTTGGTGATCACCAAACCAAGCCCTACCCCTTTTTCTCCTTTCGTTCCCCAACGCGGATCTGATTTAAATCCTGTAAACAAATTTTCGAGGGTATTTTTATCCATCCCAATGCCGGAATCTTTAACCGAAACCACCAGAAAACCCTTTTCGTAGCGCCTGGCTTTGATGTTAATTATTCCTCCGGGCGATGAAAATTTGATGGCATTCGATACCAGATTTCTTAAAATCGTTTTGAGTGCATTTTTATCGGCAAACACATTGTATTGCTCAATCAGGTTGGTTTTTAGAATGATCGATTTATTCTTAGCCACACCAGCCAGCAAATTACTCGTATCGTGAATGATGCTGTTAAGACTTATAATTTTCGGCTGATAAACCATCCTGCCCTGCTGATTTCTGGCCCAGTAAAGCAGGTTTTCGAGCAGCGAATAGGCCGAACCTATGGAATTCAACATGGCTTTGATGAAAGACTGCATATTGGAATTATCCATCATTATTTCCTCATTAGCAATCATTTCGAGGGATTCTCTGATGCTTCCAAACGGGCCGAGCAAATCGTGGCTGATGATCGAAAACATCTTATCCTTGGTATCGTTGGCCTCCTGGAGCTTGAAGTTAGCCAGTTCGAGCGCTTCGAGTGAACGTTTTAGTTTGATCTGTGTTTCGACCCGCGAAATCAACTCGCGGCCATTAAATGGTTTGGTAACATAATCGGCGCCACCAAGTTCGAAAGCCTTTACAACATTTTCTGATTCGGTTTTTGCAGTTAAAAAAATGATGGGAACTTTTTGGGTTGAAGGATCGGTTTTGAGCCTTTCACAAACTTCGTAACCATCCATTTCGGGCATCATAATATCAAGCAAAATGAGGTCGAAATCGATGAATTGCGCCTTTTCGAGGGCAACAGCCCCGGTTTGTGCAAAGGAAATATTATAATTGTTCGACCGCAGGATTTTGGCTGCAACCCTGATGTTTATTGCATTGTCATCGACAAGAAGTATTTTGGGACGTGAATCCATTTATTTTTGGAATAAAATGCCGGTTAACCGATAATCAAATTTTCTTCAAATTTAATGATAGAAATGAGATATCCAACTTTTCGTAACATTATTGCTAATCTTTTCTTAGCAAAACTTTAAGTTTGGTGATGAGCTTTGGAAATTCTTTCAACGATTCTTCCATTTTATTCAAATCGAAATTATCAACATAATTCAAAAGGTCATCGCCAAATTTGATCAGCTCTGTAATTTTGAATTTTTCGCCAGTGTTTTTAACGCTGCCGGCAAAAGTTTCGATTCCGTCGGACATCTGAAATTCGATGGCTTCCTTCCATAAAGTCATTAAATTACCATCGAACAATTGAATTAATTCGGACCTCTTGTCATTGGTTAACTTTCGGCTTTTTTTACCCTTTGATTTTACCTTCGGTATTTCTGCTTTTGACGAAGGTTTTACGGTTTGGGTATGTTTTAAAAATCCGGACATTTCATGGTACAATTCCGAGCGGGACACCGGTTTTCGGAGATAACCATCAAAATATTGCGCATACTCTTTGTCCTGGTCTTCCCGTTTAACGGAAGCCGTTAAAGCAACAATGGGGATTTTGCTTATTTCGGAAGTGGTTTTAATGATTCTGGCTGCTTCAAAACCATTCATAACAGGCATCCGGATATCCATAAAAATCAGGTCGGGTTTATGTTGCAGGGCAAGGGCCACGGCTTTTTCGCCATCTTCAGCCTCGATTACCTGCATGGTTTTGGTCGAGAAATTTTCGATAATCAACAGACGGTTCAACTCGATATCATCAACAATCATAATCAGGGCTGGCTCAAAAACAATCTGCGAATAATCAAAATCATCACTGCCTATTACGGTATCGAGGCCTGTCCCAATCTCGACATCCTTCAGCCGAAACTCAAAAATTGAGCCTTTTCCGGGTTTGCTTTTCAGGGTGATTTCGCCCTTCATCATTTCGACAAGCCGCTTGCTGATGGACAAACCAAGACCTGTTCCGCCATATTTACGCGTACTTTGGCCACTTTGCTGCTGGAAAGCATCAAAAATCCGCTCATGCTGATCGGCAGGAATTCCGATGCCGGTATCTTCAACTGAAACCAACAGGTCGATTTTGCTGCTATCATTGTGGGCTGGCAATTTCTTAACCGAAAATCTGACATAGCCATGTTGTGTAAACTTGATGGCATTTCCAATCAGGTTAAAAATTACCTGGCGCAGTCTTACCTCATCAAGAATAAGACTTTGCGGAATTTCATCGTCAACGTCGATGATGAAATCGATTTTTTTCTCTTCAATTTTGAGGGCAAAAATTTGTTTGATTTCGTTGATGAGCGAATAAGGGTTTATTGGCTCATACCTGAATTCGAGCTTACCCGCTTCAATTTTCGACAGGTCGAGAATGTCGTTGATCAACAGGAGAAGATTTTTACCCCCCGATTTTATACTTTCGAGGTAGCTCATTTGTTTTCGCTCGGTAACAAGGCTTTCGAGCAATTCGGTAAAACCAATTACGGCATTAAGCGGCGTCCGGATTTCGTGGCTCATATTCGCGAGAAACTCCGATTTAGCGCGATTTGCCTCGATAGCTTCTTCACGCGATCGCTGAAGCTCTTCCTGCAAAGTTTTGGCCTTCGAAATATCATTGATGGTTCCTATGGCAAGCATGCGTTTGTTGGTAACATCATAATAGGGCGAAACCGACAAATCGGCCCAAAAAACACTGCCGTCCTTTTTGATGTATCGTTTTTCGAGCCGGTAGCTTTCATTTTCCCTGTCGAAAAGTTGTTTTAGCGGTTTGCGACTTTTTTCGCGGTCATCCGGATGTGTAATATCCTGAATTTTGATTTGCTTTAATTCGTCGGCAGTGTAACCCATCATTCGCGCCAAAGCGTCGTTTACCTGGAGAAAGTTTCCATTCTCATCCACAACATCAATTCCAACGGCTGCATTCGAAAAAATGAGCCTGAAATTGCTTTCACTTTTCTGAAGTGCTTCCTCGGCATGTTTGCGGTCGGTAATATCGGTTACGCTGATGGCATAAGAAACGATTTCATCCTGCTGGTTTTTTATCAGAAAGAAATTTTCGATGGTGTGAATAACTTCGCCATCCTGCCTGATCATGTCGATTTCGCCGGTCCATTGGCCCTTTTCTTTAACAACAGGCAATATTTCATGCATCAACTTATTATAATGACCGTTGAGGTAAGTTTCAGAAATTGTCCGTCCAATAACATCCGACGGAGATTTAAAACCGGCCATTTTTGATAAGGTCGAATTTACGTAGGTAATTCTTCCGTCCAGGCCAGCCATACCCAGGCCAATTCCCGATTCTTCGGCAAAGAGTTTGAAAATCCGGAGTTGCTCCTCGGCCTTTTTCAAATCGGTGATATCCCGTGCACTTACTGTTATTCCCGAAATAGTGCCATCCATTTCGCGCACCGGGTTATATTTTGCATCCATAAAACGCCTGCCAGAAACCGCAAAATCAAACCAATACTGGTCGCTAACGTTTTCACCAAGCAGGCACCTGTCGATGTTTGGTTTGATAATCGAATCAAAAATATCTTGCCCAAATACCTCGGCCACGGTTTTGCCTTCAATTTCGCTTGCCTTTTTGTTGTAGGCATCAAGATACGACTGATTTACGTTAACATACTGGTAATCTGTATTTATCAGCGACATTAACTCACTCGAAGAAGACACGATAAGCAGATATTCGCGAAGTTTATCTTCGGTTTTCTTTTGGTCGGTTATGTCGCGGATAGTGCCGATGAGCACCTGTTTTTTCTGATCTACATCTCCCAAAAGGCTCACCTCTTCCAGAATCCAGCGATGCTGACCGTCGGGGTGTGTAATCTGATAAGTGTACGATTCGGTTGACCCTTTGAGAATCGCACGTTGAATTTTTTTCTGAATGAAATCGCGGTATTCGTGATGAATAATGCCTGATAAGTCGTGAAGCAGGTGTTTATAACTTGTTGAAGGATGAATTCCAAAAATCCTGAAAAAATATGCCGAGCCATGAAAATTGTCGGTATCAATTTCCCAGGCCCAACTGCCAACTCCGGCAATTTCCTGCGCTTTGGTGAGATTAAACTCGCTTTCGCGCAAGGCTTCTTCGGCATATTTCCGCCTCGTAATATCCGTTCCAATCGAAATAATGCTTTTGGGATTTCCCTGTTCGTCGGCTAATAATTTACTGATCCACGAAATCCAAATCTTTTTATCACCTGAAACCGCAAAATGGGTTTCATTTTCCGAGACTTTAAGATTACGAACCAATAAATCGTGCATCATCTTTTGAATCTTTTCTGTTAACTCTGCACTGATTGGTGGATTAACAGCAGCAATATTTTTCCCGGTTAAACCGGATGACTGCCGCCCAAGGATTTCCCCGGCAAAAGGATTCACATATTCGATTATACCTTCAGGTGATAGCCTGATGATGACCGAGTTTGCATTTTCGACAATCTGGCGATAAACCTGAAGCGATTCCTGAGCGATTTTTTCGCTGTTGCGGATAATCTCCAGCTCCATGGCCATTTCCCGGCTATGCTGTTTCGGTTGATTGTTGGCTAAATCACCTTCCATAGTTTCATCAATAACTTGTCTGAAAAATCAACAGCTAAAATAGTATAATTATGTCGCATCCATTTGCATCTAAAATGATTAAATCAGGCTCACATTCAGGGTTTCTTCGGTTTTCCCTGCCTGCGTTCGACCTGCCCGGTTTCAATTTCGGAGATAGTTGCTTCGCGTACCTCAACAATCTCACCTTTAAAATACAAATCCTGGCCAGCCAAAGGATGGTTAAAATCCATTTTAACCCTGGTTGGCGTAATTTCAAGAATTTTCCCGTTGAAGGGAATGCCTGCTTCGGTTTCCATAGGAAAATAGCTACCCACTTCAAGGGCTTCTTCGTCCAGGGAAGCTTCGTCGGTAAAAACCGATTTATCCAGCTCAACAATCGCCTTTTCGTTATAGGAGCCATAAGCATCTTTACTTTGGAGACTGAATTCAAATTTATCGCCTGCGCAAAGCCCCAGCAGGCGCTTTTCGAAAGGTTCCAAAATACCACCATGCCCGTACACGATTTTCAATGGCCGCGACTTTGTAACCTTTTGGATGCTCTCGCCGGCAGCATTGGTAATTCGCAGTTCGTAAACAAAACTTACAACCCTATCTTTTCCGATATTCATATTTAAGAATTTTTATAGGCCGCGAAGGTATTACAAAACCATTTTTTATTTGCTGTTAATATTTGTTGGGCTACATTTGCGGCTATTAAAAACTTCATTCATCAATTGCAATTACCATGAAAAAACACTTTTTTTATATCTTGATTGGCGGATTTCTTCTGTCAATATCCTTTTTATTAAACGACGTTCAGGCACAGGGAAACCCCCAACAGCCTTACAAAAAAATGTGGG
This sequence comes from uncultured Lentimicrobiaceae bacterium, assembly GCA_964407625.1. Taxonomy (GTDB): domain Bacteria; phylum Bacteroidota; class Bacteroidia; order Bacteroidales; family 4484-276; genus CAJATL01. The sequence continues at coordinate 16,657 of CAYOWJ010000030.1, forward strand.
CCAAGTCATTTTTAAATCAAAAAGCCCCGGATTTTGTAGTCGAAAAATGGCTGAGTGAACAACCGGCTACCAAAGGAAAATTTATCATGATCGATTTTTGGGCAACCTGGTGCGGACCGTGTAAAAAAGCAATTCCTGAACTGAACAAATGGCACGAAAAATATGGCAAAAATATGGTTGTGGTGGGATTAAGCGATGAAACCGAGCAAAAGGTTACTTCGATGAAAACTCCTGTGATAGGCTATTATAGCGCCATTGATACCCAAAAACGACTGAAGAGTACTTTTGCAGTAAGTGGCATTCCGCATGTTGTTGTTATCGATCCAAAAGGAATAGTAAGATGGGAAGGTTTCCCGTTTTTAGCTGGTTACGAGCTTACCGACGCGGTTTTGGAAGACCTGTTTAAAAAATATGGCGAATAATTTTCAATCCAAAAATTAAAATCATTGAGCGCTGTCCTCAGTATTGAACGACTTACAAAACGATACGGCCATATTCACGCCATCGATCAGCTTGATCTTGAAGTGGAAAAAGGCAGTATTTACGGATTGTTAGGCCCGAATGGCAGCGGAAAAACTACCACGCTTGGAATCATCCTCGACATTATAAAACCCGATGAAGGCAGTTACCGCTGGTTCGGGAATGAGCCTTCGCATCACAGCCGCAAAAGAATCGGGGGCACGCTGGAGCATCCCATTTTTTACCCGTATTTATCGGCTGAAAATAATTTAAGAATCATAGCGCGGATTAAAGAAAAACCGTTCGATAATATCGGTGAAATCCTGAAAACTGTTGAACTTTACGACCGCAAAGACGACAAATTCAGGACATATTCACTCGGGATGAAACAACGCCTGGCCATCGCTTCGGCGCTGATTGGCAACCCGGAAGTCCTCATCCTCGACGAACCCACCAATGGCCTCGACCCGCAAGGAATTGCCGAGATCAGAAACCTCGTGATAAAAATCGCCAACGATGGAATTTCGGTGATTCTGGCAAGTCATCTGCTCGACGAAGTCCAGAAAATGTGTACCCATGTGGCGGTTCTCAAAAAAGGCAAAAAGCTATATTCCGGCCCTGTTGATGAGGTTTTGGCAATGTCGGACACCATCGAACTTGGGGCAAATAATCCGGAGATTTTAGTTAACGCCTTAATTGATTTTGATGGAATAAAAAACCTCCACAAAGAAGGTAATTTGCTGGTTGGCAGATGTGCAGAAGGCATTTCAGCCACCGACGTCAATGAATTTCTTATCGAAAAAGGCATCGTTTTGTCGCATCTTAATCTGAGGAAGAAAACACTTGAAGACCAGTTTTTGGAAATTTTACATCAATCAAAATGATCAGGCTCTTTAACATCGAATGGGAAAAGCTTAAAAGCTACCGCGCATTTTGGGTGATGGTAATCTTATACCTTTTCATTCTTGCGACAATCATCTTCGGGCTGCCTGCTTTCCTGGATTTTATTGCATCAAAAACCGAGGATAACGTCGCTATCAAAGCTTTTAAACTAATCGTTTTCAACTTTCCCGACATCTGGCAAAACATCAGCTACGTGGCCAGCATGCGGGCTTTCATCAAAATAATCCTGGCCATTATCGTGGTGATCATCATCACCAACGAATTTACCTTTCTTACCATACGCACCAATATTTTGAGCGGGATGAGCCGGACAGAATTCCTACTGGGTAAAATGGAAGTTATTTTTATGCTCAGTTTACTTTCGACGGCGGCAATTTTCATTTCGGGATTTTACCTTGGATTGACAAATTCTTCGGTAATTACAGCAGGTGCCATCGTTGGAAAAACTGTTTATTTGCTGGCTTACTTTATCGAGGTATTTACTTTTCTGATGTTTGCTTTTCTGATTGCAGTCCTTGTAAGGAAAACCGGATTTTCGGTGATCATTTTGCTGCTCTATCCGCTCATCGAAGTGATTATTCAATACAATTTCATTCCTGAAAATTTCCATAAATATTTACCGCTTAACGCGATGAATCATCTGATCTGGTCACCGAATACTTCGCTCATCAAAGTTAAAACGCCCGAATTTAATATGGAATTCCAGGAGTTTCTTTCTTTTTCGGATGTGGTGGTTTGTCTTTTGTATGCGGTATTTTTCACGACGATCATTTATTTTTATCTGAAAAAGAAAGACCTTTAAATTTATCGCGAATTGTTCCGGCTTTTCTGATCAACATCACACCTCACAAAATATGACAAAAGACGCATCAAAAAAGAGAATCGACGAGCTTGTCGATGAACTTAATGAGCACAATTATAATTATTACGTCCTCTCCTCCCCCACGATCAGCGATTTTGAATTCGACATGAAGTTGAAGGAGCTGGAAAAGCTTGAAGTTGCCTTTCCTGAATTTGCCTCACCCGACTCACCAACAAAGCGTGTTGGCGGGGAAGTTACCAAAGAATTCAGGCAGGTAACGCACCAATACCCGATGCTTTCGCTCGGAAATACTTACTCAGAGCAGGAATTGACGGATTTTACCAACCGGGTAAAAAAAACCATTGGCGAGGATGTTGAGTTTGTTTGCGAGCTTAAATATGACGGTGTTGCTGTTGGCCTTCGTTACGAAAACGGGCGTTTGGTTCAGGCTGTGACCCGCGGTGATGGCGAAAAAGGCGATGACGTTACAGCCAATGTCAGGACGATAAAAAGCATACCGCTGAAGCTGCGAAAATCAGGTTATCCAGCAATATTCGAGATTCGGGGTGAAGTGATGCTCACCCACGATGCGTTTGAAAAATTAAACGAAGCTAAAACCGAAATCGGGGAAGCTCCGTTCGCCAACCCACGAAATGCAGCATCCGGAAGTCTTAAAATGCAGGATTCCAGGCTGGTTGCAGAGCGAAATCTGGATTGTTTCCTGTATTTTATTCTGGGCGAAAATCTTCCTTTTGGCAATCATTACGATAATTTGACCGAAGCCCGCAAATGGGGTTTTAAAATTCCGATGTTCATGGCCAAATGCCGCACCAATGACGATATTTTCGATTTTATCAATTATTGGAATAACGAACGAAATAACCTTCCTTTCGACATTGATGGAGTGGTGATTAAAGTAAACGACTTCCATCTTCAGCAGGAACTCGGCTTTACGGCCAAGTCGCCACGCTGGGCCATTTCGTATAAATTCAAAGCCGAAAGGGTTTCAACAAAACTCTTGTCGATCGCTTACCAGGTTGGGCGCACAGGAGCAGTTACTCCGGTGGCCAATCTCGAACCGGTTTTATTGGCCGGAACCACAGTAAAACGTGCCTCACTGCACAATGCCGACATTATTGCCAAACTGGACGTAAGAATCGGGGATACAGTTTTTGTTGAAAAAGGGGGTGAAATTATCCCCAAAATTATTGGCGTTGATCTTGAAAAGCGCTCACAGGAAGCGCAAATGGTGGTTTTTCAGCAAACCTGCCCCGAATGTGGAGAGAAGCTCATTCGCACCGAGGGTGAATCTGCTTTTTATTGTCCCAACGAAAACGGCTGCCCGCCTCAGATTAAAGGAAAACTGGAGCATTTCATCAGCCGCAAGGCGATGAATATCGACAGCCTCGGTGAAGGTAAAATCGAACTGCTTTTCGAAAAAGGGCTCATCCACAATATTGCCGACTTGTATGATCTGAAAGAAAAAGTTCTTTTGGGTCTTGAAAAGGTTTTTCCGGCCAGTGAAGATAAAAAGGAGCGAAAAATAAGTTTTCAGAAAAAGACCACCGAAAATATACTGTCAGCCTTAAAAGCTTCAACCAATGTTCCTTTCCCCCGGGTACTTTTTGCGCTTGGAATCCGCTATGTGGGCGAAACGGTGGCTAAAAAGCTGGCCGAACATTTCAGGAATATCAGCAATCTGCAAAAGGCAGGCATCGAAGAACTAATCTTAGTCAGCGAAATCGGGGCTACCATTGCCGAAAGTGTGTTTAACTTTTTACGTAAGGAAAGCAATCTGCAAATCATCGAACGCCTTAAAAACAAAGGGATTCAGTTTGAAGTTAAAGAAATCATCGAAAAAAAATCAGGCAAGCTCGATGGAAAAACATTTGTGGTTAGCGGGGTTTTCAAACACTTCCAACGAGATGAAGTTAAAATTGCCATCGAAGAAAACGGAGGCCGTAACGCAAGTTCGGTTTCATCAAAGACTGATTACATCGTTGCTGGCGATAATATGGGGCCGGCAAAACTCGAAAAAGCCACCCAGCTTGGCGTAAAAATTATCTCGGAAGAAGAGTTTATCGGGATGATAAGATAAGGCATCAGGCGTAAGGCATAAGGC
>CAYOWJ010000031.1:0-1289 GCA_964407625.1 uncultured Lentimicrobiaceae bacterium
GTTATTTCAGCAACTCGGCCAACTTATCCTGTAAAGCTTGTTCCCTGAGGTTTTTGCCAACGATGATGCCGTTTGGATCAAGCAGGAGGTTGGCAGGGATTGACCTGATGCCATAAAGTTTGGCAGCATCATTATCCCAGTATTTCAAATCCGAAATGTGCATCCAGGTCAGTTGGTCGTCAGCGATTGCCTGTAACCATTTGTCTTTGTCGCGATCGAGTGAAACGCCAAGAATGGTAAAACCTTTTGCGTTATATTTCCTGTAAGCCTCAACAACATTGGGGTTTTCGGCGCGGCAAGGCCCACACCACGATGCCCAGAAATCGACAAGCACCCATTTTCCACGTAAGCTCATCAATGAAACCGGGTTGCCAAGGGTGTCATTCTGTGTAAAGTCAGGAGCTGGTTGACCAATTTCGACTTTACGGAGTGTTTCGATCGTTTCGCTCAGGTTTTTGTAATATTTCGAGTTTTCGACAGCAGGGTCAAGTGTCGAAAATACATCTTCGAGGTCGCTAAGTTCGTAATAATAGCTGTAGCGCATCATCACATGAGGCGTCACCACGGAGGAAGTATTGGTTTTTGCAAAGTCGAGAATGTAAGCAATTTCACTATCGTCGATCTGGTTAAACCTGGTCTCGATGGCACTCATGGTTACGGTATCGCCAACCGACTGTGCTTGCTGATATTCAGCATAAATGGTCTTCCGCTCTTCATTATTTTTATCCAGTTGTGTCTGGAACTGGTCAAGCAAAGCCTGGGTTTTTGAACCTTCGATTTTTGGTTCTTCCAGATTTCCGCTAACCGTTATTTTGCCTGGCTCGGTAAATACCTGAACCCGGCCTGAACCTTCGGGGAAAACGAGAAAATAAATTTCGGGTGACTCAATTTCGCCTTTAAAAGCAAAGCTCCCCTTGTCGGGCTGTATCGAATCGAAGTTTACAAAATTACCATCAACAACTTTGGCTAACATCACCCACCCTTCGGGAGCATTATCCAGCGTTCCGGTAATCTGAAATTGATTGGCGTTATTGCTGCAGGAGGCGAAAACAATAACGGTTAATAAAATCCACATTAGTTTTTTCATTTGATCAGAATCTTTAAATTTATAATTATTGGGTGCAAAAATAGCAGGAAAACAATTGGACACGAAAACTTTCGATCAACATGCTTTATAATTCGTTGCGATCAACCTTATGGTTTTGGCAGAATACAACAATCATCAAAAATGCGTAAAGCCGGATTTATTCGCTGTATCAAATTCCAAAAATGTCTGCCACTTCTTTTTG
>CAYOWJ010000031.1:1389-16027 GCA_964407625.1 uncultured Lentimicrobiaceae bacterium
CACCTGTGCAACAACAGCAAGAACAAGGGTAGCCACACTGCTTAAAAATATCCTGAGGAGGGTTTGGAAAAAACCGGCAAAACTGAATACTTCAAGTGAGAGAAGTATGGTGTGATGAAGCAAAATCAGCATAAAGGCATAGGTAAGGAACCATTTAATTCCTAAATCCTTGATCCCCGGTGCAGCAACAAGTTCATATTCTCTTTTCGAACGAAGCAGGTTTAAAACACCGGACCGCGAAAAAGCCATGAAGACCGAAGCAGCAGCATTCATTCCCAGACTGTTGGTAAAGAAATCGATGCTCAGCCCCAGGAAAAACGACGACAACAATAGCACCCATCCTGCAGTTTCGAAAGGCAGTAAAAGGATAAAATAAATGTAAAATGCAGGATAAGCATAGCCTCCAAAATTCAGGCTGTTGAGTACCAGAACCTGGAACAAAATCAGCGCAACAAACCTTATGCTATTTTTCAGATACATCTTTTGATTTAGACTTTTGAGGTATTAATTCTGATTTTCGTATGTTTCCAACTGCTGCAATTCCTTCTGATGGAGGCTCTTTATCACATTAACATATAAAACCTTGTTGTAGTCGATGGTAAAGGCAACATCAACGGTATAGAAATTCGCCCCCTTTTCGATCCTGTAATCTTCCACAACGCCAATCAGGTGGCCTTCGGGAAAAATATGCGAATAACCGCTGGTAATTATCGAATCGCCAAGACGCATCTGCACGTGTAACGGAATGTCAACCAGCGTGCCTCTGCGGTAATTATTGCCATTCCAGATTAAAGTTCCCACCTGGTTTGATGCTTTTAACTTGGCAGATACCCGTGAATGCTTATTGATCACCGACATTACCGACGAAAAATGATCGGAAACCTCGATAACCTGCCCCACCACACCATTTGGTGCCACCACAGCCATGTCTTTGGTAATACCGTGTCGCCGGCCTTTGTTCAGTTTAAGATAATTGTTGCGCCGGTTGGTTGAATTGCTGATTACTTTGGCCGACACATAAACAAATTCCTGTTGGTACAAGGTATCATTCACATAAAAAGTATTGGTATCCGTAATGATGTAGGAATTTCGGTCGCGGTTGTGAAACCTGGCATTTTCTTCGGCGAGGGCTGTGTTTGAATCTCTCAATTTAAAAACACTACCAAAGCTGCCCAGGGTCTGCAAAATTCCTCCTGTAAAATCGGAGGTCGAATTGATGATGACCGAACCCTGATAGGAATTACTTTTCACGACGAGCACCAACGAAATGGTTTCGAGAAGCACGAAGAGAAAAAAGAAATGGTTTTTCCAAATGAAGGTTAAAACGTTTCTCATCTAAAATAAGCCAGAATTTTATTTTGGGGCAAAATAAAGAAAATTGTAAACAGTACGATGATTTACCCAACTATTTAATGAGGAAGGTAAATTTGTCAAAGTTTTTGAGTGCAATGCCAGTTCCGCGTGCCACTGCCCTTAATGGATCTTCGGCAACGTGGATAGGAAGTTTTGTCTTGAGGTGAAGTCGTTTATCGAGACCGCGCAACATGGAGCCACCGCCTGCCAGATAAATTCCTGTTCTGAAAATATCAGCCGAGAGTTCAGGAGGTGTCATTTCGAGGGCCTGCAAAACTGCGGTTTCGATTTTTGAGATGGATTTATCAAGACAATGGGCTATTTCGGAGTAATTTACGGTAATTTCCTTTGGAATGCCGGTGAGCATGTCGCGACCATGAACTGCGTAGTCGTCAGGCGGGTTGTCGAGTTCAGGAAGCGCCGCGCCAACTTCAATTTTTATCTGTTCAGCGGTGCGTTCGCCAATGTTGATATTGTGCTGTTTACGCATATATTCTTCGATGTCAGCATTCAAATCATCACCTGCAATGCGGATTGATTTGTTATTAACGATACCGCCAAGGGCAATAACGGCAACTTCGCTGGTACCACCGCCGATATCAATAATCATGTTGCCTGTAGGTTCCAGAACATCAATACCGATTCCGATGGCTGCTGCCATAGGTTCGTGAATCAGACGGACTTCCCTTGCACCGGCTTGTTCGGCAGAATCTTTAACGGCTCTTTCTTCAACTTCGGTAATCCCTGATGGAATGCAGATTACCATTTTTAATGCCGGTGGAAATAGTGTCTGCCTGATGCCGATCATCTTGATCATTTCGCGGATCATAAATTCGGCTGCCTGAAAATCGGCAATAACTCCATCGCGCAACGGACGAATCGTTTTAATGTTTTCGTGGGTTTTGCCATGCATCATCTGAGCGCGTTTGCCCACAGCAATTATTTTTCCGGTGCTTCTTTCGATAGCTACTATTGAAGGTTCATCAACAACAACTTTATCGTTGTAAATGATGATTGTATTTGCAGTTCCAAGATCTATGGCGATTTCTTTGGTAAAAAATGAAAATAGTCCCATGATAATTTATCAATAATTTCTTTAAAAATGTTATTCGTACTAATGTTTAAAATGCCTGAAACCTGTGAAGATCATCGGCACATTATGTTTGTTGCAAAAATCAACCGATTCCTGATCTTTTACTGATCCACCAGGTTGAATTACTGCCGTAATACCGGCATTGTAAGCAATTTCCACCGAATCGGCGAAAGGGAAAAAAGCATCAGAAGCCATCACAGCACCGCTCAGATCGAAACCAAATGACTGCGCTTTTGAAATGGCTTGTTTTAAAGCATCAACCCTCGAAGTCTGTCCAACTCCGCTGGCAAGAAGTTGTTTATTCTTTACCAAAACAATGGCATTCGACTTTGAGTGTTTTACGATGATATTTGCAAACAACAAATCCGAAATTTCTTCCTGCGTTGGCGATTTTGTTGTAACAACTTTCAATTCCAGTAAATTTTCAACTTTCAAATCCTTATCCTGTTGAATGACTCCGTTTAATACCGTCCTGAATTGTTTACCTGGAAGCGTTAACGGTTTCCTTTGTAAAATTATTCTGTTTTTCTTCGAAATAAGAATTTCAAGGGCTTCATCCTGATAAGATGGCGCCAGGATAATCTCAAAAAACAGCTTGTTGATTTCGACGGCAGTATGGTGATCTACTTCGCGGTTGGCGATTAAAACGCCACCAAATGCCGAAACCGGATCTCCGGCAAGTGCCGCCTGCCAGGCTTCAGATAAATGATCGCGTGAAGCCAGCCCGCAGGCATTATTGTGTTTGATAATTGCAAAGGCCGGCTCCCGGAAATCGTCAATCAAAGCAATAGCAGCATCTACATCGAGCAGGTTATTGTAAGAAACTGTTTTACCGTGAAGCTGTTCAAAAACCAAATTCAAATCACCATAAAACACACCTTGCTGATGTGGATTTTCGCCATAACGTAAAACACTGTTAGCCGAAATACTTTGCTTAAAAACAGGAAGGTTGGCTTTGCGGTTAAAATAGTTAAAGATGGCTGTGTCGTAATGTGACGAAACATTGAAGGCTTGCGTAGCGAAATATTTTCGCTGTTCGGGTGTGGTTGCACCTTCCTGGTTAAGAAGTATTTCGAGCAATTCGCCATAATTATCTTTGGAAGGAATAATTACGACATCATTATAATTTTTCGCTGCTGCGCGGATGAGGCTGATTCCGCCAATATCAATTTTTTCGATAATCTCAGATTCATCATCGGTGGAGGCAACGGTTTTTTCGAAAGGATACAAATCGACAATAACAAGGTCGATTTCGGGAATTTCGTAGGTTTTAAATTCCTCAACGTCACCGGGATGATCGCGGCGGCCAAGGATTCCTCCGAAAACTTTTGGATGAAGTGTTTTAACCCGGCCTCCAAGAATCGAAGGATAAGCTGTAAGGTCTTCAACAGGCGTGGCTACGATTCCGAGGTTTGTAATAAAATCAAAAGTCCCCCCGGTCGAATAGATTTTAATTTCAAGCCGATGCAACGCTCTTACAATATCCTCAAGCCCGGTTTTGTCGTAAACCGAGACCAGTGAAGACTTTATTCTCTTTAGATTGTTCATCGAGTAGCTTAATAAAAGTATCTGATTTAAAATAAAACGTTTAGCGTTTAAAAGGCGGCAAAATTAGAGAAAAAATACATTGTTTTGTGCTAAATTATTAATGATTCAAAATTATTTCGGATTAGCCGTAAAAGAAATTTTAGTTTGTTTATTCTGGTTCGATATTTCTTAATGTTACTTTTACAGAAAATTAGAAAAATCCAAAACAATATGTTTTTGATCATAAAACTCATCAGAGAAAGTTACCTGTTTGCATTACAAGCGATTATAGTAAATAAAGTCCGGACCATCCTTTCGCTTCTTGGAATTACAATCGGGATTTTATCCGTTATTTCAGTTCTTACCGTGTTCGATTCGTTGGAACGAAGTGTCCGCCAAAGTCTGAGCGAACTCGGCGACAATATTATTTTTATTCAGAAATGGCCATGGGCGATGGGCGGAGATTATCCCTGGTGGAAATATTTAAACCGTCCCGAAGCCACCTTTGACGAAATGGAAGAAATACAACGCCGCAGCAAGGCTTCCGAAGCGGTGGCCATGATGTTCAACACCAGCCGTACGGCAAAATACATGAGCAACAGCATGGATAACGTTGGAATATTCGGTATTTCGCACCAGTACGACAAAGTGATGATCGTAAATATCCAGGATGGGCGATATTTCACCAACGTCGAATCGACGGCTGGCAGAAATGTAGCCATTATTGGAGCCGAAGTTGCCGAAAACCTTTTCCCAAATATGGATCCGCTGGGCAAAAGCATCAAACTCTTTGGGATAAAAGCCACGGTAATCGGCGTACTCGTGGAGCAGGGAGATGGCTCCTTTGGAAATTCCACCGACAAACAGGTTTATTTGCCGCTCAACTTTGCACGTAATTATATAAATACCCGTAATGTGGGTTCTACAATTATGGTTAAAGCCAGAGAAAATGTCTCAAACCAGGAACTTATCGATGAACTTACCGGCATCATGCGTTCGCTCAGAAAGATAAAACCCGGTGCCGAAAACAATTTTGCACTTAACGAAGTGAGCGTCATCAACCAGGGTTTGCAGGCATTTTTCAGCGGGATTTCGATTATCGGATGGATTATTGGCGGATTTTCGCTCCTCGTGGGAGGTTTTGGTATCGCTAACATCATGTTTGTTTCGGTGCGTGAGCGGACAAATATCATTGGCATTCAAAAAGCTATCGGGGCTAAGAAATATTTCATCCTGCTCGAATTTTTGTTTGAAGCCGTTTTTCTGTCGATTCTTGGCGGGATTGTGGGTTTACTGCTGGTTTATATTTTAACGCTTGCCTTGCAAAGCTCCTTTTCTTTCCCGTTAATTCTCACCCAACAAAATATAGCTATCGGGATTGGAATTTCGACACTGATCGGGCTTGTCTCCGGATTTGTCCCTGCCTGGGTTGCCTCACGCCTCGACCCGGTGGAGGCTATCAGGTTTGGAATTTAAGCTTTCACATCATAGCTTTTATCGTTACTATTATTTGAAAAGTGATGGTATTGTTCGTCTTTTTGAAAAAAATAAATCCTTCCTTTTAAGGCTTATTTGTTGTTGATCAATATTTTAAAAGGCTTTCGGTAAAAAATGCCTGACAAAATTATTGTTTGAATCCCTCATGTAAAATGAATATTCATATCTTTACAAAAATTAATTTTACATGGAAAGACGCTGGGTAGTTAAAGAAAAAGTAGATCAGGACATCGTGCTTGAACTATCCCGTGCCTTGAACATAAGCACTTTATTGGCAACACTCCTGGCTCAACGGGGAGTAACAAATTTTAACGAAGCCAAGACGTTTTTCCGACCTAAACTCTTACAATTGCACGATCCATTTCTGATGAAAGACATGGATAAAGCCATCGACCGTATTGAAACTGCCATCACAAACCACGAAAAAATTCTTGTTTACGGCGATTATGATGTTGACGGCACCACGGCAGTTTCGTTGGTTTACACTTTTCTGAAATCGATTTACAAAGACATCGATTTTTATATCCCCGACCGCTACAGTGAAGGATACGGAATTTCGAAAGCAGGTGTTGATTTTGCGCATGACAATAATTTTACTTTGGTCATTGCCCTTGATTGTGGAATAAAAGCCGTTGGAAATATCACTTACGCAGCAAGCCTTGGCGTTGATTTTATTGTGGTTGACCATCACCGTCCGGGCGATGTGCTCCCGCCGGCGAGTGCAATTCTTGACCCAAAACAAGCCGATTGTACGTATCCCTATAAAGAACTTTCGGGCTGCGGCCTTGGATTTAAACTTGTACAGGCCTTTTCGAAACGAAATGCCATGCCTTTTAAACCGCTCGAGAAATTCCTTGATCTTGTGGTGGTGAGCATTGCTTCCGACATTGTCCCCATTACCGGCGAAAACAGAATTTTAGCCTACTACGGCCTCAAGCTTATAAACTCAAACCCGCGTCCCGCATTCACAGCAATTCTTCATTACAGCAACATCAAAAAGAAACCGGATTTTAGCTTTGTTGAAGAGGAATTTGTGTTTAACCGCAAATTGACCATCAGCGACCTGGTGTTTTTGATAGGGCCAAGGATAAATGCCGCAGGCCGCATGGAAAGCGGGAAAAACTCAGTGGAACTGCTCATCAGCAATACCATCGAAGTTGCTATCGAACGGGCACAGCAAATCAACCAGTTTAATACCGAACGGCGAAATCTCGACATGCAGATCACCCAGCATGCCCTCGAAATCATTTCGCAGGACCAGCTCAACTCCGGTAAAAAAGCAACCATCGTTTATCATCCCGACTGGCATAAAGGCGTGCTTGGCATCGTAGCCTCCCGAATGACCGAATCGTATTACCGGCCTACCATTGTGTTAACAAAATCAAATGGCCTGATAACGGGTTCAGCGCGTTCGGTTAAAGATTTTGATATTTATAACGCCATCGACCACTGCTATGATTTGCTCGAACATTTCGGCGGGCATAAATATGCTGCCGGACTTTCGATAAAACCCGAAAATTTTGATGCCTTCAGGGACCGCTTTGAGGAAATTGTATCCGAGACCATTGAAGACCACATGCTGATTCCGGAAATCGAAATTGATGCAAAAATTAAATTGAATAATATCAGTACCAATTTTTATAAAATCCTCCGGCAATTTGCCCCGTTTGGCCCCGAAAATATGTCGCCCACATTTATGTCAGAAGGCGTTGTCGACACAGGTTATGCCTGTATTGTAGGCAAGAATCATCTTAAATTAAGCGTAATTCATCCTGATATTTCTGGTTTTCCGGTGAGCGGGATTGCCTTTCAGCAAGGCGATAAACTCCCGATTATTCAAAGCGGTAAACATTTCTCGATTTGCTATCATATCGAAGAAAACGAATGGAACGGCCACGTTTCGCTTCAGCTAAATATCAAGGATATCAAACCAACCGAAGAGTACGACTATTAATTGGCAGGTTTACTGCAGGTAATAATGATAAATCAAAACCCTGACCATCAGAATTATTCCAAAAGAAAATAACAGTATCCCAACAAATTTATTGATTTTGCTGATATTGTGCGGGTTAAGGTAGCGCTTAAGCCTTTTTGCAATATAAACTTTCAGCACATCGGTAACAATAATTGTAAAAAGTACACCCGAAAAAAACAGGATGGCATCATCCGTTTTTTCGCCATAATTTGAAGTTACCCCCACTGTTGCACCCATCCAGAAAATCCAGGCAAAAGGATTGGTGATGTTTAAAAAAAAACCTTTCAAAACATAGGTGAACCAGCCTGGTTTTTTTTCTTCAACACCATCCTGATTATTTTTGATATGAATTTTACGGTTGTAGGTTGCAATTCCAAAGCCTATCAGCAAAAATCCGCTTAAAATTCCAAAAAATAAGCGGTTATGATCGTTCGACAAAATCTGAAGAGCACCAATAAAGCATAAGAAAACAAGCGTAACATCACTTATCGAAATGCCAAGCGCCAACCATGCTCCCGATCGGAAACCCCGGTGAATACTGGTTTGAAGCAAAGCAAAAAGTGCAGGGCCAAACAAAACCGAAAGCGTTAAGCCTAAAATTGCCCCTTCGATAAAAGGATGTATCATAGGTTAAGCTGTTAAAGATTTGCTTTTTTAAAATTTTTGATATAGGCTTCCCAATCTTCTATTTGCTTTGCTTTTATTACCCGTGGAAATTTAATCTGTGCCCCTTCTTTGCCGTTATCTTTCAACCACTGGTAAAAAACCTTTGATGGTAAGACTTCAACAATAACTTCCTTGATAGCTGCAATTCTTTCTACACGATAATCATCGTTCAGAATTTTTAAATTCGCATCAAGCATTTCGCGGGCAACTTCCGGATCAAGGTTATCGTCGGTGCCAAGGAACCATTTATGAGCAAACATGCTTCCATGTTTAATTCCGGCAACGGTAAATTCCCTGATCTCAATATTAAGATTGCTGCTCATCATTTCGACGGCCCTGTTCATATTTTCCTGGGAGAGGTGTTCGCCACAAAGGCTGAGATAATGTTTGGTGCGTCCGGTTATTCTGATCTCGTTTAATTTTTTGGAGGTAAACTTTATCGTATCTCCAATCAGGTAGCGCCACGCTCCGGCATTTGAACTGATGAGCAAGGCATATTCCTTGTCTTCTTCAACATCTTGTAACGTAATCGCTGTGGGATTTTTAACCAGATTTCCGTCATATTTAAAGTTCGATTCGTTAAACGGGACAAACTCGAAAAACAAGCCTGTGTCGAGCGACAACTGCATCGAATTTACATTTGGTCTTTTTTGATAAGCAATAAAACCTTCGGATGCCAGGTAAGTTTCCATGTAGGTAAGCGGGCGTGCAAGAAGCCGCTCAAAACCTTTAACATAAGGCGCCAGCGAAACACCACCATGAACGTAGATCGAAAGATTTGGCCATATGTCGTGGATGGTTTTTAACTGGTACTTTTCGACAATCCGCTCGAGCAATATTTGCAGCCAGGCCGGAACGCCAACAATAACACCAATGTCCCAGTTTGGCGCATTCCGGACAATCTCATCAAGTTTTACTGACCAGTCGCGCTCCTTAGAGATACGCCTGCCGGGTTTATAAAAAACCTGAAACCAAAACGGGATATTTCCGGTGGTAATCCCTGACAGATCGCCTTCATAATAGGTGCCATTAAACTGCAGATGCGTGCTCCCTCCCAACATTAAAATCCCTTTCCCTTTTTCGAAAAACTCGGGCGGGAAATTATACTGTGCCAGCGAAAGTAATTGCCTTACACTGGTGCGCTGGATCGATTTCAGCATCTCGGTGGTCACCGGGATGTATTTACTCGAAGATTCCGAAGTACCCGAACTGAGCGCAAAATGTGTAACCTTGCCGGGCCAGGTAACATAAGCCTCCCCATTGAGCGAGCGGTACCACCATTTCTTAAATATCGTATTGTAATCGTGAACCGGCACGTTCTTTTTAAATTCATCATACACGTTATCCGACCTAAGAATTTCGGAAAAATTATAGGCTTCACCAAAATGGGTAAACTGAGCCTTTCGAAGCAGTTTTTTCAAAACCGACTGTTGTGCTTTACAGCCATCAAAACTCTTGAAATTTTCCTTATCACTGAAGCTTCTCAGCTCGATAGCACGCTTTATGATCGATCCTATGATTGGCAAAACTGTTAATGTTTAGGTTTATCTATTAAATTCATAACTTCGCAGCAAAATTATAAAAATAAGCTTTTTGTTTTACGAATTTTATAATCTACTGTTAATCAATTTTTTATTATTTTATAGACTTTTGGATTGCACAAAATGAGCATGATCAGAACCGGATTTAAAATTATGGGTGGCTTCATTACAGTGGTAGTTTTATTAATTTTAGTTGTCGTTTTGATAGCTACCTTCAGTGATTTTAAGCCTCCGGCAAGGGAAATCCTGAAACCGTCAGGCAAAGCAACTGCTGATGCCATCGAAAACAAACAATTCAGTGTGCTGATCTGGAACATTGGCTATGCAGGCCTGGGCAGTGAAATGGATTTCTTTTATGATGGCGGTAAAAAGGTCAGGCCAAAACACGATTATTACAATACCTGCCTGGATGGGATAAAAAAATTCATTCAGCAAAACGATTCCATCGATTTCATTTTTCTTCAGGAAGTTGATAAAAAATCTCACCGGTCGTTTCGCGAAAACCAGGTTGCGAAATTGCAGGAAATCCTGCCAGCTTACGAGTCAGTTTTTGCGGCAAATTATGATGTGACATTTGTGCCGCTTCCTTTAAACAGGCCAATGGGAAAGGTTCTTTCGGGTGTGGTGAGCTTTTCGCGGCACACAGCCCGGTCATCGGAAAGGGTAAGTTTTGAAGGCAATTTTAAATGGCCTACAAACCTGTTTATGCTCGACCGCTGTTTCGTCATTCAGCGTTTTGTGTTAAATTCGGGCAAGGTGCTCGTCATGATCAACACCCACAATTCGGCCTTTGATGATGGCACTTTACGGATGGCCGAACTGAATGTTCTCAAACAAACAGCAACCGAAGAATTCCGGAAAGGAAACTACGTAATCATTGGTGGCGACTGGAACCTGAACCCTCCGGGTTACGATCCTTCGCTGATAAAAACCGGCGATATTGGTGTTGGTAACGATGTTTCGGATACCTCCGGCCACTTGATGCCCGAAGGCTGGCAATGGGTTTTTGATAATGCAACGCCATCGAATCGCTTTGCCGACGCTCCCTTCCTTAAAGGCACTACAAAAACCACTATTCTCGATTATTTCCTGGTTTCACCAAACGTCCTTTGCGAAAATGTCACGACTATCGACCTGGGGTTCGGATATTCCGATCATAATCCTGTGAAAATGAATTTCAAACTACAATAATTATTCACGTCTCAACCTGCTAATAATAAAATAATCAGATGATAGAAATTGGAAAATACAACACGCTTAAAGTGTTAAGAGAAACCTCCGTGGGTGCTTTTCTCGGAGATGATGAAGGCCACGAGGTTTTGCTGCCGGGAAAATATGTCCCCAAAGAAATTTCGGTTGACAGCGAAATTGAGGTTTTCGTTTATCGCGACAGCGAAGACAGGCTGGTTTCGACAAACCTGCGGCCAAAAATCCAGCTTCATCAATTTGCAGTGTTGCAGGCTGTGATGGTCAATCAAATCGGAGCTTTCCTCGACTGGGGGCTTGAAAAAAATCTTTTTGTCCCGTTTCGCGAACAAGGAACCAAAATGTTGAAAGGCAGATGGTACATGGTTTATCTTTACCTCGACGAACAAACCGACCGGCTTGTGGCTTCCGCCAAAATAAACAGGTTTTTAAACAACGAGCAACTTACCGTAAAAGAAGGCGATGAAGTTGAAGTAATGATCTGGGAAACAACAGATCTGGGCGTAAACGTTATCATCAACAACCTCCACAAAGGCCTGGTTTATCACAATGAATTTTTTGCACAGGTAACGCCGGGCGACATCAGGAAAGGGTATATTTCGAAAATCCGCGACGACCACAAAATTGATGTGCAACTGCAAATGCCGGGTGTTGGCAATATCGAACCCAGCGCAGCCCGGATCCTGGAAATCCTTCAGACAAAGGATGGATTTCTGCCACTCACCGACAACAGCGAACCCGAAGAAATTGCCCGTCATCTGGAAATGAGTAAAAAAACTTTCAAAAAGGCAATTGGTTCTTTGTACAAGCAAAAAATCATCATGATCGAAAAAGACGGAATCCGGCTTATCGAAAAATAAGAGATGAAAAAATAAATTCGAAAACATGAAATAAGCATGATTAAAATAATTATTAAACACCCACTGTAATGATTATTTTAATCATGCGATTCCATCTGACAATTAAAAAACAAATTATAAACAGATGAAAAAACTTGCGTTTTCATTCCTCCTCATACTGGCAACCATCAGCTTTTCATTTGCCCAGCATTCCGATGTTTCAGAAGTATCTGCAATGAAACAGGATAAGTGGATTCAGGAAACGATCAGGGAATTTAATAGTTTCAGCCCCGATAGTACCGTTACAGCAATTATTATTGATCAAAATATTTGGGATGATGGACAGAAACTATCCTGCCGGATTGTAAAATGTGGTATCCTCAGGCTGGATAACGGAGGCTGGATTTATTTCAAAACAACATCCAGCCACGAAAATAAAGAAATAGGCGATGTAAGTATGGCGGTTGATGACAAAAAAAATATCTATAAAAATATGGGTCATGTTTGCGGAGGAATTATCCATTTTGAAACCACTCAGCTAACCAAACTGAAAGAAACCAGCGATTTTTTTAAGTTTTTTATCTGCGACACCGATTCGGCAAGCTGGGAAAAAGTTGAATTTTAGGCTTCAGGACAATCCTGGAACAGAACCTCCATTTAATCTACAAAACTGGCTTATGCAGGTAAAAATCATCAGAAAAACGGAACAAAAAACCTCGCAATGGTCAGGAGGCACCACCACCCAATTGGCCATATTCCCCGAAACGGCGACTTATGATCAGCGGGATTTTCTTTTCAGGATAAGCACCGCACAAGTGTTAACTGAAGAGTCGGAATTTACCAGCTTACCCGGAATTTCGCGCAGCATCATGATTCTGGAAGGAAACTTAACTTTAAATCATGAAGGTCATTATTCCAAAACCCTTCAAAAATTTGACAGCGATACTTTTGATGGTGGCTGGAAAACAACAAGCTCAGGCAAGGTCACCGATTTTAACCTGATGACCAGCAGCAAGGCCACAGGGACCTTGCTCGGGAAAACGCTCCAGCCACAACAAACCTGCACCGAAATTGACTGCAAAAACTACGATGTCGTTGGTGTTTATTTGCTCTGCGGCACTGCCGAAATCGGGTGTAATGGCAAAAAATATATCATCGGGGAAAATGATTTTTTGATGGTGTTTTTTGATCTGGATTTCGATAAAATCAAATTAACAGCACATGAATACTGCGAATTTGCAGTTGCAGTGATACAATTGAATCAATCATGAATAGCATTTGGATTATTATTGCTGTCGCTGAAATTACATTTCAAAACCAGCAAAAAAAAACATATTTGTTCCAACAGCACTCTTTGAGCAACCTTAGTGTAAAAAACAAGTCTTAACCTGAAAATTTCTCATTCATACAAAACAACAAAAATCAATCAAATGAAACTTTTTATCACACTTTGCCGAACAACGGCTGTTCTGCTGGTTTTAATGATTTCATCGGTTACGCTGCCTGCACAGAATGGCTGGCGGCAAAACGAAATGGAAATCAAAGTTCAAATCAACAATCTTCGCGATGCCCAGGTTTTACACAGCCTGAAACTCAACGGCGACATTTATCGCGACTATGCGCTGATGTACGTTACTCCTGATGAGTTAAAACTTGTAAACGAACAAGGTTTGGGCTATGAAATTCAAAAAGAAAACCTGAACGCTTTTTATAAAGATTTCTGGGAAAAAGATGAAGCCTATCACACCTACCAGCAAACCATCGATCTGATAGATAGCCTGGCAGCAGCGCTTCCAAACCTCTGCAAAAAAGTAATTTTCGGACAATCGGTTCAGGGAAGGCAAATGGCTGCATTAAAAATCAGCGATAATGTTAATATTGACGAAAACGAACCAGAAGTTGGTTTTGATGGAAATATTCATGGCGACGAAATTGGCGGTGGCGAAAACATGATCCGGTTAGCCCGCTATTTATGCCAGAAATATGGCAACGACCCGGTGATTACCAACCTTGTTGATAATCGTGAAATCTGGATTTTACCCGTAATGAACCCTGATGGCCGGGTTAGCGTTTCGAGATATAACGCTAACGGAATCGACCTTAACCGTGATGCCGGTTATTTATGGGATGGCGAAGGCAGCAGTACCGGATTTTATTCGCAGCCCGAATCGAAAGCGCTCAGGCAGATGGACCAGGAAAACCAGTTTACCATCCATCTGACAAACCACAGCGGAATCGAAGTATATCTGTATCCCTGGTATTTCCGCACCGATGCCTGCCCTGATTATGCGGCCGAGCTTGCTTTAGCCAATCTCTATGAAAGCAATTCGGGATACGCAAATCTCGAAACCGGCCCTGGCACTTCACTTTATCCAACAACCGGCTCTACTGCCGAATCGGCATATGGCTGTTTGGGAACCCACGGCATTGTGATCGAAATTTCTTACGACAAACAGCCCCCCGCTTCTGAGTTGCTTTATTATTTTAACATCAACCTCCCTTCGATGGTTAAACTGATCGAATATTCGGGTTATGGTGTTGAAGGAACAATTACTGATGAAGCAACGGGTGAACCTGTTGCCGCAACTGTTTTTGTGGGTTCAACGATGCCTTGCTACAGCGATCCCGTTGTTGGCGATTTTCATAAATATGTAGTTCCAGGAACATATAATCTGACCTTTAAGGCAAATGGTTATCAGACCAAAATGGTGAACAATGTTGTGGTAAGTGCACTTTCGTCAACCATTGCCGATGTTCAGCTTACACCCGAAAATCACCAGGGAATTTACAGGATTATTGCCTCCCGCATTCCAAACGGAAATCAGTCTGACGAAGGTGCAACCTGGTATTCGATCGGGCAACCGGATAATTTGAATTATTCGTTAGGCAAAAGTGGTATCCTGGTTGTGGATATGCAGGAACTTGTTGTGGATGGCGCCGG
>CAYOWJ010000031.1:16127-18782 GCA_964407625.1 uncultured Lentimicrobiaceae bacterium
ATGAATGTTTTCGGGACATTAAGCTGCCCCGATCCTTTCATCACGATTTCGACCACAGCACCTCAGGAATTTGGGGATATTCTGATCAACGGATCTGCCACAGCAACTTTTATCGTAAGTGCCGATGCTTCTGTTCCTGCCGGGCACGAAAGCGCTTTTTCACTCGATTATTCCGGCGATAACGGGGTTTCCGGATCAAAATTTTTCACCATCACTTTCCCGGATTATTGCGATGCTTCAACCTCCACCGAAGACGAATATATCTCAAAAGTTGTTTGCGGTGAAATCAACAATTCGAGCGGATGGCAGGGTGGCGTTGCTAATTATACCAATATTTATGTAACCATTGATGCGGCCGAATCAAAACCGATCACCATTACAAACGGCACGCCCTGGGCCAGCGATATTACAACCGTCTGGGTGGACTGGAACCGTAATTTTGAATTTGGAGATATCGCCAATGAAACTTTCCAATTGACCAATGTTGGTGGCTCAGGAGCATCCTTTACAGGAACTGTTTCAACACCTGCCGGAACATCTCCAGGCGATTACCGGATGCGGATCAGAATGACTTATAGCACAGCTCCTACGCCATGCGGCAGTGCATCGTATGGAGAAATTGAAGATTACACCGTTAAAGTTGGCGGAGCAATATTAATTCCGAATTTCACAGCCAACACCAATGAAATTTGCATAAATAACGAAGTTCAGTTTACCGACAACAGCCAGGGAAATATTACTTCCTGGTCATGGTCGTTCCCGGGAGGAAATCCATCTTCATCAACCCTTCAAAATCCAGCAATTTCTTATGATGCAGCCGGTAATTTTGATGTTTCACTCACAGTTTCAGATGGACTGACAAGCCAGACAATATCGCAACCAGGTTTTATCACGGTGTTTGATCTTCCGTTGGTAACCTTCGCTCAAATTCCTGATATGTGCCTCAACTGGCCACAGCAGGAACTTACGCAGGGATTTCCTGTTGGTGGCGTGTATTCTGGCACAGGAGTATTAAACGGCTGGTTTTATCCCGGAAATGCCGGTGTTGGAACCCATGATTTAACCTATTCCTACGTTGACGAAAACGGTTGCGAAAACAATGCAACCCAAACTGTTTATGTGGATGAATGTACCGGAATTGAGGCTTTATCTCAAAATAATGCCTATATCGTTTATCCGAATCCCTCCATTGGCAAGGTTTTTATAACAGCGGCAAATTCATCCGAGAATAACTTTAAGGTAAAATTAGCCACAACATTGGGTGAAATTCTTTATCAGGAAAATCATCTTAGCCAAAGCCAAAATGAAACTTTTGTTCTGGATATTCCAGACCTCAAACCCGGAATTTATATTTTGACCATTTCCGGAAAGCAAACACAGGTGGTGAAGCTGATTATTCGATAAAAGATTATAAACTTTTTTTTTCAATTGCCGTTCCTACCAGGGACGGCAATTGTTTTTTATAGCTGTTTGTTAATGATCTGTTAAAGAGGTTAAAATTTGTGAAGAAGCAAAAATTTTACTTGACTTCACAATTTTGATAGCGTATTTTTACAAAATTAATTCCAGATTTATTTTAAGAAAAACTTTAAAAAAATCGACTAAAAATTTTGTTAAACAAATAACTCCTTCATGATTGACCAGACGCTCATCTTTATCCGCGACCAGATTAATGATTATTTCATGGAAATTATCCATGTAAAAAAGGTTGTACTTGGTCATGTGGTTAATCTGAACGGTCAAACCAACATCAGCGAAATTGGCCTTACACTCATTAATGTTGAAGAAGAGCCTTCCCTTAAAAACAAAAATCCATATATTAAAATTTCCGAACATGATATTGCCAAAATAAATCCGCCTGTTTATCTGAACCTTTATATTTTAATCTCGGCCTATTTTGGCGATACCGAAGAAAACTACAAGGAAGCCTTGAAAAA
The DNA here is from genome assembly GCA_964407625.1 of uncultured Lentimicrobiaceae bacterium. GTDB lineage: Bacteria > Bacteroidota > Bacteroidia > Bacteroidales > 4484-276 > CAJATL01. The sequence continues at coordinate 18,065 of CAYOWJ010000031.1, forward strand.
CCTGTCGAGGGTTATCCGGTTTTTCCAGGGAAAGCCGGTATTTAACCACCAAAACAGCCCCGATCTTGATGATGGAATCGAAAAAATCCTGGTCGAGATGGTTTCTCTCTCGTTCGAACAGCAAAACAACCTTTGGTCGTCACTAGGCGGAAAATATTTACCCTCATTGATTTATAAAGTCAGGCCAGTCGAAATGATCAGAAGCGGTTTGCTTGCTGTTGGACCGCGCATCGAAGAAGTGATTCTCAATACCGCAAAAATGGAGGATGAAAAATGATTATAAACTTTGTTTTAAAATATAAACCAACACTATAAATTTTATGGCAAAAGAGTACAGAACACCCGGCGTGTATGTGGAAGAAATCTCAAAATTTCCACCTTCGATTGCTGCTGTCGAAACCGCAATACCAGCCTTTATCGGTTACACCGAGATTATTGGAAAAAGCGGAAACGAAATCATCAGTAAACCGTTCAGGATTTCCTCGCTGCTGGAATATGAGCAATATTTTGGCGGTGCCTTCCCCGAAAGTTCAGCCTTTACAATCAAAATTACCGACGCTACCGATGCTGCGGATAAACTCATCAGCCGCGCCACAGAAGTAACTTTTGATAAGACAAAACTTTCGAAATACAATATGTATTATGCTTTGCAGCAATACTTTAACAATGGTGGTGGGCCTTGCTATATTGTATCAGCCGGCCTGCAAACCGAAGGCGG
>CAYOWJ010000031.1:18882-20721 GCA_964407625.1 uncultured Lentimicrobiaceae bacterium
AATCCGCAATTGTTCAACCAATTTATGGCTGAGATGCTCAAACAAACGGTCAAACTACCACCATCATCTTCTGTAGCCGGCGTATATGCTCGGGTTGACAGCGAGCGCGGAGTTTGGAAGGCTCCTGCCAATGCAAGTTTGATGGGAGTAAAAAAACTGCTTACACCGATTACCAACGACGACAACGACTTCCTGAATATTGATCCGGGCAGCGGAAAATCGGTAAATGCCATCCGGTTTTTTACCGGAAAAGGAACACTGGTTTGGGGAGCACGCACACTTGCCGGCAACGACAACGAGTGGAAATATGTGAGCGTAAGGCGGTTTTTCAATTTTGCCGAAGAATCCATCAAAAAAGGCACCGAGCGGTTTGTTTTTGAACCCAACGACGCCAATACCTGGGTCAAGGTGAAAGCCATGATCGAAAATTTCCTCATCAACCAGTGGAGGGCTGGTGCTCTTGCCGGTGCCAAAGCTGAAGATGCATTTTTTGTAAAAGTCGGCCTAGGCCAGACCATGACAGCTCAGGATATCCTCGACGGAAAACTGATCATCGAAATCGGGATGGCTGTTGTACGACCTGCAGAATTTATTATCCTGAGATTCTCGCACAAAATGCAACAATCGTAAAGATAAATTTCAAAAAACAAAACTCAACCATCAACAATCAAATGATTTTGTGATTTGAATTTTGAGATTTGAGATTTGAATTTTTTATAAAAACATCAATACTAAGGTAACAGAAATTAACAAAAAAATTTAAAGATATGGCTCAATATCCATTACCAAAATTTCATTTCCAGGTTGAATGGGGAGGAACAAAAATCGGGTTTTCCGAAGTCACAGGCCTGGCTGTTGAGACCGAAGTTATCGAATATCGCACCGGCGCAATGCCCGAATATTCGAAAATGAAGATGCCCGGCATGCAAAAATTCGGTAATATCACACTCAAGCGCGGTGTTTTCAAGAACGATAACGAGTTTTATGCCTGGTGGAACACCGTCAAACTCAATCAAATCGAACGACGGGATGTAATTATCTCTTTGCTCGATGAAGAGCATAATCCAAGGGTAGTGTGGAAGGTGAGAAATTCATGGCCTGTAAAAGTTCAGAGCACCGAATTGAAGGCCGATGGAAACGAGGTCGCGATAGAAACACTCGAACTTGCCCACGAAGGATTAACCATCGAAATGCCTTGATAACCTTTAATTTTAAAAGAGATCAAGATGGAATATCCACCGGTTGCTTTTCATTTTAGTGTCAATTTCGGCCTGAGTGGCAGTGAGACTCATTTCAGCGAAGTTTCAGGCATCGAATCAACACTCGAAACGATAACCTTTAAAGAAGGTGGCGAAAACCGGTTTCATCACACCCTTCCAGTAAGGGCAAAGTATCCGAATCTCGTTTTAAAAAGAGGAATGTTAAAAGACTCAGCCATCGTTGCCTGGTGCCGCAAAGCCATCGAAAATCTCGATATCAGCCCGACTTCGGTCCAGGTGACGCTGCTGAATGAAAATCACGAACCTTTGGCCGCATATAATTTCATTAATGCATGGCCTGTAAAGTGGGCTATTTCGACACTCGATGCCGAAAAAAATGCCATCATCATCGAAACTATGGAGCTTTCTTATCAATATTTTAAAAAACTCTGACAATGATATCCATCCGGGAATTTGAAATTGAAGCCAGAATCAATAGCGATCCTGAAAAAAGTTCAGAATCGGCCGAACGAATTTCACCTGACAGATTGGAGGAGTTGAAAAAAGAAATCGTTGCCGAAAGTGTTGAACGTGTTTTAACCATCATCAAAAATCAAAAAGAACGCTAAATGCCTGATTT
>CAYOWJ010000032.1:0-10753 GCA_964407625.1 uncultured Lentimicrobiaceae bacterium
AGTTTTGAAAGAAAATCAACTTTACGATTATCCTGTCAAAATTCTCCTGGCCTTCGAAATGGCCATTGGAGGAGACAAGGAGTTTTTCGACTGGCTGTTTAACAATGGCTATCCCGAGCTGGCAGCACTTTCGAATGCGATACGCGGGAACACAAAAGCCATCGACTGGCTGTTAAAAAATGGATTTCCGCATTTTGCAGCCTTCGACGCCGCTTCTGTTGAGGATGAAGGCGCCATGAAATGGCTTCAGAAAGAAGGTGAAGATTTCCTGATTACCCTTGCCATGGCGAGTCGTGGAATTCAGGATGCTATTGATGAACTTAACCGTAAAGATCTGGTAATTTTTGTTCGAATCGCCATGCGGATTAAACACTTTGCCGATGGCCAAACTTTCGATTATCACAGGCCCACCTTTTAAAAATCAGCCGGATGGTTGCCAGATCCGGATTTTAGAAGCATTTTTTTTACTGGAAATATCTTTTTTTCCGACAAATATTTTCCTCAAAATCACCGGGCCGGAAGGAAAATTATATCTTTATCCGATAATTAAAAATCACATCAACCCTTTTCTCAGATGCTTCAATATCAGATCGGAATAACCCTGTTGCCAGGAATAGGAGATATCATCGGCAAAAAGCTGATAGCTTACTGTGGCGGCGTGGAAGCGGTTTTTAAGCAGAAAAAAAGCGCCCTCGAAAAGGTGCCTAATGTTGGTCCGAAGCTGGTCGATTCCATCTTATCCCAAAATGTATTAAAAAGAGCCGAAGAAGAAATTGCCTTCATCGAAAAACACAACGTTTTACCGCTTTTTTATCTCGATAAAAAATACCCCGCCCGTCTTAAAAATTGTGCCGACGGCCCGCTGATGCTCTATTTTCTGGGCACTGCCGATTTAAATGTCCCCAAAATCGTAAGCATTGTTGGAACCCGCAGCGCCACCGATTATGGAAAAGTAATGTGTGATAAAATTATCGAAGGATTAACGCCTTACGATGTTTTGGTTGTGAGCGGGCTGGCTTATGGAATCGACACAAATTCACACCGGGCAGCCCTCGAAAACAAACTCAAAACGGTGGCGGTTCTGGGTCATGGGCTTGATAAAATCTATCCTTACGCCAACAAGAGTCTGGCGCAAAAAATGGTCGACCATGGTGGTTTGCTCACTGATTATCTGAGCAAAACAAATCCTGATCGTGAAAATTTCCCCAAGCGAAACCGCATTATTGCCGGAATTTCCGACGCAACCATTGTTATCGAAGCCGGGAAAAAAGGAGGGGCGCTCATCACTGCCGAAATCGCCAATTCGTACAACCGCGATGTTTTTAGTGTACCCGGAAGAATCGGCGATACCTTTTCGGAAGGCTGTAATTTTCTGATCAAAACCAACAAGGCTGCATTGGTTCAAAGTGCCGATGATGTGGCTTATATTATGGGCTGGGAATTGCCGGGAGCCGCAAAAAAAAGCAGGCAGCATGAGCTTTTTGTGGTTTTAACCGAAGACGAAGAAAAAGTAGTGAAAGTGCTTCGCGAGAATGATTTGCCAGGAATTGATAAAATTATCCAGGAAACTGGCCTCCCAACCAGCAAAGTTGCTGCCGCACTGCTCAACCTCGAATTCCAGGGATTGCTGCGCGCACTGCCTGGAAAAATTTATAAACCCGATTTTTAAAAACCATAAATTTTCATGTACAACCACGAAGAAGCCAAACAAATCAGGCAGGAGTTTTGGAATAAATTCACGGTTATTTCCGAAATCAGGCGCCGCAAATCAGGAAAATCAAGACACTGGATTTTGCATCACACGGGCGTTCCGGCGCTTAATCTCAAATTCGACATCAACGAAACCGAAAAATGGGTTTCGGTTGGCTTTGAAGTAAAATCGAAAAATATTGCCGACCAGTTGTTTTATTATTACAAGCTTCAGTCGCTGAAACCTTTTATAGAAAAGGCTTTAGGATCGGAAACACTGTGGGAGGACATGTTTGGAACCGAAAAAGAAAAGTTGATTTCGCGCGTACATCTCAAACTATCCGGAGTTTCAATTTTTGAAAGAGAAAACTGGCCGGAAATGTTTGATTTTATGTACGACAAAATGATGGCCATCGAAGACGTTTTTATCGAATACAAAGATTTTATCGAAATGCGAACCGAAGAATGAATCGCGAAAGCTTTTTATAAACGGTTGGCCAGGATTTCCTCAACCTTTTCGGGAGTCACCAATCTCTTTTCACCCAGTGCGGTAAAGCCATTATTTTTCAGGTTGGCAACAACTTTTCCGATTACTTCTTTTCCAAGTTGATAATCGCTCAGTCTAGTCGGAACGCCTACCGAATGGAAAAAATCTTCCGTTTTTCTGATGGCTGCATCAATCCGTTCATCATCGCTACCATCGGTAATACCCCAAACCCGGCAGGCATACTGAAGGAGTTTTTCGCGTTTGGTATCGCGCATCACGTGCATCATTCCCGGCCACACGATTGCCAGCGTCCTTCCATGATCGATGCCCTCAAGCACTGTAAGTTCGTGTCCGATCGAATGTGTTGCCCAATCTACCGGAACACCGCAGGATAAATTGCCGTTGAGTGCCATCGTTGCTGCCCAGATCAGGTTTTTGGCAGCTTCCATATTTTCAGGATCAGGATAATATTCAGGGCCAACCTCGATGAGTGTTTTTAACAGCGATTCGGCATAACGATCCTGAACCGGGCTGTTTGAAGGATAGGTCATGTATTGTTCGGTTACGTGGATAAATGCATCCACAACGCCGTTTCCGCGCTGTCGTGGTGACAGGGTTTTTGTAACCTGAGGATCGAGCACAGAAAATACCGGATTGGTAAACGGAGGTCTGCCGAACGCTAATTTCTGACCAGTCTCCTTGCGTGAAATTACGCCAAAACCATTCATTTCGGAGCCTGTTGCCGGTAAAGTGAGAATGGCCGCCAAGGGCACAAACTTATTGGTTTTTGCATTTTTGGTGAGAATGTCCCAGGCTTCGCCTTCAAAAAATACTGCCGTGGCAATAAATTTTGTTCCGTCGATCACTGAGCCGCCACCAACGGCAAGGAGAAAACTGATATTTTCTTTTCTGCAAACTTCAGCAGCTTTCATCAGGGTGCTGTACTGTGGATTAGCTTCGATGCCTCCAAACTCAAACAGGGTGTGGCCTTTAAGTGCATTCTTAACTTGTTCGTAAACCCCGTTTTTTTTAATCGAACCTCCGCCATAAGTCATCAAAATGCGCGCATCTTTTGGGATTTCGCGACCAATGGTTTCAATGGTTCCTTCTCCAAAAATAATTTTGGTAGGATTATGATAGGTGAAATTATTCATGATTTAAATTTTTGCTCTTAAACGAGTCAGTTTTGATTTTGTTTGCTAAAGGCGCATGTATTTTTTAGCAGGAGTTGCTATTTCTCAATCCTGATCAACTCTACAGCGTAAATTACAGTTGAGCCGCCAGGAATTAGTTCCATGTAGTTTTTGTCGCCATAAGCCAGATCTGGTGAAATGTAAAATTCAAAAATAGCACCCGGTTTCATCAGTTGAATTCCTTCCGAAAGTCCTTTTACCAGGTGGTCGAGCCTGACGCCAACCGGGCCTTTGTCGTACGACATATCAAAAGTTGTGCGGTCGATGTACATGGCGCGGTAGTGAATGGTTACGCTGTCGGTGGGTTTTGGAAAATCTCCATTTCCGATTTTGATGATTTTATATTGCAAACCGTCGGGAAGCTCAGTAACGCCGGGATTTGATTTGTTTTCGACCAGGAATTTCGCACCCTCCAGTTTGTTTTTCTTCAGATTTACATCGAAGCGTTCCTTTTCTTTTTTGTCAACTTCTTTTTGAAATTCCTCAATCAGGCGGGTTTGAGTGGCTTCGGAGAAAAGGCTTTTGTTGTTGTTCAGTCCATCAACAAAGCCTTTGTAAAGCATCAGTTGGTTTACTTTTATTTCCTGTTCGCGAATTCCCTGCCCGTAATCCATCCCGATAATGTAACTTATCGAATCCATCCGGTTTTGAGGGTTAATTTTGGAAGTATCCGGCGTTCCGGGTTTGCAGGAAACCAACTGGAGAACCACCAACATCGACATCATTATCCGGATAATCCGGCGAATTTTGATCATGGGTTTATGGATTTGAAAAACCAATTAGCTTTTCCTGTCGAGTTGGTTCAGCGCAAAAGCATACGCGCCAAGCGATGTGGCCATTGAAGTTCCCATGCGGCTAATTCCGACGCCAATTCTTTTGATCGGGTCGTAGGAAATTTTCTGATTGCTGAACGGAACTTCAATTTCACGGACTTTTCCTCTGACAAAAATTTCGCGTTCTCTTTCGTTTTCAAGATTAAAAACCTTTACTTCGAGCCTGTTGAGATGGTGGCCATCTGCGGTTTCGAATTGTTTGTTCATTTCGGCAACAAGTTTTTGCAAAAAGAGCGGCCATGCGCCCGAGAGACCGCCACCGATAACAATTAAACCATCAACCAGTGTGATGCTGTTTGCCAGGGCATCACCTGCGGCGATGGCTAATTTTTCGAAAGCTTTTCGGGCAGCGTCTTTATTTCCAGTTTCTTTGCTGGTACCTATTTTAAAAATGGTCTCTGGTTCGGGGCAATAAATATCACTTATCCTGGCTTCGCGGGCAAATGATTTCTTTACACCGCGGATGCTCACCGATTCTTCGGCACTATAAAACGGGTATATTTTGTTGCGGATGCGGTTAATCTCACCCTGGGCAGAATTGTCGCCCATGAAAAGTTCGCCATTTGTAACTATTCCTCCGCCAAAGCCAGTTCCGAAAGTGGCTCCCAGAAGGTTTTTATAACGTTTCGGATTTCCGGCTTTTTCGAGTAAACTGTTAATTTCGGGTAAAAGACCGGCAATGGCTTCACCATAAGCAAAAAGGTCGCCATCGTTATTGATAAAAACCGGTATGCCAAACTTTTCGGCGAGCATGGGGCCGAGGGCTACACCACCCCTGAACAAAGGCATATTTTCCAGATCGCCGATGATGCCCAAATTATATTCGGCAGGGCCGGGAAAAGCAAAGCTGATGGCTGCAGGATTGGTTTTTAACTTTGATTTTACTTCTTCGAAGCCCGAAATTATACGGTTCAAAATTTCAGACAGGGTTGTTGCTGAAGCTGGAAAACTGATGGGTTCAACAATTTCTGTTGCACCTTGCATAGCCGAAAACACCAGGTTGGTTCCTCCGGCGTCGAGGGTCATCACTACTCTTTTGTCGTCGATTAGGTTCATAATTTTTTGCTTTTGATTTTGACCATTGAACAACAAAGATAAAAAAGATTTAATACCTGCAGAGGGTATTGTTTCAACAGCCTTTTATTAATTTCTCAACTTTTTATCTCATAAAACAACACTGAGTTGTTAATTTATTTTAGAAAACATCACACACTTTTAAAAATATTTTAGTAAAGATGTAAAACATATTGAATAATTCCGATATTTGTCATTCAAATTTTAGAGCTGTGGAAATGTGTTTTTTAGATAAATTTGAACAGAAATAAAGAAATTGAAATAAAAGTAAAACGATTTGCCTATGACAAAAGAATGACAAATTTAACGAAAAAGCATTAGCAGCGCGGTGTCTGCTCGCTTTAGCAGGATTATCATCAACAAAACATTTTTTGTCAGGAGCCGGAATGAAGGATGTGGATCAAAATAGTAATCATAGCAGAAAACTACATCTTTTTAAATTCATTACCGGTTATTACTGGCCTTTTCAGAAACAAAATAAAACTTAAATTTATGACAAAATTAATACGCAGTTACCCACTTGGAGAGCACATTCTCCCGAAACAAAACTTTGGGATTTTAAAACCGACACTACTTTTTTTACTCACAATCCTCATGCTGATACTGACGATTATGCCGGTTTCGGCTCAACAATCGCGTAAAGTTACCGGAACGGTTACCAATTTGCAATCTCAACCGATTCCGGGTGCAAGTATTGTACTTAAAGGTACCTTTATCGGTACTTCTACTGATGCCGACGGTAAATTTACCATTGATGTTTCAGGGCAGGATGCAATTCTTGTTGTTTCGTTTCTGGGATACGCCCCACAGGAAGTCGCTGTCGGAAGCCAGAATGTTATCAATGTAAACCTTGTTGAGGATGTTAAAAGCCTCAGCGAAGTTGTAGTTGTGGGTTACGGTACCCAGAGGAAAAAAGACGTTACCGGTGCTGTTGCAGTTCTTGGATCGGAAGAGTTTAAAGACAGGCCAAATACACAATTTGGGTATGCCATCGAAGGCAAGGCTGCCGGCGTTCAGGTAATCCGTCCTTCGGGCCAGCCACAGGCAGGTTTTTCTATCCGCGTTCGCGGAACATCAACGATCACAGCCGGAAGTGAGCCATTGTATCTTGTCGATGGCGTTCCAACAACTTCCATCAACGAAATAAATCCTGCCGACATCGAAAGCATGACCGTGCTTAAAGACGCTTCAGCAGCCGCCATTTACGGTTCGTCAGGATCGAACGGTGTTGTGCTGATTACCACCAAAAGAGGTGGAAACCAGAAAACAAAAGTTAGTTTTGATACCTATTTTGGAACTTCAAAAGTTGCTAAAACATTAGATGTTTTAAACGGCGAACAGTACAAAGCGTTGGTTACCGAAATGGGACAGACCACCGACTGGAGCCTGTACACCAATCCTGATGGTTCGTTGATTAACAGCAACTGGCAGGACCAGGCCTTCAGAACAGCCTATTCGCAAAACTACCAGTTGGGCGTCACCGGAGGTAATGAAAACACAAATTTCTATATTTCGGGATCATGGATGAAGCAGGAAGGAATTGAGATTACAAACGAACTTTCCCGCTATAATTTTAAAACCAACCTCGATCATAAGGTGAATAAAAATCTAAAGGTTGGAACAAGTATTTCCTACAACCGCTGGAGAGATGTTTCGGTAAATGAAACCGGAAGATGGGGTGCAATTAATAGTTTAATAACCGGTGCACCGGTAACCAATGTTTATAATTCGGATGGAACTTTTTGTGTAAATCCTTTCATTCCGGATCTGGAAAATCCTATTGGCCTGATCCTTCAAAATGAACACTCGTATGTAAATGCCCGCTTCCTGGGCAACATTTACGCCGAAATCAGCTTCCTGAACGATTTTAAATTCAGAAGCATGTTTGGGTACGAACAGCTTAATGGAACTTATAATGCATGGGTTGACCCATATAGAAGCGTTGCAGGACGCAATTATCAAGGCGTTGCCGATTTGAATACAAACCAGAAGGTTTACTGGATTTCGGAAAACACTTTATCCTATAATAAAACCTTTGATAAACACAGCCTGACGGCACTGGCCGGTGTTGTGACATCAGAAACCGAATACAATTCTTCCGAAATAAATGCCAGAGGATTTGGTGGCTCTGCCGTTCAAACTGTTAATGGTGGTTCAACCCGCACAGTTACCGCCGGAACATCTCAGCGCAGGAATGTATCGTTCATTAGTCGTGTTAATTATGGCTATGATGACAGGTATCTTTTAACTGCCAATTTCAGGGCTGATGCATCAACAGTATTCTCAGCAACCGACAATGTCTGGGGTTACTTCCCTTCATTTTCGGCCGGTTGGAGAATTTCCAAAGAAAAATTCTTTACCGGTCTTGATTTCATTAACGATCTGAAATTAAGGGTTGGTTATGGTGAAGTAGGAAATGACCAGGTTGGTGATTATGCTTCGTATGGCCTTGTTAACGCTGGTTCTGTTTATGTAAACGAGGACAATGTGATACCAGGAACTTCGCCAATTACACTTGAGAACACAAACTTAAAATGGGAAACAACCAAACAAACCAATATTGGACTTGATATTGCTTTCCTTGAAAACCGCGTTCTTTTTACCACTGATTATTATATCAAGAAAACTACTGATATGCTTTTGGACAGACCAATTCCTGCCAGCGTTGGATTACCAGGCAATACTGCCACCAAAAATATCGGTGAAATGGAAAACCGTGGTTACGAATTCCAGATATCAAGCAACAATCTTAGCCCGGATAACGAGCTGAAATGGACTACCGATTTCAATATTTCATTTAATAAGAGTGAAATTATCAGCCTCGACGGCGGAACCATAAAAGTAGGTAACATTACTGACAGAGGCACTTGTGCCATTGCACAGGAAGGCCAGCCTTTAGGAATGTTCTACGGATACATTTTCGATGGCGTTGATCCTGCCACGGGTAATTCGATTTATCGCGACCTGGACGATGACGGAGCCTTAAGTGATGGAGACAAAACGATTATTGGCAATTCCAACCCGGATTACACCTGGGGTTTGACCAATACCTTATCTTATAAAGGATGGTCGTTTAATTTCTTTTTCCATGCTGTCCAGGGCAATGATATTTTTAATGCTTCCCGCATCGAAACCGAAGCTATGAGCATCGAAGCCAATCAGTTAGCCACAGTTGCAAACAGATGGACTACTCCAGGGCAGATTACCGATGTCCCAAGAGCTACTTATGGTGATTTTACAAATTCACTAACTTCGTCACGTTTTGTTGAAGATGGTTCTTTTGTAAGGTTAAAGTCGATATCGCTGGGTTATGAATTCCCGAAACAGATTATAAGTAAGTTGAACATGAGCCGGTTATATGTTTATGTTAGCAGCGAAAACCTGTTAACATTTACCAAATACAGTGGATTCGATCCTGAGGTTAGTGTTTACAGCCTTGGTGGATTTTCCAACTCAGAAAAGAATATTGCCCCCGGAGTTGATTATGGTACCTATCCACAGTCGAGGGAGTTTCTTATTGGTCTTAATATTACTTTTTAATAAACTTAACAAATCATAGATATGAAAAAGATACTAAATAGGATAGCGCTTGTTGGCAGCATGCTGCTGTTGACCACAATATTTTCCTGCCAGAAATTTCTGGATATCAAGCCTCAATCGGAATTAACCACAGGCAATGCCTATAATTCCGCGGCAGATCTTGAAAACGCTTTAACTGGCGCTTACCGCGCATTTTACTACGAATACTACCAATGGCTTAATGTGTTATTAGGCGATATGCGTGCCGACAATTCCTACATCGGTGGCAGCGGTGACCCGCCTCTTGCAGAGTACGACAATGTTAATATTAGTGTGGGTAACAGTTCAAACTTTAATAACTGGTCGCAACTTTACATTGGTGTAGGGCGCTGCAATGTAATTCTTGATAAAATAAAAACTGTTGAAGATGCTGCTCTTGATGCAAATAATCTTCGTGAGCATATTATCGGTCAGGCCAGTTTCCTCAGAGCCTTTCACTATTTCCAGCTTGTAAAAACCTGGGGAGATGTTCCGATTGAACTCAACTCAAATTCAGCTGACCCCGGTCAGACCAATCTGCCACGTTCCTCCGAAATCGAAGTTTACAATCAGATTGTAAAAGACCTGGAAGTTGCAATTGCCAACCTGCCTGATAGTTATGGCAGTGATAAATTAAATGCCGAAAAGGCTACCAAAGGTGCCGCCAATGCTTTGATGGCAAAAATCTGGGCACAACGCAGCGACAGGGATTACACCAAAGTTATCCAATATTGCAATGCAGTTATTAACAGCCCCAGGAATTATGCCCTGATGCCGAATTATGCCGATCTTTTTGACGGGAACAATTATGGCAATTCTGAATCAATCCTCGAAATCGCATTTCAAGGCGGTAATTGGGATGTTTCAAACTGGGGAGTAGAATTATTTCTTGGCCTCGAAGATGGCTGGCAAAAGTATTGTGTGCCTTCCAAAGACCTTGTTGCAGCTTATGACAACGAAGGCGATATGATCAGGAAAGACGCAAATATTATTTTCGTAGCCAATACAGGCTGGACAGATGATAACTGGAATCCTTGCAACGACAATTCGGTTGCTGTTCCATTTAATTACAAACAAAAGCACCCGGATGGATGGAATAGCGGCGACCGCCCATATTTAATCAGATTAGGTGATATTGTTCTTTTAAAAGCTGAAGCCCAAAACGAAACCGGTGATATGGGAGGAGCTTTGGTTACACTTAACCAAATCCGTAGCCGTGTAAGCCTTCCAGATGCGACGGCAACTTCAAAAGAAGACCTTCGTTTGAAAATCCTCCATGAGCGTAGACTCGAACTGGCTTTTGAAGCCCAGCGCTGGGATGACCTTGTTCGACTTGGCCTTGCTTCCGAAGTGATGAATAATTTACATGAAGTAAAATACAGCTGCGAAGACGGGGTTATCAGTGAGCCGATCCCTATTAATTATAATGTTCAGGATAATAAATGGCTGTGTCCGATTCCACAACTGGAAAGAGACGCCAATCCAAACCTGACACAAAATCCAGGATATTTATAGTCAGATGAAAATTATCATTACGGTTGTAACCGGATTCTGATTTCAGTAAAACCTCAAAGGCAACTTTTCGCTTTTGAGGTTTTACTTTTTATAAAAATATTGATACCAAACAGGGCCTGTACCATCAAAATGACTAACTTTACTCCAAAAACCGGCAACTAAAAATTATCTATGATGAAAGACTATTTCTACAACTTAAAAATCGGATTGGCTGCAATACTTTTGCTCTTCCTTGTTGCCTGCAAAAATCAGACTGACAGTAATCCTGTAATTACCGGTCAAACCCATGGAATTATTCCGCTGCCTTTAAACAGCGAAATGCAGCAAGAAACGCTGCTGATTGATAAAAATACCGTTCTGGTAAATAATAGCCAGTTTTTGCCAGCAGTAAAAGTTATCGAAGA
>CAYOWJ010000032.1:10853-20717 GCA_964407625.1 uncultured Lentimicrobiaceae bacterium
ATACCGTTCTGGTAAATAATAGCCAGTTTTTGCCAGCAGTAAAAGTTATCGAAGATGCGTTTAACCTGGCAATGAATGTTCAAATTACCAAAAAAGAAACCGCTTCTACCGGAATAAATATCCGTTTTATCAACGATAACTCCCTGGTGGAGGACGCTTATCAAATTATTATAAGTTTAACCGGTATCGAACTCAAAGCTAAAACTCCGGTTGGTGGCTTTTACGCTGCCCAGTCGCTCCGGCAGATGATCTGGAAAACTTCTGATGGTGAGAAAAAAGATTCTCTGATTTTGCAATGTATCAAAATTGCCGATTCGCCCAAATATGCGTGGCGTGGTTTTCATCTGGATGTGTCGAGGCATTTCTTTACCAAAGAATATGTAATGGAAATCATCGATTGGCTGGCTTATTATAAACTGAATAAACTGCATCTCCACCTCACCGACGATCAGGGCTGGCGGGTTCAGATAGATCAGTTTCCTTTGCTGACGGAAGTTGGCGCGTGGCGTACCTTTAATAACCTCGATTCGATTTGCATCGAAAAAGCCAGAACAAATTCTTATTACCAAATTGATCCGAGGTTTATTAAAACCATCAACGGGAAACAGGTTTATGGCGGTTTTTATACCAAACAGGACATTCGTGATATTATCGATTATGCCACCGCTCATTACATCGATGTTATCCCAGAGATCGACATGCCCGGACACATGTCGGCAGCCATCCGGGCTTACCCGTATCTTTCCTGCACCGATTCGGTAGGTTGGGGAAACGAATTTTCGTACCCCATGTGCCCTTGCCGGGAAGAGGTGATGGATTTTTCAAGGAAGGTCTGGGACGAAATTGCAGCGCTTTTTCCTTATAGCGTGGTTCACATCGGTAGCGATGAAGTTGAAAAAAACACCTGGGAAACATCCACCGATTGCCAGAATTTTATGGACCAGCACAACCTGACCGATATAAACGAAATCCAAAACTTTTTTGTAACTCAGATGCAGCAGCATCTTGAATCGAAAGGCAAAACTGTCGTTGCCTGGGATGATGTGATCGACGGAAAAGTGGATAACAATCTCATCATGATGTACTGGCGCGAATGGTTGAAGGATTCGCCCGAAAAATGTGCCCAAAACGGAAACCGCATCGTGCTTACTCCCTGGGACCATTTCTACATCAGCTCACCACACACTGATGAATCTTTAGAAAATCTCTACATGTTTAAGCCCGAAAATACGTATTCAACTGATGTTAACGAAAAAGTAATTGGGCTTCAAAGCTGTGTCTGGTCCGAAGAAATTCCCTCGGAAAACCAGTTCGAATACCTGGTTTATCCTCGTATGCAGGCACTTTCGGAGGTTTGCTGGTCACCATCGCGAGATTGGCATTCATTTAGAATCCGGATCGAATCGCACCTGAAATACATGAGTACGATGAATATCCATTATCGAAAACCAGGCTGGGCTAATTAATCAAGTTAAAATTGTTTCTTTAAATGATTTATCAACCCAATCAAAAAAGAATGCATTTGAGTAAATTCACGGATAAACTATCTGATATTGCTGTTTTACAACTGATTAACGTCGAAAACATGAAACTGGTAAAGAAATTTTTCCTTCTGGAAAAAATCAAAATGCTCTTGTTACTACAACTCATTATTTGTAATTGAGATAAATTCACTTGATTTTAAAAAACTATGTATTATTTTTTTAGTTTTGTTTACTAAACAAAAAACAGAAAATAAATTGTTCATTTATTCTTATCACAAAATGTTAAATTAAATTTAAAGGCTTATGAAAAAAGTTACACTTTTAATGGCGCTAATGCTGTTCTGCTCCTGGCAGATTGCATTTGCCCAAAAATCAATTTCCGGAAAAGTTAGTGATGCCAAAGATGGCACGACTTTACCCGGAGTAAATGTCGTGGTGAAAGGAACAAACACTGGTACGGTTACCGACATGAACGGAGCCTACACGATTAATGCAGCAGCAAATGCTGAGGCACTGGTTTTTTCTTTCATTGGTTACGAAAGTGCTGAAGTTGCCATTGGTACTCAAACTGTTGTAAACGTTACACTGAACCCGATTGCCGAACAACTCGACGAAGTCGTTGTTACAGCCCTCGGCATCCGTCGTGAGAAAAAAGCACTCGGATACTCGGTGCAGGAACTCAAAGGAGAGGAACTTACCGAAACAAGAGACCCTAACGTGGTTAACAGCTTAACCGGAAAAATTGCCGGGTTGCAGGTACGACAAGCAAACACTGGCCCTTCAGGCTCTTCCAGAATTGTTATCCGTGGAAATAACTCCATCAGTTCGGGCAACCAGCCTTTGGTTGTTGTTGATGGAATTCCAATTAACAGTTCAACGGGTGGAACCGATGATTATTGGGGAAACCGTAATGTTGACCGGGGGTCAGGAATTGCCGACATTTCACCTGACGACATCGAATCCATCTCGGTGCTTAAAGGGCCTGCTGCTTCTGCATTATATGGAAGCCGCGCCGGTAACGGCGTTGTGATGATCACCACCAAAAAAGGTTTAGTAAAAAAAGGTATTGGAATTACCTTCAACACCAATAATACGTGGGACTCGCCAATGGAAAAACCAGATTTCCAGAATGAATATGGCCAGGGAATTAATGGCGTGTTTGATGTAAATCAGGCTGGTAGCTGGGGCGGAAAAATGGATGGCTCCCAGGTAGAAGCGCTGATGGGCAATAAACCTTATTCATCATCCGGTAACGACCTTTACAAAGACTTCCTGCAAACCGGATTTACCACAACCAACAGCCTTGAACTGGCAACCGGCAACGAAAACTCCACATTGAGAGTGGGGCTAACACGTTTAGATAACCGTGGAGTTGTGCCCGACAGCAAATTTACCAGAACTTCTGTTGATGTCAGAACTACAGGTAAATGGGGTAAATTTTCGGCTGATGTAAAACTGAATTATATCAAACAGGCTACCGAAAACAGAATTAAACTTGCCAGCGACCCGGATAACATTTTTCTAAACTATCTCCTGATGCCCCGCAGTGTAGCGATGAGCGATTACAGGAATTACGAAACTTTTAATTATGCGTTTACCAAGTATGGGTCTCCTGCTTCATACATTGCCGAATATGGCGGAATGTCGCGCAATCCTTACTGGTCGGCATACCGCAATACAAACAACGATAACAAAGACCGCGTAATTGGTTTTGTAGCCTTGCAATATGATTTCACCTCCTGGTTAAACCTCAGAGCACGTTACGGGCTCGATCATTCAGGGATTAACTACCAGGATCAACTGGCAACAGGAACACCGTATTGGTTTACCCAGGGATACACCGGCGACTTCCGGGTTATCCAGGACATCATCCGCGAACAGAATGCCGACTTCCTGCTTACTGCTCAGGGAAAGTTAGCCAATAAAGTAAAAGGGATAGTGACCTTTGGCGGAAACATCATGAACCTGAAATCATCAAACCAGCTTGCACAGGCTCAGGGGCTTGTTATTCCTGATTTTTATGCCGTTAATAACGGTGCTTACCGTGAAGTTGGTTACACCAAAAGAGAAAAAGAAATCCGCTCCTTTTATGGAACAGCATCACTTTCGTATGACGACTGGGCTTATTTAGACATCACCGGCCGTAATGATGTTTCATCAACATTGCCATCAGCCAACCGCTCCTATTTTTACCCTTCAGTTGGTGGAAGTGTGGTAATTACTCAACTGCTCGAAAACAAAGGCATCAAAACCGGAAAAATCAGTTTTGCCAAAGTACGGGCTTCGTGGGCAGAGGTTGGTAACGATACCGATCCATACATGCTCGAAGATTATTACAACATCCGCTATAACGACGGTGTTCTCAACGCAGGCACCGATAACTACAAAACTAATCCGGATCTGAAACCTGAAAGCATCAGATCAACAGAAGTTGGTTTTGACTTCAGAATGTTTAATAACCGTTTAGGCCTCGACTTTACCTATTATAAAAAGAATGCTTTCGATCAGATCCTCCGCATTGCCGTTCCTCCGGCCACAGGCTACCAGTATGAGCTCGTAAATGCAGGTAATGTTCAGAACAAAGGTTTCGAAATCGTTTTAAACGCCGTTCCGGTTCAGGGAGAATTGACATGGGAGCTTGCCCTGAATTATGCAAAAAATAAGAACGAAATCATCGAATTAACCGAAGACACCAAGGTTCAGATTTTAAGTGACCCATCGGTTTCTTTCCTGAAAGTAGTTGCTGAAGAAGGCGGCGAATATGGTGATATTTTAGGATATACTTACCAGCGCAACGATGCCGGACAAATCATGGTTGATGATAATGGCGTTCCATTGAAATCAGAAAATATGACCAAACTCGGTAATTATCAGCCTAAGTACATGATGGGATTTTACAATAACTTCAAGTACAAAGCATTTAATCTGGGTTTCCTGATCGACATGAGATATGGTGGCGATGTTTATATGGGATCGATGAGAGTAGGCGCTGCCAACGGTAATCTTGATATGACCCTGGCCAACAGAGAAGACGGTTTTGTGGTTCCAAATTCGGTAAAATCTGACGGAACTACAGCAAACGCTACAACTGTAACGGCACAAAATTACTGGTCGGGTATTTCGAGTATTACCGAAGCCTGGATGTACGATGCTACCAATGTTTGCTTCAGGGAATTAAGTTTTGGATACACACTACCTGCTTCAATCGCCCAAAAGGTAAAACTTTCAGGCATTAAAGTAAGTGTTGTTGGCCGCAACCTGTTTATGATAGCAAGCAAAACCAAGGGTTTCGATCCGGAAGGAACATATTCAACCGGAAACGCCCAGGGTATCGAGTATGGCACTATGCCTCAGTTGCGTAGTATTGGTTTCAATCTTAATCTTAACTTCTAATCTTAAAAAATTTCACGCATGAAAACCAGAATATATTTTTTAGTTCTCTTAGTTTTCGGTTTGTTTTCCTGTTCAGATCTGGATGAAATGAACAAAGACCCAAACAGACCTACAGGCGACATGTATGATTTCAGCCGTTCCCAGATTTCGACACTTTTGCGAGCTGGCTCAACTTACAATGGTGCACACATGTTCCAAAGGGTTAAAAACCTTCATATCGACCTCTATTCGCAAATGCTCGACGAAGTGCCTTCAGGCTGGACAAATACCCGTAATTATTTCCCGAACGATAACTGGACCATTGATTACTGGAATTCGGTACCAAGCTGGGTTTCACAACTCAACACACAGATCAGTCTGGGAATGGACGATCCGCTCCGCACCAATTCGGTTGCTTTGGCAAGAATATGGCGAGTTTACATTCAAAGCCAGGCCTGCGACCTTTTTGGTGTTATGCCTTTCCCAACCTATAAAGAGATTGTGGATAATCCTCCTTATGTTTCCGTTCAGGATCAGTACACCGAATTCTTCACAGAGTTGGATGAAGCCGTTAAGATGTTTGATCCGGCAAAAGGGTTCCTGAATGATAAAGAAGACATGATTTTTAAAGGCGACATGGACTTATGGAAGAAATTCGCCAACTCACTCCGTTTGCGTTTAGCGCTCAGAGTTTCTGAAATCGATGCTGCTTTATGTGCTACTCAGGCTCAGGCTGCAATTTCAGGAGGTGTGATGACTTCAGCTTCTGATGATGCAAAATGCCCTCCTTCAAATCTGGGATGGGGCAACGACTACAATTATACCTTGCTTTTTGCCTGGGGTGAAACACAACACATGACATCTTCTTTCGAAAAACTGGTCACCAACATTGGTGGTATCGACTGGCCTGCAGATGTAAATGCAACCACAAAACCTGCCAAGATTGACCCGAGAGCTGTTGTAATGTTTAACCCTTCTTCTGATGCCATCTGGAAAGGCGTTCCTCCCGGATTACATCCCGACAACGTTAACCAGGCACCAAATACAAAAGCAGAAATTGCTATCCTTGGCGAATTTATCGTAGGTCCGGAAAGCGCACGCAATATCACCCGGCCTTACGACCTGATGCTTTACGAAGAAGTATGTTTCCTTAAAGCCGAAGCTGCACTTCGTGGTTTTGCTTCGGGTGAAGCAAGAACCGAGTACGAAAACGGTGTTACAGCTTCGTTCACCCGTTGGGGTGTTGAAGGCGCTGATGTTTACCTCGCTTCAAATGCTAAAAATACTGCTGGAACAAGTGCTGATTTCACCGATATGACTGGTGCCGGAAATACACAACTGGAGAAAATCATTACCCAGAAATACATTTCTCTTTTCCCGGATGTGTCTATCGAGGCCTGGAGCGACAAACGCAGATTAAACCTGCCCCGCTTTGATGTTCCTGCTTATCGCGACCCGGCAGTTTACGGATCGTTACCTTCCGATTTTGCTGATCCAGGCAGTTTTATTAAACGGGTTAAAATTCCTGAAAATGAAGCCATCAATAATACCGAAGAATACCAGAAAGGTGTTGCTTTGATGGGTCCCGGTGGCGACAGGAACAGCACTAAATTATGGTGGGATACCAATTCGAATAAGTGTACTTCGCCTGAATAAATAAACTGTTTTTTGATAAAAGAAATCAGGCATTCCTTAGGGTTTGCCTGATTTTTTTTGTCCGCATTTTTTAATGCGTCAAACAAACCTTGATGAGTTTTCTACAGTATTTTCCATAAGTAAATTCTCCAAAAGGTTGTTTTACTTTCAAAATTAGATTCTTGCAACATTTCAAATCCTATCTTTGCCAAAAAGAAAAAGTGTTGAAAACCGAACGAATCATTCTGGGCATCGACCCTGGAACAAATATCATGGGTTACGGCCTCATCAGCGTGGAAGGGAAACAGATGAAACTCCTCGCCATGGGAGTTTTGAAACTATCGAAATTCCCGGGCCACGCCTTAAAACTGCGTAAAATATTCGAGCGGACCCTCGCCATCATCGACGAATACCACCCCGACGAACTTTCGATTGAAGCGCCGTTTTTCGGGAAAAATATCCAGAGTATGCTCAAATTAGGGCGGGCACAGGGTGTGGCTATGGCTGCCGCCCTCTATCGCGACATCCCGATTTTTGAATATTCGCCACGACAGATCAAACAATCCATCACCGGCCGCGGAAGCTCCTCCAAAGAACAGGTTTCTTCGATGATCATGAATCTTTTAAAAATCACCGAAACCCCTGAATATCTTGATGCCACCGATGGTGTGGCCGCAGCTGTTTGCCACAGTTTTAAAAATGGAATCACCGCAAGCCCAAAATCATCAGCACCAAAATCATCCGGGGGCTGGAAAAACTTCATCAGCGAAAACCCGGACAGGGTAAAATAGTTCAAGCAATTATTTGAGCTACGTCAGATTGCATGCGTCCCTATTTTTTGCGCTATTCAAAATTAGCGCATGATAAGGCATCCGGTTTTTATCCAAATTTCACAACCAGCCGACATTCCACAACCAGCCAACAAATCTGAAGGTCCGGGAGATTTGCTTTGTTTTTTGTTTGCTTTTATTTCTTTTCTATTTTTGAAACAACTATTTAAAATGGAGGTCAGACAAATTGGTTGAGTTTTTCTCCGAAGAAAAATCCTGATCGGATTGTTGGTTAAAAGCAATTACATCATCGGAAAGTTGCCTGTGCCGGCACCGAAAAGGAAACCGGGACCGGGCCAACTGATTTATAAAGAATTTATCGAAAAACCAGCAGGGATAATTTAGGTTAATCGTGAAGATAGAACGGGCTGTGGCCTTATTTTTTGGATACTTTTGTGCGGTATTGATTTAGCCTGAAATCGAGGTTTCATAAAAATTGATTACATACAATAAAAATATTTTTAATTAATTAAATCGCATCTGTTGAATATTCGTGAACGTTTTGCCAGCTTAAAAAAGGAATTGCCAGACTTTAAATTTAAGTTTGATAACGAAACCGAAACAGCGTTTCGGTCGGACTATTTAGAAAAGTCGCTTGTTGCAATACGTGCAGGTTATTTTCTTTGTATTGTTTTGTATGCGGTTTTTGGATTTCTCGACATCTGGATCGTTCCCGAAACCAAGTACATTGCCTGGTTTATTCGCTTCGTTATTGTAATTCCAATCCTGTTCCTGATTATTATCATCTCGTTTACTGATTTTTTTAAACGGTACAACCAGATTTTGTTGAGCATCAGTTCATCCATTGCAGGACTTGGCATTGTGATGATGATAGCCCATTCACACCCTTCCGAATTAGGCTATAAATTTTATTACAGCGGGCTTGTTTTGGTAATAATCTGGATTTACACTTTTATCCGTCTGCGTTTTTGGAATGGTATTATTTCCGCCCTTATTATTACAGCGGGATATGAACTGGTCGCGGTATTTATTCAGCATTTAACTGCAGGCGGTCTGTCTGACGAAAATATGCTGGTTTTTATAAACAATAACTTCTTCTTTATCTCGGCCAATATCATCGGGTTATGGGCATCGTACCATATCGAAAAGCTTCACAGGTCAGATTTTATTCAAAAACAAATCATAAAAAACGAAAATATCCGGATTACGAATTTTAGTAATCAGTTACATCTGAAAAATGAAGAAATCATTGCACAAGGCTTCGAAATTGAAGTACAACATAACCGATTAGCGGAACAAAATAGTTTGCTTGAAACACAAACACAGGCTATTCTTTTACAAAATAAAGAATTACAGGAGATTAACGCTACCAAGGACAAGTTTTTCTCTATCATTGCACACGATTTAAAAAATCCTTTCAATAGTATTATTTCCTTTTCAAATCTTTTGGTACTGGGCCTCCCTTCATTAGATCGCGAAAGGCTCCATAAATTTGCCGCTAACATAAACGATTCCGCACAAGATACGTACAAATTGCTCGAAAATTTACTGGAATGGGCAAGGTCTCAAACAGGACGAATTGAATTTAAACAGGAAAAAACTGATCTTAAAAACATCTTCGACCTGGCTTGTGGTAATACCCATAGTATGGCCGCAAACAAAAACATTTCCCTTAACTGCGAATTAACCGAACATATTAATGTTTTTGTAGATAAAAACATGATTAATACTGTTTTACGAAACCTGATTTCCAATGCGGTAAAATATTCCTACAATGGTGGAGCAATCAAAATTTTGACTGTTTTGAAGGTTGGCGAAGTAGAAATTTCGGTTGTTGACAACGGTGTTGGCCTGGAGCAGGAACAAATTAAAAAACTATTTAAAATTAGTGAAAAGGTAAGCACTTCCGGTACCGAAAAAGAAACCGGAACCGGACTTGGTCTGCTGCTTTGTAAAGAGTTTGTAGAAAAACATGGCGGAAAAATTTGGGTCGAAAGTGAATTTGAAAAGGGAAGTTCGTTCAGGTTTACGTTGCCTTTGTGCAACGAGCCATCAATTTAACGCTTTTGACGAAATTTCGTAATCTGACCGACAAAACCATCCTCAAAAACCGGAAATCCAGCCAATGCATTTTTCTCAATCAGAAAACCCTGGAAAAGAACTATATGAAAGTTTAAACGAGAGGCCGGAAAATCCGTTGGCAACTTACCTCTTATAAAATTCTGATACCGCTAAAAATGAGTGTTTTGTGGAAACCGCTTTTTTTTAGAAGGAATCTTTGACGCATCGCACCGATAAACCATGGCTTTTAAGCGTGTTAAACCTGTAAACGCCGTTGTCGTTAAAATTCAGACTACGATACCAGGTCGTTGTGTCGGATTGCCCCGCCGACCAGAAAAGAGCATAGTTATCTATGCTGCGAAAGCCCCCGTGTGTGTTTCGGTAACCGCCCGGCAAAGCCGTAAATCCACCCGAATTGCTGCCATTTCCTCCATTAATCCAATTTACGGAGGATTTCAGCTTTTTTCCAACCTCACCTGAATTTCGCAAGTAAATGGTATCTGCATCTTGTGCATTCATCC
>CAYOWJ010000033.1:0-9753 GCA_964407625.1 uncultured Lentimicrobiaceae bacterium
CAAATCTGGGCACAACGCCCAAACCACTGGCTGCCTTATGCTTCAGCAATTCTGACGGTTGAAATGGCCGTTACTGTTGACGACAATTTGAAAGTTTTCTCAAACGGCGTTCGCGAATCGGTGGTTACGAACAAGGATAAAACCAAAACCTGGCATTACCGGATGAACCATCCGCACCCGTTTTTCTCGACTTGCCTCGTTATCGGCGATTATGAATACAAATCTCTGAAAACTGATCGCGGTCTGCCGATCGAGCTTTGGTATTACCCTGATTGGAGCGACCATTTTGAGCCAACCTATCTTTATCAAACCAAAATGTTCGACTTTTTTGAGGATGAATTCGGCTTTAATTATCCCTGGGAACTTTACCGGCAGGCACCTGTAATTGATTACATGTACGGCGCCATGGAAACCACCACTTCAACTGTTTTTGGGGATTTTCTGATGGTTGATAAAAGAGGTTTTATGGGTCGGAATTATGTAAATGTAAATTCCCACGAACTGGCGCACCAATGGTTTGGAAATTATATTTCACACCTCAAAACCAAAGATGTATGGCTCACCGAGAGTTTTGCGACTTATTATGCCAAGAAATTCGAGCAATCGGTTTTTGGTGATGATTATTTCCAGAACGTCCGGAACACGGAGCTTTTAGACACTTACACTGCTGCAAAGCGGAATAATTTTGGCGTCGGCCATGCTTCCGGGGGTCGTGAACGATTTTACCCGAAAGGTTCACTCGTGATGGATATGCTGCGCGATGTGATGGGAGCGGAGGAGTTTAAGCTTTCCATCAAAAATTACCTCGAAACATTTCCATACCAAACAGCCGAAACCAGCGATTTTCTGCAGACCATCCGCCAAACAACCGGCCGCTCACTGGAATGGTTTTTTGAAGAATGGATTTACCGTGGAGGGGAGCCAGTTTACAAGGTCAATTATGAAAAAGTGACCAACGAAAATGGAATCCCGGAAACCAGAATTTATGTTGAGCAAACCCACGAAACCAATGATTTGATTGGCCTTTTCAGGATGCCCATTGATTTTGAGGTTTATTATAAAGATGGCTCCGTTGACCGGAAAAACCAATCGATCGAAAAGAAGTTTGAAGAGGTGATCATTCCAAATCCTGAAAATAAAGTAATTGATTTTGTAATTTTCGATCCAAACAGGAAAATTATCAAAAAGCTTGATTTTGCAAGGTCTTACCAGGAATTGGCTTCACAGGCTTTAAAGGCCGGAAACATGATCGACCGCTACGATGCTTTACTTGCTTTGCGCGACTTTAGCAATGATCTGAAGAAAAATGATTTGATCAAAATTTATCAAAATGAAACTTTTCATCTTACCAAAGGCGAAATCATCGCCCAATTATCGGTAAGTTGGGATGCGGAAATTGAACGGTTATTCAAAAATGCCATCAACGACAGCGACGATAAAGTAAGGCTTGTTGTTTTGCAGAATCTCACGCTTGTGCCCGAAACCCTTGGAACAGAATATGAAAAACTTTTAACCGATTCTTCCTATGTAAATGTTGAGTTGGCGCTTGAAAATCTATGCAGTTCTTTTCCTGAAAAGGTTAGCGATTATCTCGAAATTACAAAAAATGAAACAGGCTGGCGTGGCCGGAATATCCGCATAAAATGGCTCGAAATTTCTCTGGAAAATGGTAAAAATGAGCATTTCGATGAATTGAAAAGCTATATTACCGAATGTTATGAATTCGAAACCCGAATAAATGCAATGGCTGCCATTAAAAGGTTAAATTTGCCCGATGAAGAAATGATCGGAAATATGCTGAAAGCACTTTTCCATTGGAATTACAAAATCAGAAATGCAGCAGCCGAAAACCTGCAATACTTTTACAAACAAAGTGCCGGCAGCAAAATGATTGAAACGGCGATTTATTCGGGAAACTGGACTTCGGCTCAACTATCGAAATTTCAGACTGTTTTTGTGAATTGAAATATTGAACAAAAATTTCAAATCAAGGTTGTTTAATTGAGACTTTTAATTGGAAACTTCAAATACAAATTATAAAATGAGATCACTTTTTACACTACTTTTTGGACTTCTTTTAACGACATCATCCTTTTCGCAAATTTATCCCGAAAAATATTTTATCGAGTTCACCGATAAGAACAACTCGCCTTATTCCATCGAAAATCCGCAGGAATTCCTTTCGCAGCGGGCTTTAGAGCGGCGCGAACGATACAATATTGCCATCGATGAATACGATTTGCCGGTAAATCAGCAATATTTGGAGGGCGTTGCTGCTGTTGGCGTTCAACTGATCAATCCAACAAAGTGGCTCAATGGCGTTACCATTTACACCAATGACCCGTCACGACTGGATTTGATCGCTTATCTTCCTTATGTAAAAAGTATCAGGAAAAATGTTGTTAAATCAGAAAATAAAACCTTCCCCGAAATTTATGACCAGTTTTCGTTGAACAAGCCTTTTGGGATGAATGAAGTTCTGGAAGAATTGAAATCCGGCTATAAAGCTGGAAGCTCGGTTAATTCGCTCAATTATGGCGAAGGTTTTAACCAGATCGACATGATTGGTGGTATCGCGCTGCACGACGCTGGTTATATGGGGCAAGGCATGGTTATCGCCGTTTTGGATGGTGGTTTTTATGCCACCGATGGCATGGATGCTTTTGACAGCTTGTACCTGAACGACCGGATACTTGGAACCCGCGATTTTGTTGGAGGTGGAACAAATGTTTACCAGGGAAGTACGCATGGCACGGCTGTTTTATCGACGATGGGAGCCAATTTACCCGGACAGCTCGTCGGGACAGCGCCTGAAGCATCATATTGGCTTTTCAGAACTGAAGATACCGGCACGGAATACACGATCGAAGAATACAACTGGGCATCAGGTGCCGAATATGCCGACAGCGTAGGTGCCGATGTAATCAACTCGTCGTTGAGTTACAAAACGTTTGATGAACCACTCTACGACCACACTTACGCCGAAATGGACGGAAATACTGCTCCTTCGACGATTGCCGCCGATATGGCCGCTTCGCGCGGAATGGTTATCGTTAACAGCGCCGGAAATGATGGAGGCTCCTCAACCTGGCCTTACGTTGGTGCACCTGCTGACGGCGACAGTGTTTTTTCGATTGGCGCTGTTGACGCTGATGGACAATATGTTTATTTCAGTTCCATCGGTCCAACCGCTGATGGCAGGTTAAAACCAAATTTTATGGCTCAGGGCGCCAATACTGTTGTTGCTTCAACCAACGGAGGGACTGCAACATCAAGTGGGACCTCTTTTTCTTCGCCGATTTCGGCAGGAATTACAGCTTGTTTGTGGCAGGCAAATCCTACCATGAATAACATGGAAATTCTAAACTCGATACAATTGAGCGGTTCGATGGCTTCTAATCCAGACAATCAAATGGGATATGGCATTCCGGATTTTGGGCTTGCAAACCTGATCCTGTCGGGATTTAATACCGATTTAGTTTCCGAAACCAATGACATCGACATTTATCCCAACCCGTTTTACGATGAACTCAAAATTGTTTACAATTCTGCCGATACGCAACAAATTTCGATTGAAATTCTTGATATTTCCGGAAAATTGGTTTACTCCAAACAAAATATCAAACGAAACTCCGGACTTAATTACTTCAAAATCACTAACCTTGAAGATTTACATCGCGGAGTTTATTTCCTGAAAATTTCGTCGGATGTAATGATTGTTTCTGAAAAAATCGTCAAATTCAAATAGCTTTTTAATCCTGATTTTCATCAACTTATTTGTTATCATTTTTTAATCATACAAACTAAATTAACTGATTACAAACTAATTGAATAATAATTTAACTATACTAAATTGAAATGATACAGCGATAAAGTTTAATTTCCCACACACTTTTTACGAAATTTTTTCTGTTGCCAGGCTCATCTTTGGTATTTAGCAAAGAATAATTCTTTGCATCCGGTTTTGCCAACGATTTTTCACTTTACAGATTTTAATTCCGATCGATTGTGAGGTTGACCTGATGCTTAATTCAGGCGGATTCCGACTTGTATTAACTTGTTTCAAACTAAATATTATGAAGAAGAAGGCATTTATTTTTTTAGTACTTGGATTATCATTTTTAAATGGTACTTTTTCACAAACCACCGTTAAGATGATGTCTTATAACCTGTTAAACTTTACGACTACCAGTCAGGACAGAATACCTTTTTTTAAAACTGTTGTCACCCTCAGTGACCCGGATATTCTGGTGGTTCAGGAAATAATCTCCCAGGCTGCGGTGAACTTGTTTTATTCACAAGTATTAAGTCCGGTTTATTCGGCAGGGGTTTTTATTGATGGCCCGGATTCCGACAACGCGATTTTTTATAAAAATTCGTTGTTTTCTTTTGTCGGAAATACGCCAATTGCAACCGCATTACGGAATATCAGCCAGTTTACCATTGTTTATAAAACTACAGGCGATACCTTGCGGATTTATTCGGTACATCTCAAAGCAAGCACTGGTAGCTCAAATGAAGCGCAAAGGGCTGCCGAGGTTGCCATCCTGAGAAATGTCACAAATTCGCTTGGTACTGGTAAAAACTTTATTGTTTGTGGCGACTTCAACATTTATAAATCCACCGAACTGGCCTACGTAAATCTGATTGCCGATAACGGGATCAATGAAGGTTATTTTATAGACCCTTTTCAAATGACGGGATTGTGGAATAATGTTGCCTATGCTCAATATCATACCCAAAGCCCTCGTGTAAGGCAGTTTGGAGGTGGTGCAACCGGTGGTATGGATGACAGGTTCGACCTGTTGCTTTATTCGCAGGCAATTGCCGATCCCGGCGGAATGGCTTATGTCGGCAACACAATGTGGGCCGTTGGAAACGATGGAAATCATTACAACGACTCGATAAATGCCCAACCAAACACTTCAGTTTCTGTAGCTGTTGCAAATGCCCTTCATAATGCTTCCGACCATCTGCCAGTGGTTGCCCAATTCACCTTTGAACCACTGCAAGTGGTCAGTCATTTTGAAGTTCAACTTACTGATGGTTGGAATGGCATCTCAAGCTACCTTTTACCTGAAAACGTAAATGTTGAGGCAATGTTAGCTGATATGGGCTTGGATTTTATTGTCCTGAAAAACATCAATCAAACCTATTGGCCCGAACAAAATATCAATACCATCATTAACTGGGATTATAAAAGCGGCTATCTGATTAAAGTTGAAAACGCTACATCCCTGGCTTTCGATGGTTTTTTGCCTGAAAGTAAAAGTATACAGATCGTTGCCGGCTGGAATCTGATCCCGGTGATTGCCGAAACTCCTCAGGATATCATGACACTTTTCGGATCTAACACGGGAAATATTGAAATTATCAAAGATGTTGCCGGAACCCAGGTTTTCTGGCCTGATCAGGGCATTAATACCTTAGGATATCTTTTGTCGCAGAAATCTTATTATCTGAAATCAAAACAAGCTTTTACGATTTCATTTTAAATTATTTCAGTTACCGAAGTTATCAAAAAAAAAGTCGCTGGTTTTCATGCCTGACGACTTTTTTTTTGTTACGAATAGTAACTCAGATTATTGCCCGATTTCTATACATTAAACCTGATATGAAGGATGTCGGCATCTTCGACGATGTAGTTTTTACCTTCGACATGAAATTTGCCGGCTTCTTTTACAGCGTGTTCCGAGCCATATTTCATAAAATCCTCGTATTTTATCACTTCAGCGCGGATAAATCCACGTTCGAGGTCGCTGTGAATAACTCCTGAGGCCTGCGGAGCCGTCATTCCTTTTTTGATCGTCCATGCGCGTACTTCCTTTGGTCCGGCAGTAAAAAACGATTGCAGGTCCAACAAATCATAAGCTGTCCTGATCATTTTGTTTACACCGGGCTGATCTAATCCTGCATCTTTCAAAAACTCAAGCCGGTCGTCCATGCTTTCCAACTCTGCAATTTCGGCTTCCATTTCGCCGGCAATAATCAAGACTTCGGTATTTTTATCTTTCAAAGCGTTTATAACCCGCTCGGTATGCCTGTTTCCGGTGAGTGCTGAAGCATCGTCAACATTGCAGACGTACATCACAGGTTTGTCGGTAAGCAGGTACATGTCGTCGATTACACGTTTTTTGTCGTCCGGGTCAACTTCAAAATCCCTGGCATTACTAAAATTCTCGATGTGAGCAGCCAGGGCTTCCAATATCTGAACACCATGTTTATATTCTTTTTCGCCGGTTTTGACCAATTTTTCGAGCCTGGTAATTTTTCGCTGGACGAGGTCCAGATCGCGAACCTGCAACTCGAGGTCGATGATTTCCATATCCCGCACCGGGTCGACCGAACCTTCGACATGAGGCAGATTTTCGTCATCAAAGCAACGAAGCACGTGAATAATTGCATCAGTTTGCTGGATGTCGGCCAGGAATTTGTTTCCCACGCCTTCGCCATGGCTCGAACCTTTGGCTAATCCAGGAATATCAACAATATCAACGGTTGCAGGAACTACTTTTGCTGATTTTATCAATGCATCAATTTTGTGGAGCCTTTCATCGGGCACATCAATCATTCCGATATTCGATTTATTGGTGCTGAAGGCAAAATTTGATGCCTGTGCCTTGGTTTTTGAGATACAGTTGAAAATAGTGGTTTTTCCAACATTGGTTATCCCGATAATTCCGCATTTTAAACCCATGGTTTTGTTGTTTTAGTAAAGTTAATAATGTGCAAATTTAGGTCTTAATCGATGATTATTTGCACCATTTGGTTAAATCTTCGATATTTTGCTTTCCGAGTGATTCAGCCTTTAAAAAATCTTCACAGGCAAAATTCCGTTCGCCCATGTACGATTTTACCAGGCCGCGGTTGTAATAAGCTTCGGCATAATCCTGCTTTATTAAGATGGCCTGGGTGTAGTTTTCGATGGCTGTGTTGTAATCCTTCAGATTCATAAAAGCATTGCCGCGAAAATAATAAGCTTCTGCATTATTTTTATCGTGTTTAATTGCCTCATCAAAAAGTACCATCGCTTCAGTATATTCCGACTGGTAAATTTTTTGGATTCCTTCTTTTACCTTTCTGTTCGATTCGGCTTTATGATCCTTGCACGATGAAACGGCAAACATTACCGAAATTATTGACAGTAAAAGAATTGTAATATTTTTCTTCATCCGGTTTTTATCCTTTATTAATTTTTGATTTTTCGATCATTCAGATATTTATGAAATTGCCGTGCAAAATTAAGATGTTGGTTGTATGTTTTCGCAAAATTATGATATCCCGAGCCATCGGGTCTGGCTGCGAAGTAATAATATCCATGTTTTTCGGCATTTAAAACAGCGTCAATTCCGGCGATAGTTGGTAAACAGATCGGACCAGGCGGCAATCCGGCATATTTGTAGGTGTTGTAAGGCGAATCGATTTCGAGATGAATATAGAGTACTCTTTTCATTTCAAAATTACCAACCGCATAAACCACGGTCGGATCGGCCTGAAGTTTCCAGTTATCATGCAACCTATTGATGTAAACCCCGGCAATACGCGGTTTTTCGTCGTTTTGATTTGTTTCTTTGTCAACAATCGAAGCAAGGATCGACACCTCAGCAATGCTCATTCCGAGCGATTTTGCTTTTTGGTTCCGCTGTTCAGTCCAGAATTTCTGATATTCATTTAACATCCTGTTAAAGAATTGCTTTGCGTCGGTATTCCAATAGAACTGATAGGTATTTGGGATAAAAATAATCCGGGCAGTTTCGGTGTTCAGGTTATGTTGTTCCAGAAATGTTTTATCCTTCAGCAACTCAATTATCGAAACCGAATCGGCCTCGATTTGTTGAGCAATATTTCCGGCAAGCTGCCCACTGGTGCGGATGTTGTTAAAAATGACATTGAGCGGTTTTTGTTTTCCGGATCGGAGCAGGTTGACGATTTCGTTGTTGCTCATTCCTGCTTTTATTTCGTAACGCCCCGGCTTAAGATGGCTTGCAAGGTTTTTACGCTTTGCCACCCAAAAAAAACTGTTGGTGTTTTTGATGAGATTACTTTTGATGAGATTACTCTTCAAATCCTCAAAATCAGAGCCTGTGGCGATAAAGAGGTAAGCTACTTCGCCTTTGTCAGGATTAACATTATTTTTAAAAACAGAACTCCAGAACCAGTAACCGAAAATTCCGCCGGCAATTAAACTTATTAAAATAGGAGCCAACAGGACGATGAGCAATTTCTTCCGTGGAATTTTGACCATTTTTGATGTTAATTTGATGGATTTATTTTTTGAAACAGTAATTCATCAACCCATTGATTATTAACTAACAGCCAGTCTTTTTTGGTGCCGGTAAGATAAAAACCTTTGCTTTTGAAAAGCTCCTGACTTATCTGGTTTGAAGTAGCAATATTGCAATAAACCTGATGTACCATCAAGGTTTCGAAGCAATATTTTAAGATTAAATCCAGTGCTTCCGAGGCGAAGCCTTTGCCACGGTTTTCTTTTTCGATTAAAATCCCTAATCCAACACGGCGATGCAAAGGTTCAAAATCAAAAAGATCAACAGCGCCCACCGTCGATTGGTTCGCAGAATTTTCAATCATCAGCCTGAGCTGTTTCGCTTTAAAAATGTCTTCGTGCGAATTCAAAACGTATTGTTCGAGTACAAACCTCGAAAATGGGGCCACCGTGTTGCTGATATGCCAGATGGAAGAATCATTTTCCCAACGGTAAAGTAAGTCAACATCAGAAGGCTCGATTGCCCGGAGTATTAGGTTATTTCCTTTCATAATCATAGCATATTACGAAAACCTGAGGATTTTATTTTGCTTGTTTTTTAAATTTGGATTTCTCCCGAAAAAACCAAAGTCGCAGGGCCTTCCAGCCAAACATTTGTAATCTTGTCTTTTTCTCTTACAAATTCCACGGACAAATTACCACCTTTTGTCTGAATATTAACCCTGTTGTCGAATTGCGGAAACTGCATGGCTGAAACAATAGCGGAGGCAGTTACACCTGTTCCGCAAGATAGTGTTTCCTGTTCGACACCTCTTTCGTAGGTGCGAACATGAATATGATCGGATTGAACAGTAACAAAATTCACGTTGATGCCGGTTTCCCGAAAATCATCGCTGAATCTGATTTTTCGACCAAGTGCAAAAACATCGGTTTTGCTGTTGTCGTCGCAAAATACCACCAGGTGCGGCGACCCTGTATTTAGGACGAAACCCTGTTCATGTTTTACAGGAATTTCAACATCACTCATTTTTAACCTGACTTTCCAAACCGGCTTTTCACCTCCGATAATTTCACCTTCGTGCAAACCATCGGCAGCCAGAAAAGTAGTTTCATTTTTAATTAACCCCAAATTAGCGGCAAAAGCAATGCTGCACCTGCCACCATTTCCGCACATACTGGCTTCTTTACCATCCGAATTATAATATTTCATTTGAAAATCAGCAGAATCAGATTTTTCGATCAAAATTAAACCATCAGCACCAATGCCAAAATGTCGGTCGCATAACAACGCAATGGTTTCGGTGCCCAACCTGATATTTTTGGCCCAATTTTCGATCATGAGAAAATCGTTGCCAGTGCCATGCATTTTTAAAAAACGGATGTTCATATTTAGTGTTTAGTGATCAGATGCAAAACTAATATTTCCCTGCGATTGGTGATGCCTGAAATACAGTTTTAAGGCTTAACAACTTTTAACCACCAATTAATAATATCAGTTTTAGCAAGGTCGTTTAAACGCGGAAATTATG
>CAYOWJ010000033.1:9853-14603 GCA_964407625.1 uncultured Lentimicrobiaceae bacterium
CAGTATAATCAGCCGGTTGTTGCAACAGGGTCGGGAGTAATCATCACCCAGGATGGCTACATTGTTACTAATAATCATGTTGTCCAGAATGCAGATCGTTTGGAGGTTACTCTAAATGACAAGCGTTCATATGAAGCCGAAATTATTGGTCTTGATCCATCAACCGATCTTGCTTTAATAAAAATTAATGATACAGGGCTTCCCTTCTTAAATTACGGCGATTCCGACAAAGTGAGAGTGGGAGAGTGGGTACTTGCCGTTGGCAATCCGTTTAATCTCACATCGACAGTTACCGCGGGAATTGTAAGTGCAAAAGCCCGGAATATCAATATTCTTGGTTCGTCTTCGGCCATCGAATCATTCATTCAGACCGATGCCCCGATAAATCCGGGAAATAGTGGTGGAGCACTCGTAAATACCAAAGGCGAACTGATTGGGGTTAATGCAGCAATTGCTTCAAATACCGGTTCCTTTTCGGGATATTCTTTTGCTATCCCTGTAAATATTGCAAAAAAAGTAGTCAGCGATTTTATTGCTTATGGCGAAATTCAACGCGCTTACATTGGTGTAACTATCCGTGATATTGATAGCCAATTTGCCGAAGAGCTGAAGTTGAAGAATTTGAAAGGTGTTTACGTTGTTTCGGTAGTTGATAACAGTTCGGCTGCAGATGCCGATATCAGAGCTAAAGATGTAATTTGTAAAATCGAAGGTAAAGATATCAACAGCGTTGCACAGTTAATGGAAGCTATCGGGCAACACAATCCGGGTGATAAAATTAGTGTTATGATCAGCAGGGATGGTAAAACCATCGAAAAATCAGTTCTTTTAAAAAACAAAGAAAACAGTTTTACAGTAGTTCCAAAAAGCGAAAAAAATTCATTTGACGAACTTGGAGCAAGTTTTGAACAAATCAGCACTGAAGATAAAAATATGTATGGAATTGATTATGGAATGAAAATAACTGAGTTAATAACCGGTAAATTAATGAACAAAGGAGTACGTGAAGGGTTTATCATTACAGAGATCGATAAAACTCCGATCAGATCGGCAGAAGATATTAAAAATGCAATCAAGAATAAAAGTGGTGGTGTATTGATTGAAGGAATTTTTCCAAACGGACAAAGGGCATATTTTGCCATCGGATTATAAAAAATTGTTGCCTGAAAACTATTTATTTTGTAAATTGCCAACAAAAAATAAATCTGAAATCAAGTGGGGTACAGTATGTAACCTGCTTGATTACTTGATTTATAGTTTTTTTTTAGAATAATAAATTTTCAACAATAATTAACCTGTCCTTTAGTTTATTAAACAGAAAATAAACATTCAGGAATTAGCATACTAAAACAAAACTTATAGGAATTACTTTTACTAACATTTAAGAAAGGTTATTAATGAGACAGTTAAAGATCACAAAATCGATCACCAATCGTGAAACTGCGTCTCTGGATAAGTATCTTCAGGATATCGGCAAAGAAGAATTGATTACTGCCGAAGAAGAAGTTCAGCTTGCACAACGGATTAAACAAGGCGATCAGGCGGCTCTGGAAAAATTAACCAAAGCCAATCTGCGTTTTGTGGTTTCGGTGGCCAAGCAATACCAAAACCAGGGTTTAAGTTTGCCGGATCTTATCAACGAGGGCAACCTCGGGCTTATA
Organism: uncultured Lentimicrobiaceae bacterium; assembly: GCA_964407625.1. Taxonomy (GTDB): domain Bacteria; phylum Bacteroidota; class Bacteroidia; order Bacteroidales; family 4484-276; genus CAJATL01. The sequence goes on from CAYOWJ010000033.1 coordinate 11,515, forward strand.
AAAGCCGCCCAGAGATTCGACGAAACCCGTGGATTCAAATTCATTTCCTACGCTGTATGGTGGATCCGACAATCCATTCTCCAGGCTTTGGCAGAGCAATCACGTATTGTCCGGTTGCCGCTGAACCAGGTTGGTTCACTCAACAGGATCAGGAAAGAATCTTCAAAACTCGAACAAAAGTACGAACGTCCTCCATCAGCAGATGAAATCGCGCTATCCCTCGATTTGCCGGAAAATAAAGTTGAATCGGTTCTCAAGATTACAACCCGGACCGTATCGATGGATGCTCCGCTTACGCAAGATGAAGACATGAGCCTGCTGGACGTTTATGTATCTGATGACAATCCTACGACTGATAACGAATTGATGAAAGAATCCCTTGCCAGGGAAATCCAGCGTTCGTTGGCTACGCTCACCAAAAAGGAGCGCGATGTTATCAATCTTTATTATGGTATCGGCATGAATCATGGCCTTACTCTCGACGAAATTGCCATGAAATTCGATCTTACACGCGAACGTGTCAGACAAATTAAAGAAAAAGCTATCAGACGTCTTAAGCATACTTCAAGGAGTAAACTCCTGAAGGCTTATTTGGGTCAATAGCAATTTTTTAGTGAGAATGAGGGGATCTGTTGAAAAACAGGTCCTTTTTTTTTAAATTAAATTTGCTCTTTAGTCAATTCAAAAAGAGCTAAAAAAAATCTGACGAAAGTGTAACATTTTTAAAATCACCTTGTCATTTAAACGAATCACAAAAGTAAAACTTGGAGACAATAGTAAAAGACATACATCAGGATTTGATTGAAGCCTGCCGGCATCAAAACCGAAATGCACAGATCCGGATTTACGAACTCTACTTCAAAGCGTTGTACAACACGAGTTTGAGGATTGTAAGCAACACAGCGGAAGCTGAAGACATCATGCAGGAATCGTTCCTTGAAGCATTTAGGAAAATTGAAGATTATCGGGGAGAGGGTAGTTTTGGGGCCTGGCTGAAAAGAATTGTCGTGAATAATTCGATCAATCATCTTCGCAAAAAGCGTGAAATGATAAGCCTCGACGAAAGTACAATCGAACTTAAAGATCCAGCCGCAGATGAGCAGGAATATTCGGAAAATGTTTTTTGCAGGTTGGAAGAAATCAGAGAAGGAATCAAAAAGCTGCCTGAAAATTACAGAATCCTGATCTCGCTGCACCTCCTCGAAGGTTATGATCACGAGGAAATGGCTGAAATCTTCAACACAACCAACGGAAATATCCGTGTAAAATATTTGAGAGCCAAACAAAAACTGCTTCAAAAAATTATGGAAAGCAGAACATCCGACCGGAATGTTGGATTACGATAACCCCGACCCCGATGGCAATCGGGATTATCGGGGGAGAGAACCCGGTATTTAAAGTTGAAATTGTTGGAATAAACTGTAATGATGAATCTTTTTAAAACAAAATAAGTATCATGTCATTTTTAGAAAATAAAATAAAAGATAATAAAGATTTTTTTAATGAATCGGTGCCGTCAGAGGGGCATAAACAACGGTTCATCGAAAAGCTCGAAAATCTTGAACAGCCTGAAACAGCCAGAAGCCGCTGGGGTGGAATATTGAAAATTGCATCAGTTGCCGCGGCATTCTTAGGTTTAGCCTACTTTATTTTCTGGTATTCCATCGAGGACCTTGGTGGAATGGTAATCCGCGAAGTAACTCAAATCAGCTTTTCAGCCGAAATCGAAGATGTTTTTACCTATTATGAAGCGCTCGCAATTTCAAAAGTCGAGAAAATTGATCAGGTTGCCATAAACACCGAACAAGCCGACATCGTGAAGATTGCCGCAAAAAAACAACTCGAAAATTTAGATGCAAACCTTGCTGAAATTGAAAAGGAATACGCCAAAAATCCCGAAAACAAGGCGTTAAAAGCTGCACTTGTCAATAACAAGCGCAAAAAGGCCGAGGTCATGGACAATATCATCCAGCAACTCGACCAGTCTAAACAAAATATCGAAAACGAAAGATTAACAAATCCTTAATATTTTAAATAATGAAAACACATTTTGGAACAGCATTTTATTCGATAATTATCACTGCAATCCTCTTCTTTTCAGGCATCAGCAGTCTTACAGCCAGGGATAAAATTGAGAAAACCCTGGTCGAAACAAAGTATAACGTTAACAAAGGTGCGCTGCTCAGAATTGACCACAAATTTGGTGAAGTGAATTGCAAAAACTGGAACGAAGAAGCTATTTCAGTTAAAGTTACCGCAATAGTCGAAACGTCCGATCAGAGTAAAGCCGAAAGCATTTTTTCGAGAATCAGGATCGATGTAGCCGGCAGCAGCAGCGAGGTTTCGGTTGAAAGTGATTTCAATGATAAACTTTTTGGAAACGAAAAAAATAACCTCACCATCAACATCGAAATCTTTATGCCTAAATCAGTAAAACTCCAATTGGATCATAAATTTGGAAATGCGTATGTTGAGGTTGTTGAAGGAGTTTCCGAAATTAACAGCGAATACGGAAACCTCGAGATAGGCGCTTTAACAGGCGAAAATAGCAGCGTGGAAATTGGTTTTGGAAATGGCAAAATCAGGAATTTTGTCTCAGGTGATCTCGTTGTTAATTATTCAAATTTTGATGTAACCGAAGCCAAAAACCTGAAGGTTGAGGCAAGCTATTCCGATTTTGAGATCGGAAAAGTTGTTGCGATGAAAATTGAAAATGAAGGCGGCAAGACTCAGATCGGGCAGGTTGATGTTTTACAGATCACCTCAAAATTTTCTGATTGTGAAGTAGGCCAGGTAGCAAAAGTCCTCAATATCGAAAATGAATATGGTGGGTTTAAGGTCAGAAACATCCTTAAATCCTTTACAAACCTCACAGTCGAAAATAGTTTTGGATCAATTGATTTATACTTTGAACAAGGTTCAACCTATGATTTTAAAGCACAGACCTCCTTTTGTACACTTGAATATCCAAATGATATGGCCAGTTTTAGCATGAAAACCGTTTCAGCTACCGAAAGTTCATATCAAGGGGTTATGGGAAAAGGTGCTTCAACCGGCGCAAATGTCGAAATCGAAAGCGACTATGGCGG
>CAYOWJ010000033.1:14703-20002 GCA_964407625.1 uncultured Lentimicrobiaceae bacterium
AACCTTTTTAACCTTCCTGCCGAGAATGTCGAAGCCCGCACAAATGGCTCCGGCGACGTGGTTGTTTTTGTTAATGGCTCATTAACTGCCAATCTGGGCGGTTCCGGCGATATAACATACAAAGGAGAACCAAAAAATGTTGATGTTTCAGCCACTGGATCCGGCGAAGTTTATCACAGATAAAACATTCAAAAAATAAATAAATTCACTTTTTAAATAAAATCAAAATGATCAAAAAAGCATTGGTAATCACAACAAGCCTTTTATTAGGTTTAATTACGCTGGTTTCGGCAGGCTGCAATTACATCGATGGAATCGACGGAAACGGAAAAGTAGTTAAAGAAACCCGCAAGGTTGAGGCTTTTGACGGAATTAAAATTGGTGGGGCTTTTAAGGTTTTCATTAGCCAGGGGAGCACCGAATCGCTGGTTGTTGAAGCTGACGAAAATCTGATGAGTATTATCGAAACCGAAGTTCGTGGTGGAAAACTCGTTGTAAACACAAAAGAAAACATCCATCGTTCGAAAAAACTCGATCTTTACATTACCGTGAAAACCCTCGAAAGTATTGACATATCAGGGGCTGTAGAGCTAAAATCGGAAGGAAAACTTGAACTTGGAAATCTTTCATTTGAAGGTAGCGGAGCATCAGAAATCGAAATGAATTTTACAGCCGACCATGTTGATGGCAATTTTTCGGGTGCCAGCGAAATTGATCTTGCAGGAAGTGCAAATTCATGCCGGTTAGATATGTCGGGAGCTTCGGAGTTAGATGCCGAAGATTTTATCGTTAAAGAATTCGACCTCGAATTGAGTGGTGCCGGCGATGCCGAAATACACGTCACCGATAAACTAAAGGCACGTGCCTCAGGTGCAGCTAACATCAGATATCTTGGCGATCCAAAAGTTGACAGCGAAGTTAGTGGCGCCGGATCGGTAAAGAAGAGATAATTGGTTTGAACCTGTTGAGCCATCTAAAAAGGCTTTCCTACTATCATAAATGATTAGGGAAGCCTTTTTTCATTGTAGCAAAGGCATAAAATCGGATAATTTTTTAATGCTTTCATTTTTGAGATGAAGCGAAAAATCCATTTTTGTGGATATTATTTTGATGTCTGCTTAATCTTACTTCTTTAAATTCAATGCTTTGAGTGTGTAGTTCGTATTTTCCTGATGGCTATTTACTCACGGAAACTGATAATAATATTATCTTTATGGAAATTTTTTATACCAACAGTTTTTCGTTCATTTAACAAATTTCATCGATTAAAATGAAGACTAAAGTTACTTTTTTCCTGCTTTTTGCAGCCATTTCAGGGCTGGTTTTGCTTCAAAATCCAACCAGTCCTACACAAAAAAAACAATTTGCTGTAAGCATTTCTGATGAACCAAACCTGAAAACACTCATCAGGATGGAAGCGAAACTCAATCCGCAGAATCAACCAAACGACTGGCTTGCCATGCAAAGGATGTATCCTTACAACCAGATAAAAACGGAATCTTACGTTGAAGCCATGAAGGCCGGAGTTGCTTTGCAAAAGCAAAACCAGGAAAAGCTCAACTGGGAATTGGCCGGTCCGACCAACATAGGTGGCCGGATTACCGATATTGAAGTTGTTGCCGCAAATACCGACATTATTTATGTAGGCGCAGCAACTGGAGGGATATTAAAAACAACAAACGGAGGCTATGACTGGGAGAATGTTTTTGATGATGCGCCAGTAATTTCAATCGGTGACCTCGCCATTGACCCCAATAACAGCGACATTATTTACGCTGGAACCGGTGAAGCAAATTCGTCGAGTTTTAGTTTTTTGGGTAATGGAATGTACAAATCCTATGATGCCGGCGAAAACTGGGAATACCTGGGACTCGAAAATTCGGCTTACATCGGGCGTGTTGTTGTGGATTATTCAAATTCGCAAAGGGTGTTTGTTGCAGCCTGCGGAAGCCTTTTTTCAGATAACGACCAACGTGGAATTTATAGAAGCCTCGATGGCGGGGAGAACTGGCAAAGAGTGCTTTTTCTCACCGACTCTACCTCCGGAATCGACATTGTCCAGCATCCCGAAAATCCTGAATTTTTATATGCTGCGATGTGGGAACGCATCCGCGGATTGAATTATAGACGTTCTTTCGGAAACTCATCGGGTATCTGGAAGTCAGAAAACGGCGGCGATACCTGGGCTGAATTGACCAGCGGCCTGCCAACCGGAAACGATGTGGGAAGGATTGGTATTGATATTTCAAAATCGAACCCAAATGTGCTTTACGCATTTTATGATAACCAATCGTTTGTAGGGGTTTATAAGACAACCAATGGCGGAACTTCATGGACTGCCACAAACCATAATTCCATCCAGGGTATGAACAGCAATTTTGGGTGGTATTTCGGGCAAATCAGAGTTGATCCAACCGACGAAAACCAGATTTATGTGATGGGCATGGAAATGTACAAGTCAACCAATGGCGGAAATTCCTATATTGGCCTGGCCGGTTACTGGAATTTTGATGAAATTCATGTTGACCACCACGCCATGTGGATTGATCCTGCTACAGGAAGAATTTTCCAGGGCAACGACGGGGGCCTCTATATTAGCGATGATGATGGATATGCATGGGAAAAAATTAATAATCTCCCCATTACCCAGTTTTACGCCATTGATATTGATTATCTGATTCCTGAGAGAATTTACGGAGGAACCCAGGATAACAACACCATCCGCACACTTACCGGCGATATCGACGACTGGGAGGCTATTTTAGGCGGTGACGGTATGTACACGCTGGTCGATTACACCGATCCAACTTTCATCTATGCCGAATCACAAAACGGAAATCTCAACCGATCTTCAAATCTTGGTTATACTTTTAACTGGATTGGCGAGCCTGCTGCTGCCGACCGCACCAACTGGTCATCACCTTATGTTTTGCATCCTACCGATCCTTCGATTTTATACTTCGGAACTTACCGCATCTGGAAAGGCACCGAGCGCGGCTATTATTGGGAAATTGCCAGTCCTGATCTTACCAAAGGCGATGACGGTACAAGTTATCATACAATCACAACGATTGATATTTCGAAATTAAATCCTGATATGTTGCTGACAGGTTCTGACGACGGCCTTGTGCATATTACCACAAATGCCGGAGGTTCCTGGCAAAATATTACCGCCGGTTTGCCCGATCGCTGGATTACCAGCGTAAAATTCGATCCGTTCGAGCAAAATACAATTTACGCCACAGTATCAGGATTCAGGTGGGATGAGGCGCAGCCACATGTATTTAAATCGTTAAACCTTGGCCAGACATGGATCGACATCAGCGGAAATTTACCAGATTTGCCTGTTAACGTATTTTTATGTGATCCGGAATTTGAAGACCGTTATTTCATCGGCACCGATGCAGGCCTTTTCAGCACGGACAACGGCGGAGATTACTGGTACGGAATTACTCCGGGAATGCCCAATGTTGCAGTTGTTACCATGAAAATTCATGAACCAACCCTGGATCTTGTGATTGGCACTTACGGGAATTCCTGCTATCGGATCAATCTTGATGGTGTAATTAACCGCGTCGAAAATACTTCGGTTTCGGGAGATTTTGATGTGAATATTTTTCCAAATCCGGTGAGAACCCAGGCAAATATTTCAATCGAAAATCCTGATAAAGGGCAGGTTTTGGTTCAGATTTTTGACCTGAAAGGAACCTTAATCTCTACTGTTTTTGAAGGTCAGCGTGAGAATGGAACTCAAAATTTTGCCTGGAACACCGGCAGCCAAAGTGGAAAAAGCTTACCCAATGGTGTGTATCTCTGCAAAATTACCTGTGGGAATTTAGTAGCTGAAAGTAAGATTATTCTGATGAAATAGGCAGTGGAAGAATAGAATAATGTGGTAATTCGACAATTCGACAATTCGATAATTCGATAATTCGACAAATGAAACTTGGACGATATTACTTTTTTGGAATCAAACTTTGGTTTTTATCAAAAATGAATTAGCTATGAAACCATTTTTAAGCATTTTATTCGCAGTATTGTGCTGTTTTCAGGCATCAGTGTTCGCTCAAACGGGCAGCAATTTTAAGGAAAGTAAAGGCGGTGAATGGACGATTCTTGAAACTTTTACGGTTCCCGGCAAAGCTTCCGGCCTTGCCTGGGACGGGCAGTATATCTATTTCGGGCAATACGGGGTAGCTGGCACTCAGATCCAAAAATTAGATCCGGCAACAGGTAATATCAGCTTTGTTTGCAATGGCCCTCAGGAAGATGCCTACGGTCTTACATGGGATGGACAATTTCTCTGGACCACCGATCATCCCGGAGCTTATGATCCGGGAATTGCTTATCAGTTTGATCTTACCGGAGCTGTAAACTTTCAGTTTGAGTTGCCCGCAACGTACATGGGCGGTATTGCTTATGACAATGGCCTGTTTTGGACGGCAGCCTACTACAACCCCGATGGCCGCATCTTCAAAGTTGATAACCAGGGAAATGTTTTAAAGGAATTTCCGACTCCCGGCGCTCAGCCCTGGGATATTTGCCTTCAGGACGAATACCTCTGGATTGCAGATTATAACGACAACAAATTGTACAAAGTCGATACCATCTCCGGCGATTTGATCGAAACTCACCTTGCCGAAGACCAGAAACCCGCCGGAGTAGTTTACGATGGCCAGTATTTATGGTACGTCGATGGCCAGTTGAGCAGCCCGAGTACAATTTATAAAGTTGATCTGGGAGGTGTGGGAACGCCGGTAATCAGCGTCCCTGTTATAAACTGGAATTTTGGAAATGTTGCTGTTGGCGATTCTGCAGTTTGGGATATGGTCATTTCAAATATCGGAACTTATGAATTATTGGTGGATAATGTGCTCATCCAAAATGCGGTTCCAATTTTTTCGTGGGAAGTGTATCCGCAAATCATTGCTCCGGGAAACTCAACCGACATTACATTAATCTTTAAACCTACCGAAGTTGGATCACTCAATACAATCATCACTATTCAATCCAGCGACCCGGTATCTCCTGAAGTTGAAGTGACTTTGACCGGTGAGGCAGTAATTTCGGGGCCTTCAATTTATCTTCCTGAGACTTCGCATAATTACGGAAACATCAGGACAGGCGCCACAACCCGCTGGTTTTTGCCTGTCGTAAATATTGGAGATGCAAACCTGGTTATTGATGAATTAACCATTTCTGATCCCGCTTTTTATCTTGATGAAAATATCGTTTTGCCAATTACGCTGGCTCCTCTCGAAACTACCGGAATCGGGGTTTGGTTTCACCCTGTTGACGA